>JAOPYM010000566.1 GCA_025964615.1 Actinomycetes bacterium
CTCGTTGTAGGGGCAGCCGCCGACGACGTCGGCGCCCCGGCGAAGCCCCTCCCGCAGCAGCTCCAGGGTCTGGGGGGCCCGCAACAGCCCTTCCTGCGGGAACGCGACGACCTGCAGGTCCATCAGACCCCGGTACTCCTCACGCAGCCCCAGCATGACGTCGAGGGTCATCAGCCCGACAATCGGATCGACGTCGGGATGAGCCCGGACGAAGGTGGTGCCGTTGGTGATCGCCTGGTCGAGAACCCGCCTGGCTCGGTCCCTGACAGTGGCCGGGGTGAAGGCCCGCTTCAGCTCGCCGGTGACGGCGATGGCGCCGCCGAGCGTGCCGTCCGGGCTGGCCCGCTCACCGTCGAGCAGCGCCTTGTCGAGATGGAGGTGCGATTCGATCAGTCCGGGAATGACCACCCGGCCCGCACAGTCGATGACCGTTTCAGCAGTCCGGCCCATGGCCGGCAGGATCGACCGGATGAGCCCGTCGTCGACCTCGATGTCGACGAGCCCGGACGCGCCGCTGATGCGCGCGTCGCGCAACACGAGATCGGTCATAACCGCCTCCAGGGTGGCCGGGAAACACCATCAGGAAGCTGTATACGAACAACTTATTACGGTATACCACTAACTTTGTATCGTACGTGTTACCGGATTCTCACCCGTTCCCGAAGCCGGTAGGCGGCCTGGGCCAGGGCGTGAACCCGTGACTCAGTAACCCGCGGCGTATCCGTCGGCGCGCGGCTCGGAACCGGCGACGTACCCGCCACTGGGCTGCCGCCAGATCGCCTGGCCGGAGCCGTACACGTCGGACTCTTCGACCGTCACCTGATGACCCCGCCGGCGCAGCGGCTCCGGGTCGATGCCCGGCTCCACCCGCACATCCCGCGCCGTGTGCCAGTACCACCGGGGCTGGTTCAGCGCCGCCTGCGGGTCGAGTCCCTCATCCACGGTGGACATCACAAGTTGCAGGTGTCCCTGCGGTTGCATGTGGCCGCCCATCACGCCGAACGGCCCGACCGCCTGGCCGTCCCGGGTCAGGAAGCCCGGGATGATGGTGTGGTAGGGCCGCTTGCCGCCGGCGGCCACGTTGGGGTGGGCCGGGTCGAGTGAGAATCCGGCGCCCCGGTTCTGCAGCCCGAAGCCGTACCCGGGTATGACGACGTGGGACCCGAATGCCATGTAGTTGGACTGGATGAGGCTGACCATCATTCCGTCGGCGTCGGCAGTACACAAATAGACGGTGCCGCCTCGGGCCGGATCGCCGGGTGGCGGGTCACCGGCGGACTCGCCGATCAACGCCCGGCGCGTCGCGGCGTAGGCCGGATCGAGGAGACCGGCGGGCAGCGCGGACATCTCCGGGTCTGCCACGTACGCGTGGGCGTCCGCGAAGCCCAGCTTCATCGCCTCGATCTGCCAATGGAGCCGCTGCTGCGGGTCCGCCGTGGCCAGGTCGAGGCCGTCCAGGATACCGAGTGCGAGTAGCGCCGCCACGCCCTGCCCGTTGGGTGGCAACTCCCAGACGTCGTACCCGCGGTAGTTGACCCCGATCGGTTCGACCCAGGTCGACGTATGTTGGGCCAGGTCCTCGAGGGTCAGCAGGCCGCCGGTGGCTGAGGCGTGTGCCGCGATGGCCGCGGCGATGCGGCCCCGGTAGAACTCCTCCGCACCTGACTCAGCGATCAGGCGAAGGGTCCGGGCGGCGTCCGGATTGCGCCACCACTCGCCAGCGGCCGGCGCCCGGCCACCGTCGACAGTGAACACCCGCTCCCATTCGGCGAACTCCGCACCGCGCAACCCGGCGTGGACTTGCCGGCCCGCCTGTTCCCAGTGGCGCGCCACGCTGGGGGACACCGGGTAACCCGCGGACGCGTAGCCGATCGCGTCGGCGAACAACTCGGCGAACGGCAGCCGACCGAAACGCTCGTGCAGGTCCCGCCATCCCGCCGGAGCGCCCGGTACGGTGACCGGCAGCCACCCGTGCGCGGGCATTGTGGTGCTGGCGACCGCCTGGGTTCCGCCCAAGTCGGCGCTGGGCGGCGTCGCGACCGAGCGCACCAGATCCAACGTCAGCGCGGCCGGTGACCGACCGGACGCATTGAGCCCATGTAGGGCGCTGCCGTCCCAGACGATCGCGAAGAGGTCACCGCCGATGTCGTTGGAGGCCGGCTGCACCACGGTCAGCGTGATCGCAGTAGCGATTGCCGCGTCCACCGCGTTGCCACCGCGCCGCAGCACCGCTAGCCCGGCCGAGGTGGCCAGCGGCTGGCTCGTCGCGACGACGCCATGGGCGGTGTAGAGCGGCTTGTGGGTGAGGGATGGCAGTGGCACGGGGTAATTTCACCAGGTCAGCAGTCCCAGATGCAAACGGGCAAACCCGACTACGCCAGCCTGCCGGCCGATCCGCCGGGCACGCGGTGGCACCTACGTAGGCCCAGGGCTCGAGCCCGTTGGCGGGGTCCGTAGCTCGTGGGTCGGCTCGGCGCCGATGCCAGGGCCGGCGGGCAGCACGAATTTTCCGTCGCGGAGTCCCACACCGACGAAGGGGTCGTTCTCCAGCCACAGGTGCAGGTCGAGATCCGCATGGTCGGCCAAGCACGTGAGGACCGCGGCGGCTGAGATCGCCAGGGAGGTCTCCACCTCGCAGCCGATCATTACTGACAGGTCGAAGGCTCGGGCTGCGGAGATGAGGCGAAGAGCCTCCCGCATCCCGCCGCACTTGGTGAGTTTGACGTCGATGCCGGAGCATCTGCCCACGAGCGGCCGCAGCGAAGCCAGGTCAGTGACGGACTCGTCGGCGATGACGGGAATGGGGGAGCGTTCGTGGACCTCGGCCAGGGCTCTCAAGTCCGCTGCCGGCACGGGCTGTTCGAGCAGGGTGACCCCACACGGTACGAGGACCTCATCAAGAAGATCGAGCGTGCGTCTGGCGCTCCACCCTCCGTTGGCGTCAACGCGCAGGGGCACGTCCACGGCCGCCGCGATCTCCCGCACGATCGTGGCGTCGTCAGGGCCTCCCAGCTTGATCTTGATCGCCGAAAATGCCGATGCGGCATCTACCGCTGCCTTCACCATCTCCTCGACGGGGCCGAGCCCGATCGTGTAGCACAGGTCGCAGGTACGGGTGGCGTCCAGTCCCAGCAAGCGGAACACCGGGGTACCCACGAGCTTGCCGACGAGGTCGGTCAAGGCCATGTCAACGGCCGAGCGCGCGGCCCGGTTCTCGCCGAGTCGCTGGTCCAGGCGCGAGAAGATCGCATCGGCGTCGAAGGGGTCATCGCCCAGGAGCGTGGCCGCCCCCTCCAGGTAGCGCAGGATCGCCTCGATCGGTTCCCCTCGCCATGGCCCTGGCGCTGCCTCCCCATATCCGACCTCCCCCGCCACGGTGATGGCGATGAAGACGTTCTCCACGACCGTCGTCGTGGATCGCGAGATCCGCAGTGGACGGACGAGTCGCAGAGGTTGCTTCCATACATCCATCCGCAGACCTTCGGTGTCGCCCATCACCCGGCCCTCCCGAAGAGCAGTTGGTTGACGACCGGAGTACTGGTCTCGCCCAGCACGCCCAGGTCCGCGGCACTTCCCAGTGCCTCCTTCAGGGGCCGCCGTCGGATCAGAGCGTCCGCGTCCGGCGCCGGCACTCCCGCCGCCGTCAGGATGGCGAACAGCTGTGCAGCGGGCAGTGTGTTCCACCACGTGATGCCGAGGGCTCGGCGCCCGACGGCGTCGGGGGTGGCGATCACACGCAGGCGGGAGAGCCCTCCATCGGGCATGGCCTCCAAGCGCACGTGCGTCACGGGCGGGCTCGCCGGGACGGTGCTGCTCAGCCAGAACATGTGCTGAGTGTCCGGCTGCAGCCTCGTCAGGGGCAGCAGTTCCTTCCAGGAGGACGAGTCGGCGATCGTGGCGTCGCCGTCGAGAGGGTCGAGATCCAGTCCGAGCAGCGAGCACTGCGCCGAGGCGTTGTAACGGAAGTACGCCGTGTCCAGGACGACCGCGTGGACGTGCGCCCGCGTCGCGAGGCGTACAACGACCCAGTCGGGGCCCGTGCCCCGCTGGCGCCGTGTCTCCCAGCCCTCGCCCATGGTTCGCGCCTCATCTGGGCGGTTGAGTGATTGGGCGGAGCTGTAGAAGCCGTCGCTGCTGCCCTCCACGAGGCCTCCGCGGAGCTGAGACGCGAGGTCTCGGGAGCCGAAATCGTAGTCTCGCGGATCGGGAACCGCCCTACCCCAGAGGCGGAGACGGCCCACCCCGCCGTCCGGCCAGATTGTCAGCCGCACATGTGTGAAGCGGACGTCGCTCTCGACCCGCAGGACGTTGGACTGGTCACCGGCGAGCTCGGTCTCAGCGACGATCTCCACCCAGTCGGCGTTCATCAGTTCCTCCGGGCTCGGGTAGCCCTCCACGCCGCAGGCTTCCACGCGGCACCCGACGGGGTGGTTCCCGGTGAAGGACGTGGTGTCGACGTCGACGGCACGGATGATGCCGGGGACTCCGAGCCGCACGAGCGCCCAGTCGACACCCGGTACGCGGCGCCGCCTGGTCTCCCACCCATCGACGATCTCCCCTCGGGCGCCGAAGCGACCGGGCACGAAGTCGACCGGCCCGGGGTTGAGAAGGTTTTCCTTCTCACCGAACGCCTCATCGCTGGCCGCCATGACGGTGCCGCCGAGCACACGCGCGGCGAGGTCCTGCATATTGGGGGTGGCGATGATCATAGGTGTCCTTCCTGGAACGATCCAGAGTGGTGAAGGGCGGTCGGACCCGCCGGGGATGAGTGGCCCGCCGCCGACGGCGGACTAAAGGTGCCGGGTTCGGTGCCCGTGGCGCGCGCCCTGAGTCAAGACGAGAGTGAGCGCCGCATCTCGGCGGCCAGTTGCTCGGCCACCTGGTGGACCCGCGGTCGCAGGGAGAGCATGTAATCCACCGTCAGCCGTGACGACGGGCCGGTGACGGTGAGAGCCAGCGGTATCGGCGCTCGACGCACGGGCAACGCGAGGCAAGAGACGCCGATTTCGATCTCCTCGGTCTCGATCGCGTAGCCCTGGGAACGGATACGGGCGAGGTCGGTGAGGAAGCGATCCGGCGGGAGTGCGACCTCGTCCCCGTGCCCCAATCGACGCCGCATGAAAAGGTCGATCTCGGCGGGCGGCAACTGGCTGAGCAGGACCCGTCCAGCCGCCGTCGCCGAGGCCGGCAACCGGCGCTCCACCTCGCGGGCCGATCGGGGTGAGCGGGGCACGACCGCCTGCGCCACGTAGACGGCGTCCGTTTCCTCGAGAACGGCCAGGTCCACGTTCTCCCCGGCGATCTCGGCCAGGCGTCGCAGCGTTGGGGCTGCCTGCACGCCCAATTTCCGGTTCGTTGCCTCGCCTAGCCGGATCAGCGCGTGGCCCAGTGCGTACCGGCGATCGGGGGTCCGGTGCACATGCCCGCTCAGGACAAGCGTCCGCAGCAGGCCGTGCACTGTCGACTCGGCGAGTTCCAGGCGACGGGACAGTTCCCGCAGGCTCACCTCGCCACCGGCGTCGGCCATGGCCTCGAGGAGGTCGAGGCCCCGGCGCAGGGACCGTACGCCTGGCGAGTTCCCGGGCCCCGGGCCGCTGGTGAGAGGGTCGTCCACCTGTCCTATGATGCGCCATCTGGTCGCCGACCGGATCGGAGGGGGGTGGTGCGATCACCCAGGGGGAGATGCGTATCGGCTTCATATGCGTCATGGCCGGGCCAAGCCCGCCTCACTCACGGTGTCGCCCGATCCTCGCAAGTGGCGGGCGAAGAACCGTTGTGAGCGAGGCCGGCTGCTGGCCAGGACGTCTTTGGGCGACCCGACTTCCACCACCTGCCCGTCCTCCATCATCAGCATGACGTCGGCCACCTTTGCCGCGAAGACAATCTCGTGAGTCACCACGACGAGGGAGGTTCCACTGCCAGCGAGCCCGAGGACCACGTTCTCGACCTCCTCTACGAGTTCCGGATCGAGCGCGCTGGTGACCTCGTCCAGCAGGAGCACGTCCGGTTCCAGGGCGGCGGCACGGGCGATCGCGACCCGCTGCTGTTGACCGCCCGACAACTCATGGGGGCGGCGCTTCTCCAAGCCGGCCAGCCCCACCCGGTCGAGCCACTGCATCGCCTGCTGGTTCGCGCCGTGCTTGGACATGTGCCGCGTCCGCCGCAGCCCGAGCGTCACGTTGGCCAGGGCGTCGAGGTGGCCGAACAGCGCGAACTTCTGCGAGACCAGGCCGATGCGGCTCCGCAGTGCCGGCGCCGGGAGCGTGTCCGTGCGGACGCCGTTGAGCAGGACCGACCCGTGGGAAATCTGCTCCAGCCTGTTCAAGCAGCGCAACAGGGTGCTCTTACCGGACCCGGATGGGCCCACCACACTGATCGTGTGTCCACGTTCCAACTGGAAGCTCACGTCCGAGAGGATCGTGGTATCGCTGACCGTCATCCCCACACTCTGGACGTCCAGCACCACCTCGGCAGGACCGTGACCTGTGTCAGGCATCAACCGGGACCTCCGTCCGTGATTCGAGGTTGAGGGCGCTGCCGCGCCCGCCGCGTGCCAATACCTTCTCCAGGCGGCGGGCCAGCATCGTCAACAGCACGTTGATGATGAGGTACATCGCTCCGGCGGTCAGGTAGAGGGGCAACGAGGCGAAGGTGGAGCTGATCGTCTGCTGCGTGCGCAGGGTCAGCTCTGTGATCGTGATGAACCCCAGCATCGAGGTGTTCTTGACCAGGGCCACGGCCTCGTTGGTCAGCGCGGGCACCATGCCGGCGAATGCCTGGGGCCACACGACGCGCACGATGACATCTCGGTGGTCGAGACCCAGCGAGAGCCCGGCCTCCTCCTGCTCCCTCCCAACGCCCGCCAGCCCGGCACGCACGATCTCGGTCACATAGCTCGACCCGTACAGGCCAAGGCCGAGGAGGCCGGCAACCGGGGCGGCGAGTTGCACGCCGACGTAGGGGAGGCCGAAGAACCAGATGTACAGCTGGACGATGAAGGGAGTGTTGCGGAACAGTCCCACGAACGCCCGGAGCGCCCAACGCACGGGCCAGTAATGGACGGCGTAGCCCACCGTCCCTAGCAGACCGCCCAGGAGCATGGAGAACACAAGAGCCCCGGCGGCGTAGCCGAGCGTCAGGACGAACCCGTTGAGGAGGAACGGCAGGTTGCTGACTACGGCGGACACCTATGCGCCGGTCTTCGCGTTAGGGCTGCCGAACCAGGTCTGGCGCAGTTTCCCAAGCGTGCCGTCGGCCTCCATCGCGGCCAACGCCTTGTCGACCGGTTGCTGCAGCGTGCTGTGCAGTGGCAGCACCACGCCGATCGGCTGCCCCTCGTTGAGCGGGGTCGCCAGGACCTTGAGGCTCCCGCCGAGCTTCTTGACGTAGTAACCCGCCACGGGGGCGTCGGTGATCACAGCGTCGGCGCGGCCTTGGGCTACGAGTTGAAAGGCCGATGGCGTGTCCTGGACTGTGACGATCTTGGCATGCGGGAGCTTCGCCCGGACGAACTCTTCCGGAATGGTGCCGACCTGAACGGCGATGTTGGCCGTCGAAAGGTCAGATATTCCCTTCACCGAGTTATTCGATGACTTCACGGACATCACGAACGAGTCATAAATGTAAGGCTTGGAAAATGACACTTGCTGGCGCCGCTTCGGTGTGTCCAGGATCCCGGAAATGGCGACTTGGTTGCGTCCTGATGTCACGGCCGGCAACAGGCTCGTGAAGGGAAGCTGGTCGAAGATCGCATTCTTGCGGCCGAGGCGATGGGCCAGCTCCTGGGCCAGGTCCACATCGAAGCCGGTGAGCTGCCCGCCTTCGATCTGCTCGAACGGGACGAAACCGGGGTTGATCGCTACCCGCAGCGTGTCCGAGCCCGAGCCCGAGCCCGAGGAGTTGCCGCACCCGGCGAGCGTCATCAACGTGAGTCCGGTCAATGTCGCGTAAATCATTTTTCGGATGATCATTGATATGTTCTCCTTTCAGAGGAGGGTGCCGCCGGAGTCAGCGTTTAGTGCATTTCATGATGAAGTTGTCAGAGCCCGAAGGTCAGCGTCAATGAGCTTCGGTGGTGCCGAAGTTAATTCCATGTTTCACGGGCATTCACCAAGCGCCCGGCCCCGTCCCCGTCAGGTCCAGAAGCCGTCCTGGCCGAGGCTGGCCTGCCGGACCGGCCCGGACTGGTTGGTGCTATTGGCCCGCAGTGATGCCTCCAAGGAGGTGGAAATCCTGGTGCTACGGCATGAGGTGGCGGTGCTGCGCCGTCAGGTCGCCGTCCAAGGCCCGGCTGGGCCGGCCCGGCGCTGCACGCCGCGCTGGCACGGCTGCTGCCCACGCGGCGTCACCTCCTCGGAACGTGACACCGGCCACGTTGTTGGACTGGCACCGGCGGTTGGCCAACAAGTACTGGACCTATCCGAACACGGTTGGGCGTCGGCCGATCTCGGTCACACCGCTTTCGGCCGCTCCAGATCGAGCAGGCGGACGGCCGTCCCGCCGAGGATGGCTGCCCGTTCTTCGGTGCCGAGGCCGGGGAGTCCGTCTACCAGGTTCGCCGTCCGCACCGGGTCATACCATGGGAAGTCAGAGCCGAGCATTACGCGGTCGGCTCCGATGTGGCGGATCAGTTCTGTCAGGTCGGTCGCCGACGGCGCATGGGGGGCGCCGACCCATTCGATGATCTCGGACAGGTCGAAGGCGACCTGTGGGTAGGTGCCGGCCAGTTCGGCGGTTTCCCGCCAGCTCGCTCCGCCCAGGTGGGCGAGGACGAGGCGCAGGTTCGGCCAGCGTTGCAGCACCGGGCCGAACTCGCTGGGCCGGGCCGATGCGTCGCCACGGTGGCCGGGACCCGAGTGTGACAGCACGACGAGGCCGGCGTCGCTGCAGGTGTCATAGATGGCGTGCAGCC
>JAOPYM010000575.1 GCA_025964615.1 Actinomycetes bacterium
TCGCCATCGTTCACCGGCTCGGCGACGGTCTCCGGCGACCCATGTGCCGCCTGGACCGTCACGGCCACCGCTCCGAACGGCACGTCCAACAGCTCCACCCTGAACCCCGACCGGAAGTGCAACTAGCGATGCCGGAGCCGCGCTGCTGCTGGCCGGGCCCGCCGCAGACCCGTCTCCCCGTTAACCGCCGGGAAATATCGGACCCATCCCCTATTGTGTTCGCGAAGCGCCGAGATGCACCGCGCCGCCTTCGCCTGGCCACCGAGCTGATCGAGCTGCGTGAGGCGGCCGAGCTCACCCACGGGGAGCTGGCCGCGCGCATCAGCGAGAACCAGGCGAAGATCTCGCGGTTGGAGAACGGTCACATCCCGCATCAAGCTGCTGGGCTCCCTGCAGCGGGCCGCACAGATCACCGATTGGCGGCGGTGCCCGGCCCGGTCTCCGGCGCGGGTCCGGCGGAATCGTCGGCGGTGTGCCAGCGGGCGGCGGTGATGCCCGGTTCGAGCGACGGCCGGGCGATGAGCTGTTCCAGCAGGGCGGGCGCGTTTCCCTCCAGCAGGAGCTACGCGGACAGGTCCACTGTCTCGGCTCCGGTGTGTCTGCAGGCCGCGCAGGATGATGATGTCGCCGCCGGTGGTGTGCTGGACGTGCAGGGCCCGGATGTGGGATTCGGTCTTGGTCTTGCGGGTGAAGTGGAGCCGGTAGGGGCGCAGGTCTTCGCTGTCCTCGGGGCGTCGTGGTCGGGTGAGCCGCCCGAGTGGGCGGCCGAGGAGGCCCGCCGCTGAGGGCGAGCAGGCCGCTGAGGAGCCGGCCGGTGAATCGGAGACGCAGGGCGAGGGAACGGCATCGGACACGACGGGAGGTGCGCCAGAGCCCATCAACTTGGCGCTCAACACCGGAATCCGAAGCGGCGCTGCGCTGTTGATGTTGAGCGCCGGGTTGATGTCGCTGACGGCGACAGGTTGATGCCAGTGCATTTAGGACTGAGGCCGACCCCTGGTTTCGACAAGGACAAGAAGACCCGCACGCACATCCGCCAGTTGGAAGCCCTCGGGTTCACCGTCACCCTGACCCAGGGATGTCTGACCCCTACCGCCGCCCACCAACCCCAACCGATCTTCACCGGCCGGGGTCCGCTGCCGCGCGCCCAGCTGAACTGCTTATTTACCGGTCAGCCATGTAGTACTAGGTGGTCTGGTTGGTGGCCGCCACGGCAAGCACGGTGCGCCGCCGGCTCAGCAGCCGGCCCGAGTTGGCCATTAGGTGATTGCGTCTGCCGGAGATGACGCTGGGTGGCGGCGTGCGGCCGTCGAGCGCGCGCAGCGCCGTTGTGACGACCTCCTGCGGCGTCTGGAAAGTACCTCCGGTACTCGCTCCCTCTGAGCTGATGCCGTCGAAGAACTCGGTGCGGGTGAGTCCGGGGGACAGTGCGATCACGCGCAGCCCGGTGCCCAGTGACTCCTGCCAGAGTCCCTCGGTGAAGCTCAGGACGAACGCCTTCGTCGCCGCGTAGACGGCCATGTTCGGGATGGGCATGTACGCGGCCAGGCTGGCGACGTTGATCAGCACCCCGCTGCCGGAGGCCCGAAGCTGCTCGATGAACGCCCGGCTGATGTCGACGAGATTGGCGACATTGAGATTGATCATCTCTTGGAGCCGCTTCGCGTCATCAGTGTGGAAGGGGCCATAGGTGCCGAACCCGGCGTTGTTGACCAGGCTGGTCACTGTGAGCCCTCGCCGGGCCACCTCCTGCGCGAGGGTCTCGCCGGCGCCGGGCAGGCTCAGGTCGAGTGGCATCGCCGTGGCCTGGATGCCATATGTCGTGGCGAGTTCTCCCGACAATGCCTCCAGCCGGTCCAGCCGACGGGCGACGAGCACGACATTCGAGCCGCGCTGGGCGAGTTCATGGGCGAAGGCGACCCCGATTCCGGAACTGGCACCGGTGATGAGGGTTGTCTGTTTGCGGTAGTCGACGGCGGTCATCGCTGCTCCGAAGGGAAGGGTGAAGCGGACATGAGTCGCACTGTACGCCTATTGTGGCAGAGACTGCCAACTACGGCGTGCTGTGCGCCTTTGGGATATGCTGCGGCCATGGATGTTCGTCATGCCGGTCCAGCGGGGCTACGGGAACGCACCCGGCGAGCGGTGCGGGCCGACATCGCCGATGCCGCCATGCGCCTGTTCCTGGAGCAGGGCTTCGAGGCCACCACGATCGACCAGATCTCGAAGGAGGTCGGCATCTCGCCTCGCTCGCTGTTCCGGCACTTCGGCACAAAAGAGGACATCGTCCTCGGCAACCTCACCGAGGCCGGGCAGGCCGTGAAGACCGCACTCGAAGCGCGACCCGCCGACGAGGCCCCCTGGGACGCACTCCGCGCCGCTTTCGAAGTCCTCGCCGCAGACCCCGCGTACCTCTCAGGACAGTCCCTCAAGATCTCCAAAATGTTCTACGAGACGCCCTCCCTGCGGGCCTGCCAACTCGAAAAGCGGCTTCGATGGCTGGAGCTTCTCGTCCCGAACATCGAGACCCGCCTGGGCGCCGACACAGGGACCGGGCCCGGCCACCGGGCCCGCGCGCTCGTCGCCTGCGCCCTGGCCTGCCTTGACACCGCGACCGAGGCATGGGTGCTCAGCAACGGCCAGGTCGACCTGGCACAGATCTTCGACGAGGCCGTCGCCGCCGTACGCAGCTAGTTACTACATGGCTAGATCGGAATGAGTTGAAGGCGCAGGCGCTGCCGGAAGTGGTGCCTGCGGGCTTCGGCCTGGTGGCTGCGGCGGTGTGTTGACCAGTAGAGACCCAGGTCAATGGCTTGGTTGTCGTGGCCGATGAGGTTGAACAAGCGACGTGTCTCACCGATGGACAAGGTGATGAGCCGGCGGAGTGGTCGCTGGGCAGGCCGGCTGTCGGCTGGTGGTGGTTGGGGTGGGTTCGCCGGTGTTGCGTCCTGGGTGGCCGGAGGTTGTCCACAGGGTGGGGGCCCCCTTATTAGCGGCGCGCCGCAGCACGGCGAGAAAGGCCAGGGCGAGCATCGCCATCACGGTCCGATCCGCGTGCCGATCCGCTCCGAGGACGCACTCGGCCACCTACGTTGCACCACACCGTCGGGCTGAGGACCGAAACCCAAACAGGTGACATCAACCTGTCGCAGGCCCGAAAGAACCAACGACATCAACCTGTCGTTTCCACTGGCATCAACC
>JAOPYM010000373.1 GCA_025964615.1 Actinomycetes bacterium
GTCAGCGGGAGGTGGTCTGGATCTCGGCGACGGTGAGGTGGGCCCGGCCGGTGGCGGGCAGCGGACCCCAGGTGCCCGCGGTGGCGTCGCAGCCACCCGTGCAGGTCCAGCCCACGGTGTACGAGACGGTGGCGCTGACGTCGTACCACCCGGATCGGAGATACGTGTAGCCGCAGGCCGACGTGGCTTCGGACGAACGGGCGCCCAGCGGTTCCGGCGGGCCGGTTTCCGGCGTCCAGGGCGTACCCGGGCCGGGGCAGGTGGTGGAGGACTCGCCGAGATCCCAGACCACCTGGGTGGGGTGGGCGGACACGGTGACGGTCTGCCCGCCCGTGTGCGCGGTCGCCGCGTACGTCCGCCAGAGACCAGGGCCGATCCACAGGAAGGTCCGCAGCCCGACCCAGGTGCGGGGGGAGGGGTTGGTGTACGGGTGGGGTGGCGGCAGTGTGATCGAGGCCACCGCCATCTGCACGACGTCGGCCGTGCTCACCTTCGGGTCGACCGGGAACTGCATGCAGTGGTCGGCACCGCCGGTGATGTCGCACTGCGGGGTGATCTCCAGCCCGTTCGCCGGCGCGGACCCGGCCCGACCGGATATGGCCCCGGACGAGGCGTGCCCGGACCGGGAGTGCCCGGCAGGGGAGTGTGCGAAGGAGCCCATGGCGCAGGTCCAGGCGGCGGAGGGACCGCAGCCTCCCGCCAGGGCGAGGGCGACGAGTGTCAGCATGCGGACTCCTCGGGGATCGTGGTCAGGTCGACCTTCCAGGTGCCTTCGCGCAGGACGAGGCGGGCCGCGTACCTGGTGCGCAGTTCGGCGGGTGCGGGACCGACGCGGGCACCGGTGTCGATCCGGTAGGTCCACAGGCCACCGGTGACCACACAGTCGACGATCAGCGCCGTACCGCCGCGTACTGAGACAAGGCGGGGGGCGAGCGCGGCGTGACCGCGCCGGACCACGCCCGCCCGGCGCTGCGCCGCGATCACCTCCCGCAGGTGCGCGGCGATCGGCCCGGTCGCGACGTCGCCGATATGCGACGGATCATCGGTGGCGAGCGCATTCTCGGCGGTGGCATGAAAGAGCCGGTATCTGTCGAGCGGGGACTGCTGCGGAAAAGGCGTGGAAGGGACCTCTGGAACAGTCCCGAAGGGAACGGAGGGGCGGAGTGGGCCGGTCGCCTCGCTGGCCGGCGTACAGCTGCTGACCAGGAAGACGAGCAGGGCTGAGAAAATCCGATGGGGGGCCACGGCGCCGAGATTAGTGAGAGCCGGACCGCTCCGGAATGGTTCGCCGAATCATGTGCACAAGTGAACTACGCACATTTTCGTGCGTTCAATTGCCGATGTCGCGCACGAGATCGAGGGCGAGGAAGAGGTCGAGGTGGGCGAACGACTCGAACTTGGCACCGGCCGGGACGACGGGATCGGCGGCGAGCTGGTCGAGGATGCGGAGCACCTGGGGCAGGTCGAGGTCGTCGCAGAGCGCGGCCTCGGCCTCCGCGACGTACCCGGCCGACATCGGGCGCCCTGGTGCGCGCGACCAGTCGGCCACCCGGGCCCGCCAGCCGGCCAGATCGGCGTCGGCCTCGGCGAGCTCGTCCCAGGACACGTCGAGGGTCTCCCGGTAGTGGCAGCGCAGCACGGCCAGCCGGAGGGCGAGCGGATCGAGCCCCCGGGCGGCCACCTCGCCCGGTCCGGGCAGCGCGGCGGTGCCGCCGACCTCCAGGGTGCGGACCGAGGGCGATGAGACTTCCCCCACACTCAGGTCGACCCGGACGGAGGTCTCCTCCGTGCCCGGGCGGATGTTGAGGACCTCCACCGGGCCGTCGGTGTAGGCGAACACCCGCAGTCGCTGGCGTTCGCTGAACCTTCGGACGAGATCAGCGAGGAGACGTCCGCGCAGATCAGCCACGGTGTCGACGCGAAGCACCAACCGACCGGGCCGCGCAGGAGTAATGTCCGAAACCTGGCCGGTCCGCGCGTCATAGAGCCGCAGCATGCCCTCACCTTAGATCGTCAAGGGCAATGACCGTTCGGTCACATGCGTTTACCTCTTGGTAACGTGCCTGACGTTTCTTCGGAACGGGGGAGTTCATGAAGACCAGAGACGTTATTTCGTACCGTGTCACACCGGAGAGCCAGCCGCATCTGTGGCGGTTCATCCAGGACACGGCGGCGCGCCTCGAAGTGCCCGCGCCGGGCGTGGTCGAGCTGTACCCGATCCCGGACGCGGAGCTCACCGGCGACCGGCTGCTCCTCGGGCTCCCGTATGTCGTCGGGCTCGACGCCGCCGAACTCGCGGACGTCATCGGGCAGGAGCTGATCAGCGGTCAGGCCCGTACCGGCTGGGTCGTCAACAGGCTCGCGGCCGACACGGTGGCCAGTGCGCTGCTGCACTCGGCGCACATCGCGCTCGGCTTCGAGCGGTTCGTGCTGCAGCACGTCGGGCCGCTGGCCGCCGCCGGCTACTACCCGGCCGACCTGTGGGAGGGCTGGGGCTGGCTGGCCAAGGCCGAGCGCGTGGCCACCGCTGCTCCGGTGCCGGTCGACAACGACGGGATGTGGTCGCGGCCCGTACCGCTGCGGCCGCTCGGCATCGCGGTGGAGGCCGGGTTCGCCCGGCTGCTCGCCGAGCAGTTCACCGACGAGGTACGGCCCGTCACGTTCGACGAGGTGCCGCACGAGGTGTGGGACGCCGGGCTGGCCCGGCAGGCGGTGGCGGTGCGGAGCACGGTGGCCCTGTTGCTGCGCAAGCACCGGGCGACCGCTGCGGACGTCCTCGATCTGGTCCTGGACGGCCGGGCCGCCGAGATCCTCCGGGTCGCCGGCACCGAGTCACCCGACCTGGAACCGGCCGCCCGGGTGCTCACGCCACTGCTGCACGAGGCGCTGCGCGCCCGCGGGTACCGCTTCGAGCACCCGCTGCTGCAGCACCTCTACGTGGGCCCCGCCTGGGACCGCCTGGACGCCGCCGACCTGGTCGGCTCACTCGACCAGCCGCACGCCCTGGCCCACCTGCGCTACCTGCTCGGCTGAGGCTCACGTGTGGGCGGACTCGGGGCGGCGCATGTCGAACGTGAGCGCGGAGCTGTCGGGCTTGCGGACGGCGGCGAACCTGAGCCGTACATAGTCGGCCATCCAGCCGGACTCGCGGCGGAGCGCGGGGGCGGCGAGGTCGTTGATCCGCGCCAGCAGGGATTCGACGGCCTGGGGCGGGACCGCGTTCAGCGGGCCCGAGGCGAAGACGCGGACCCAGTCGGCGGCGCCGTTCGGGCCCTCGGTCATCCGGGTCGGGCGCTCGACGTACTCCAGGAGCCGCACGGTGAAACCGCCGTCCTCAAGCCGGGTCGCGTACTCCGCCGGGCTCGGGAAGTACCAGGGCAGTTCGGGCTCGGCCAGCCCGAACTCGCGCCAGGCGGTCTGCATCGCCGCGATCAGCTCCGCGCAGTTCCCCGCGCCGCCCATCTCGGCCACGAACCGGCCGCCGGGCCGCAGCGCCGCGTGCACCCGGGTGATCACGGCGTCCGGGTCCCGGGTCATCCAGTGCAGGGCCGCGTTGGACGCGACCGCGTCGAACGGCTCAGTGACCGTGAAGTCGCCGGCGTCGCCGACGGTGAACGAGAGCCCGGCGTTGAGCATCCTGGCCTGGCCGATCAGCGCGGGAGAGCCGTCGATGCCCAGCGGCTCCGCACCGCGTGCCGCGATCTCGGCGGACAGCGCCCCGGTGCCGCAACCCAGGTCGATGATCTTCTCGCCGGGCTGGGGGTCGAGCAGGTCGACCAGTGGTGCGCCGTGCGCCGAGACGTATCCGAAGGCGCTGTCGTACGTCGCCACGACCCAGCTGTTCACCTTCGCAAGATATCCGACAATTTACCCAGGTGACAGCGGGTCACCGGGCGTGGGTGATGCGGGGTGACGTTCGTCACCGGAACGTGACGATCTTGTGTCGAACGGTGCCGCACTGGGCATACGGTTCTTGATGTGGAGACGTTGATCGTTCGCTTCGTGGTGGTGGACCCGCTGCGGCGGGCGCCGGAGCTCGCCGGGCTGCCGGTGCGGGTCGAGGAGATCCCCGCCGGCCATCCCGCGCTGCCGCCGCCCGCGCTGCTGCGGCGGGGCGGCACCCCCGCGGTGCTCCTCGACCGGCTGGCCAGGGGGCCGCACCTGCTGGTCTCCGCCTCCTACGGTCCCGGCTGGCCGCCCCGGCACCTCTTCGACACGGTGGCGTACGGCAGTGAGCTGGCGGCGGCGACCGGCGGCATCCTGCTCGACCCGCTGCTCGCCCGGGTCGTCTCGCCCGAGGCGTCGATGCACCTGCCGTCCGCGCGGGAGGACTTCGTACCCCAGCACTTCATCCGGATCAGCGCCTCCCCGGCCGGGAACGATCTGGAGATGGTCACCACCGGGCTGTCCCGGCTGGGCCTGCCCGAACTGCGCACCGTCGGCCTCGCCCCGTACCTCGGCCAGGCCTGGGCGAAGGTGACCGCCGCCCTGTCGTACCGGCTGCTCCAGGAGGTATGGGGCGGCGCGGCGGACCTGCCCGCCGAGCTCCTGGTGACGGCCGCCGACCTTGCCGCGGTGACCGGGGAGGAGTCGGCGGGGGAGATGCCGGTACGCCTCGAACCCACTGTTGGACCGTGCCTGACCCTGCGCCCCCGCGCGGGGGTCAGGGGCCCGGAGAGCTTCTGGCACCGCGAGACCGTCATGGCCCTCTTCCCCCGCGCCTGGAGCTGACCGGACGTCGTTCTAGAATCGGGTTCGGACTAGGGGCTTGGAGGGTTTCCGTGGCGTATGAGCAGATCTGCTACGAGGTTGCCGATAGGGTCGCGACGCTCACGCTGAACCGTCCGGAGAAGCTGAACGCCTACACGTTCACCATGCGCAACGAGATGCTCGACGCCTTCGACCGGATCGACGCCGACGACGAGGTCCGGGCGGTCGTGGTGACCGGGGCGGGGCGGGCGTTCTGCGCCGGAGCCGACCTGGGCGGCGGGGGCGCGACCTTCGACAAGTCGGTCTCGGCGGACATGTTCGGTGGCGACGACCTGCTGGCCGACGGCACCCCGCGCGACGGCGGGGGCACGGTGGCGCTGCGCATCGCCCGGTGCCTCAAGCCGGTGATCGGCGCGATCAACGGGCCGGCGGTCGGCGTCGGCGTCACGATGACGCTGCCGATGGACGTGCGTCTGTGTGCGGACACCGCGAAGTTCGGGTTCGTGTTCGCCCGGCGCGGGATCGTCACCGAGGCCGCCTCGTCGTGGTTCCTGCCGAGGATCGTGGGGATCTCGCAGGCGATGGAGTGGGCCGCCACTGGCAGGGTCTTCCTCGCGGACGAGGCGCTGTCCGGCCGGCTGGTCTCGCGGGTGTACGAGCCCGGGGAGCTGCTCCCGGCCGCGTACGAACTGGCCCATGAGATCGTGGCGAACACCTCGGCCGTGTCGGTGGCGGCGATCCGGCGGCTCATGTGGTCAGGGCTGTCGGCCGCGTCCCCGTGGGAGGCGCACGCCGCCGACTCCCGGCTGATGGTGGCGCTGGGCGGCTCGCCCGACGCCGCCGAGGGAGTGACCTCGTTCCTGGAGAAGCGGCCCGCCGAGTTCCCGATGTCGGTCAGCGCCGATCTGCCCGGCGAGGTGCCGCTGTGGCCGTCGCGCCCCGAGGGGTTGTAGATCACTTCGAACATACTGTCGTACTGCCGGCGTAGCGTCTGCGGTATGGCAGACACCCTGGTGGTCCCGGTTCCGGAGAAGGTCCTCGCCTCGTTCGTGATCGCCGCGCCCCGGCGGTTGCCCTCGGGACTGCTGCCCGGGGCGTTAACCCAGCGCGACCTCATCGACCTGGAACCACGGGTGGTGCTGGTCGGCTCCGACGTGGAGCCGATGCCCGAGCTCCTCGAGCACCTCGGCTGCGCCGACTGCGGTCCGCACTGCCCGCCGGAGCTGCTGGACCGGCTGCGCGAGGCGGACGGCTTCATCGTCGTGCTGTCGATGTACGGGTGCGGATGGCCGCCGCTGCACGTGTGGACGGCGGCTTCGACCGCGCAGGCACTGGCGATCGCCACCGGCGGCATCCTCATCGACCCGAGCACCCTGGAGGTCCGGCCGGCCGGCTGGGAGCCGCTCCCCTTGCAGGCGCCCTGGGACTTCGCGGTCGCCGACTGGGTGAAGGTGATCTGTTCCTCCGAGCCCGAGGGGATCTGGGCCTCCACCTCGGGGCTTGCCCGGTTCGGGTTGCCCGAGCTCCAGGTCAAGGAGGTCCCGGAGGCGCTCGCCCGACCCTGGTGCGACGTGCTGCATGGCCTCGCGCTCGTCCTGCTGTGCGATCAGTGGGCCGCCCTCGGGGAACGGCCCGAGCTGGCGTTCCGTGAGTTCCCCGGCGCGGTGACCGTGACGGCCGCGGCGGTCGAGTCGGCGCTGGGCTTCGAGCCGTCCAGCGGTGGCGGCTCCGCGGAGCTGGTGCTTGCCTACGACCCGGGCCCTCCCGGCGAGGACTCGTTCCTCACGGTCCTGACCGAGGGCTCGCACCAGGCGGTGATCGACGCCCTGTTCTGACATCGCCTGCCGGCCCCAGTCCCACGGGTCGCCCACCCGGCTCGGGCCACCGCGGCCCGGGCCGCCCGTGGCCGGGACCGCGGGTCCGGGCTATCCTGGGTTCAGGAGACCGGGCGGCGCTTGGGCGGCGGCATCGGCGGTACGACCTTTCCCGCCACGACGATCTCCTCGGAGACCTCGACCAGCTCGCCGTTGCGCCGCCGGACCAGCAGCGTTCCAGCCGACCAGGATTCGAGTACACCGACCACGTCGCTGTACTCTCCGGTAGGCAGGCGGCGGCGGAGCGAGACCCGTTGGCCCACGTCGGCCGGTGTGACCGTCACGACGAGCCGTACGCCGGCGTACCACTGGCGGCCGGATCCGGACGGTGTGGACATGTGGCCACCCCCATGTCGAAACGAGTAACCCGACATGGACATACTAGGTTCAGCAAAGCTTGCGGTGAGCCGTGGTGATACGGCGGGGCCGAGCAAACCCCGAGAGGAGTCATGACGTGACCTACGTCATCGCGCAGCCCTGTGTGGATCTGCTCGACAAGGCGTGCATCGAAGAGTGCCCTGTCGACTGCATCTATGAGGGCAAGCGCCAGCTTTACATCCACCCGGACGAGTGCGTCGACTGTGGTGCGTGTGAGCCGGTTTGCCCGGTAGAGGCCATCTACTACGAGGACGATGTCCCGGAACAGTGGAAGGACTTCTACAAGGTGAACGTCGAGTTCTTCGATGAGCTCGGATCGCCCGGCGGGGCGTCCAAGGTCGGCAAGATCGACCGGGACCACCCCCTCGTTGCCGCACTGCCACCGCAGAGCGCGGAGTAGGGCTTCAATCCCTGCCGTGGTCATGCGATGATCGCCCCTTTGGCCGCTCATCGCATGACCACGGTTTTTGTGCGAGGAGGGTGAATTGATCGCGCTGCCGGACTTCCCGTGGGATCGGCTGGAGCCGTACAAGGCCACGGCCCAGCGGCATCCGGGCGGGATCGTCGACCTGTCGGTGGGCACCCCGGTGGACCCGACGCCGGAGATCGTCCGCAGGGCGCTCACCGAGGCCTCCGACGCCCACGGCTATCCGCTGACGTACGGGTCGGCGGAGCTGCGCGAGGCGGTCGCGGCATGGTTGCGCAGGCGGCTCGGTGTGCACGCCGACCCGGCCGCGGTGCTGCCTGCCATCGGCACCAAGGAACTCGTGGCCTGGCTGCCCACCCTGCTCGGCGTGGGCCCGGGGGATCGGGTGGTCTTCCCCGCACTGGCCTATCCGACCTACGACGTGGGCGCCCGGCTCGCCGGTGCATCGTCCGTCCCCGCCGACGGGCTCCTCACGCTCGGCCCGGCGACGCCCGCGCTGGTGTGGATCAACACCCCGGGAAACCCGACCGGCCAGGTGCTGCCCGCCGAGCACCTGCGCAAGGTCGTGTCCTGGGCCCGCGAGCGGGGCGTGCTGCTGGTCAGCGACGAGTGCTACATCGAGCTCGGCTGGACGACCGAGCCCGTGTCGATCCTGCATCCGGACGTCTGTGGTGGCTCGCACGAGGGCCTGCTCGCCCTGCACTCGCTGTCCAAGCGCTCCAACATGGCCGGCTACCGTGCCGGGTTCGTCGCCGGTGACCCGTCGGTCGTCAAGCGCCTCCTCGAGGTCCGCAAGCACGCCGGGATGATCATGCCGGGTCCGGTGCAGGCGGCCATGGTGGCTGCCCTGGGCGACGACGCGCACGTGGCCGAGCAGCGGGAACGCTACTCCCGGCGTCGTACGGCCCTGAAGGCGGCCTTCGAGGCGTACGGGTTCCGGATCGATCACTCCGAGGCCTCGCTCTACCTGTGGGCGACCCGCGACGAGCCCTGCTGGGACACCGCTGCGCACCTGGCCTCACTCGGCATCCTCGTCGCTCCCGGCGACTTCTACGGCGCCGCGGGCTCCCACCACGTCCGCATCGCCTTCACCGCCACCGACGAACGCGTCGCCGCCGCCGTCACCCGCCTCACCCCCTGAACCGACCACCCCCCGCCCCCGCCGCCCCCGCCCCCACCGTTGACTCGTGGCGTTTCCCGCACCGTTTCAGCGAAGAGTGCGGGAAACGCCACGACTCAACGGGATATGTAAGATCTGACTTACTGTTTCCGGGCCCGGAGGGTCTCCATGCTTGCGACCCTGGATGTCGCTCACGCGGACGCCCGCGCGGACAGGCTGGCGTTCACGCTCGACCAGCCGCCGCTGGCGGCGTTGCTGACCCGGTCACTGCGGATGGGCGGGGTCGACGTGGAGCTGCGCCTGCTCGGCCGGTCGCACCAGGTGATCGCCGGGCCGGTGGTCGAGACCGTGGCGGTGCTCGACGGCCGCCCTGGACCGCTCCCCTATGAACTCGGCCGTGAAGTCGGCGGCTGGAACTGCCGGTTCGTCGCCGACGTCTACCGTCGGGACGCGGTCGACTTCGGGCGGGCCGCCGCCTTCCTGCGCAACTACCTCGCTCACCGGGACGACACCGTCGCGGCGATCTTCGCAGGCAACAAGGACGCCATCTCCGCGGTCACCGTCCGGCAGATCCGCCGAGGCCTCGACTGGCGCTCCTGGCACACCTACCCCAGGACCCGCGAGATCGTCTGCACGCGCACCCGCATGCTCATCCGTTGAGTCGGGGACGGAGCGGCGGATGGCTCGGTCGACGGCGCGCTGGAAGGACGTGACTAGGGACTGGATCATCAGGGGCTTGAGCTTGGTGGCGAGTTCGAGGAGGCGGTCGCGTTCTTCAGGTGGGCGGCCGCGTTCGCGGTAGGGGCGGACGACCGTGTCCTGGAAGACCTGCTGGAGCTCCTCGGCCAGCGCGCTGGTGTAGCGCTCAACGGCCTCGTGTGAGGCGATCAGCGTGTCGAGCGGCATGGGCAGTTCGGCGAGCTCGGCGCTGACGCCCAGCAGGGCTGGACTGACCACCCGTACGGCTCCGCCGGGCAGGGGCGAGACGACGCCCAGGGCGGTGAGCCTGGCGACGGCCTCGTCGTCGAGATGGCGACCGGCCCGGCGGTCGAGTTCGTGCCGGCCGAGGTCCTCGGGCCGGTCGGGGGCCCAGGGCGACAGCAGGGCGCGCTGCAGGGCCAGATCCTCCACGGAGGCGTCGAGCGGGATGCGCGCCAGGTGCTTCTCGATCGAGGCCAGCGTCAGCCCGAGGGACTGCAGTTCCCGGACGAGTTCGAGGCGAGCCAGGTGGTCGGGGCCGTACAACCCGGTTCTGCCGCGCAGCCGGGGCGGCGGCAGCAGACCCCGCGTGGCGTAGAAGCGCACGGTCCGCACGGTCACACCCGCACGGGCGGCCAGCTCGTCGACCGTCAGCTCCACGAGGCCTCCCAGCCCGTACCTATGTGACAATTCCAGTGTTACATTGATTCTGTATCAGGAGCTACTTACTGCGAGGGCTGCATGGGACGCGAGATCTTCACCGAGGAGCACGAGGCCTTCCGCGAGATGGTGCGGTCCTTCATCGACAAGGAGATCGCGCCGTTCCACCAGCAGTGGGAGAAGGACGGGGTCGTCTCCCGCGACGTGTGGCTGGCCGCAGGCCGGCAGGGCCTGCTCGGCATCGACTTCGACGAGGAGTACGGCGGCGGCGGCAACGACGACTACCGCTACTACGTGATCTTCAACGAGGAACTGGCCAAGGCCGGGGTGCACGGTCCCGGCTTCGCGGTGCACAACGACATCAACGGCGGCTACCTGCGTCAGCTGGCCAACGAGGAGCAGCGCCGCCGCTGGTTCCCCGGGTACTGCTCCGGAGAGATCATCACGGGTATCGCGATGACCGAGCCGGCCGCGGGCTCCGACCTGCAGGGCATCAAGACCACCGCCCGCAGGGACGGCGACGACTACGTACTGAACGGGTCGAAGACCTTCATCTCCAACGGCATTCTGGCCGACCTGGTCATCGTGGTGGCCAAGACCGACCCCGCCGCGGGGGCCAAGGGCGTCAGCCTGCTGGTCGTCGAGCGGGGCATGCGCGGGTTCGATCGGGGCCGCAACCTCGACAAGGTCGGCATGCACGCCCAGGACACCGCTGAGCTGTTCTTCGACAACGTCCGGGTCCCGAAGGAGAACCTCCTCGGCGAGGAGGGCATGGGCTTCATCTACCTGATGACCAACCTGGCCAGGGAGCGGCTGTCCATCGGCGCCACCGCGATGGCCGCCGCCGAGTCCGCGTTCGAGCAGACCCTGGAATACTGCAAGACCCGCGAGGCGTTCGGCCGCCCGATCGGCAAGTTCCAGCACAACCGGTTCACGCTCGCCGAGATGAAGACCGAGCTGACCGTGGCCCGCTCCTTCACCGACCAGTGCATCGTCAAGGACGGCAGGGCCGAGCTCAGCATCGAGGAGGCCGCGATGCTGAAGTACTGGAACACCGAGATGCTCAAGACGGTCGTGGACCGCTGCGTGCAGTTGTACGGCGGGTACGGCTACATGACCGAGTACCCGATCGGCAGGGCCTACCAGGATGTACGGATCCAGACGATCTTCGGCGGCACGACCGAGATCATGAAAGAGATCATCGGCCGGTCGCTCGGCGTCTGACCCGGCCTGCTGGCCCGATCTTCTCCCAAGGCGAGCCGTAACAGAACCTATCGACGCGCCAGGTAGGGGTCGTCACAGGGATTCCTCGATCTTCCGCTGGAGTGCCAGGGCGTCTCGGAGCTGGGCGGGGGAGTCCTCGATGAGGGTCATGCAGAGGCCGGCGTAGAGCTCGTCGGCGGTGACGTGGTCGCGGTCCTGGCGGGTGGCCATGACGTACGGCGCTTCGGCCGGGCGGCGGATGTGCCAGTTCGGGTGCCGGTGCTGGAGTTCGGCCTGCTCTTCGTCGGTCATCTGGGGGATTCCCTGCTGGTCGATGCGGAGATTGTGAGACGAGCGTCGCAGTGGGGGGTTACGGTGGGCAACGAACCGCCTACACCCCATACGGCACCCCCTCTGGCTCGCTGGTGAACCGGGCCTGCGGGGTTGACACCCGGGAGCACCCCGATGGCACCCCTGCGCGGAAACGAGCCGTTCGGCCCGCAGAAGTCGTTCGTCACGGAGATGCGGGCGCAGCGCGAGGCAGCCGGGCTGTCACGTCACAAGCTCGCGGAGATCTTGGGATGTACGCCGCAGTGGCTGGCGAAGGTGGAGAACTTCGAGAA
>JAOPYM010000417.1 GCA_025964615.1 Actinomycetes bacterium
GCAACATCGCAGGTCATCAACCATGGAGGATTCCATGACCAGGGCGTGGCGTGGGCTCATCGAGGAGTACCGTGATCGGCTCCCGGTGTCGGCCAGGACGCCGGTCGTCACCCTGCTCGAGGGCGGCACCCCGCTGCTGCCCGCGAACCGGCTGTCCCAGCTGACCGGGTGCGACGTGCACCTCAAGGTCGAGGGCGCCAACCCGACGGGTTCCTTCAAGGACCGCGGCATGACGATGGCCATCAGCAAGGCGGCCGAGGACGGCGCCAAGGCGGTCATCTGCGCCTCGACCGGCAACACCTCGGCGTCCGCCGCGGCCTATGCGGTACGGGCCGGGATGACCTGCGCGGTCCTCGTACCGCAGGGCAAGATCGCGATGGGCAAGCTGGCCCAGGCACTCGTGCACGGCGCCCACCTGCTCCAGGTCGACGGCAACTTCGACGACTGCCTGGAACTGGCCCGCAAGCTCGCCGCCGACTACCCGGTGGCGCTGGTCAACTCCGTCAACCCGTACCGCCTCCAGGGCCAGAAGACCGCGTCCTTCGAGATCATCGACGCGCTCGGCGACGCTCCCGACGTGCACTGCCTGCCGGTCGGTAACGCGGGCAACATCTCGGCGTACTGGATGGGCTACAAGGAGTACTTCGCCGACAAGATCGCGTCGAAGACCCCGCGAATGCTGGGTTTCCAGGCATCCGGTGCGGCCCCGTTCGTGCGCGGCGAGCCCGTACTGCACCCGCAGACGCTCGCCACCGCGATCCGGATCGGCAACCCCGCCTCCTGGGACCTCGCCGTGGCCGCCAGGGACGACTCCGGTGGCGCCATCGACGCGGTCACCGACCGGCAGATCCTGTCCGCCTACCGGCTGCTCGCCCGCGAGGAGGGCGTCTTCGTCGAGCCCGCCTCCGCGGCCAGCGTGGCGGGCCTGCTGCAGGCCGTCGAGCAGGGCGTCGTGCAGCCCGGCTCCCTGGTCGTCTGCACGGTGACCGGCAACGGGCTCAAGGACCCGCAGTGGGCGATCAACGGTGCCCCCGCGCCGACCACGGTCCCGGTCGAGGCGCACACCGCGGCCTCCGCCCTCGGCCTGGTCTGATCCATTTCTCGTGCCGAAGTCGTAAGGAGAGCTTTGAGCTGGACGGCTGAGCCGGTGACCGTACGGGTCCCGGCCACCAGCGCCAATCTCGGCCCGGGGTTCGACTCGCTGGGGCTGGCGCTCACGCTGTACGACGACGTGACCGTGACGGCCACCGCCAAGGGCGTCGAGATCGAGATCGTCGGCGAGGGCCCCGAGCTGGCCGGCCTCGGTGAGCGGCACTTGATCGTCAGCGTGCTCCGCCAGGCCTTCGACCGGATCGGCACGCTCGCCGGCGTGCCGCTCGACCAGCCCGGTCTGCGGCTGCACTGCGTCAACCGGATCCCGCACAGCCGGGGCCTCGGGTCGTCGTCGGCGGCCATCGTGGCGGGCATCGTCGCCGCCCGCGCCCTGCACCCCTGCGGCGCCGTACTCGATGATCAAGCCGCCCTGACGCTCGCCAACGAGATCGAGGGACACCCCGACAACGTCGCCCCCTGCCTGGCCGGTGGCCTCACTATCGCCTGGCTCTCGGGTGATCGCTCGGAACCCAGGCTCGTACGGCTTGAGTTGCAGCGCGAGGTCGTGGTCTTCGTACCCGATCAGCGCCTGGCCACCGAGGGGGCACGCGGACTGCTGCCCGAGGCCGTACCCCACAAGGACGCGGCCGTCAACTCGGGGCGGGCGGCGCTGCTGATCGCGGCGCTGACGCGGGACCTGGGCGCGGAGGTGCTCCTCGCCGCGACCGAGGACCGGCTCCACCAGTCGTACCGGGCCCCGGCCATGCCGGACTCGGCCGCGCTCGTGGCGCGGTTGCGTGCCGGCGGCGTACCGGCGGTCATCTCCGGTGCGGGGCCGACTGTCCTGGCGTTCACAAGTGCGGAACGGATCGATTCGATCGCGGCGGAACTGGGTACTGGGTGGCAGAGACACCCGCTGAACGTCGACCCGCAGGGCGCGCGCGTTCATGCCGGTGCCGTACCCCTAAGGCCAGGCTCGGCCGGCTCCCATAGTGTCGATAGTGTCGTTGACACGCGACTTTGAGGTCTGAGGAATAGCTGTGTGTGCTGGTGATGTTAGGCTGGAGGCCGCACCAGATGCCCCACTCGGGGTTGTGTGCTCGTCTGCCACGCATCGTCCGGCCGACCCACAGGTCGTGTCCGCTACGCGCACGTGGCTCCCCGACACCCTGACTCTCTGTTGTCTGGCTGTACGATCCGGCGCCCCCGCCGGATCAGATCATCGGGTCGACGGGCCATCGGAGGCCCACGCCCGCTCCCTGGGAAGGACCCTTAGTGAGCGAAACCAGCGAACTCCTTACGGACGCATCCAATAGGGCAGGAGGCGCCGAAGGCGAGTCTGCCGTGCCACGGCGCCGCCGGACCGGCACCGGCCTTTCGGCCATGGTGCTGCCCGAGCTCAAGACGCTCGCGTCCGGCCTTGGCATCAGCGGCACCGCCGCGATGCGCAAGAGCCAGCTCATCGCTGCGATCCAGGACAAGCAGGGAGGCGGCTCCGGTGGGGCCGTGGCCGAGAAGGCCACCGCCACTGAGCCGAGCACCGCCACCGAGCCGAGCATCGCCACCACGTCGGGCCCTGCCACGACGTCGGGCCCTGCCACGACGTCGGGCACCGCCACGACCCGTCCGCGGCGCAGCCGTACCGCTGCCGCCAAGCGTGACGAGGGCGAAGAGCAGGTCACCATCAGCAACGAGGCGCCGGCGTTCACGCCTGAGCCCGTGAAGGTTCAGGCCGAGACCCCGAGGACCGAGTCCGCACCCGCCGCCGAGACCGAGAGCGGTGGTGGCCGCGAGAACGGAAGCCGTGAGGGTGGCCGCGAGGGTTCTGGCCGCGAGGGTGGTCGCGAGGGTGGCCGTCAGCGGCAGCGCAGCGGCCGGGACCGGGACCGCGGGGGCAGCGACAACCGGGGCGAGCGCGGGGAGCGGGGTGAGCGTGGCGAGGGCCGCGACAACCAGAGCCAGCGCCGCGGCCAGAGCCAGCAGAGCCAGGCCCAGAGCCAGGCCCAGGGTCCGGGCCAGGGCCCGGGCGACGACGACGACCGGGGCAACCGGCGCGGCCGCCGTTTCCGGGAGCGCAACCGCGGCGGGCGCACGGCCGGTCGCGAGCGTTTCGAGGCCGACCCGGTCATCAGCGATGACGATGTCCTGATCCCGGTCGCCGGCATCCTGGACATCCTGGACAACTACGCGTTCGTGCGGACCACCGGGTACCTGCCGGGGCCCAACGACGTGTACGTCTCGCTCGCCCAGGTCCGCAAGAACGGCCTGCGCAAGGGCGATGTGGTCACCGGCGCCGTACGGCAGCCGAGCGACGGTGAGCGGCGTGAGAAGTTCAACGCGCTGGTCCGCCTCGACACCGTCAACGGCATGGAGCCGGAGCAGGCACGTCAGCGGGTCGACTTCAGCAAGCTGACCCCGCTGTACCCGCAGGAGCGGCTGCGCCTGGAGACCGAGCCCGGCATCCTGACCACCCGGGTCATCGACCTGGTCGCGCCGATCGGCAAGGGCCAGCGTGGCCTGATCGTCTCGCCGCCGAAGGCCGGCAAGACGATGGTGCTTCAGTCGATCGCCAACGCGATCACCAAGAACAACCCCGAGTGCCACCTGATGGTCGTCCTGGTCGACGAGCGTCCGGAAGAGGTCACCGACATGCAGCGGTCGGTGAAGGGCGAGGTCATCCACTCGACCTTCGACCGGCCCGCCGAGGACCACACGACGGTCGCCGAGCTGGCGATCGAGCGGGCCAAGCGGCTGGTGGAGCTGGGCCACGACGTCGTCGTGCTGCTCGACTCGATCACCCGTCTGGGCCGGGCGTACAACCTGGCGGCGCCCGCCTCCGGCCGGATCCTGTCCGGTGGTGTCGACTCGACGGCGCTCTACCCGCCGAAGCGGTTCTTCGGCGCGGCGCGCAACATCGAGAACGGCGGCTCGCTGACGATCCTGGCCACCGCGCTGGTCGAGACCGGCTCCCGGATGGACGAGGTCATCTTCGAGGAGTTCAAGGGCACCGGCAACATGGAGCTCAAGCTCAACCGGGGTCTCGCCGACAAGCGGATCTTCCCGGCGGTGGACGTGGACGCGTCCGGTACCCGTAAGGAAGAGATCCTCATGCCGCCGGACGAGCTGCGGGTGGTCTGGCAGCTGCGCCGGGTGCTGCACGCGCTCGAAACGCAGCAGGCGCTCGAACTGCTCCTGGAGAAGATGCGGGAGACGAAGTCCAACGCGGAGTTCCTGCTCCAGGTCCAGAAGACCACCGTCTCCGACGACCGCTGACACCCGCCCCACCCAAAGAAAAGGCGCCCTCCACGGCGCCTTTTCCCGTTGACTCGTGGCGTTTCCCGCACCGTTCGGTAATTCGGTGCGGGAAACGCCACGACTCAACGAGGTGGGGGTAGCCCCACCTGGGGATGGCGGGAAGGCCGGATGGTGATCGTCTCGTCCGTCGTCCAGGCTGGGGTCGTAGGGTCGAGGACGGGACGAAGGGAAGCGCGATGCTGCCGGGTACGCGCACGCAGGACAACGAGATCGGCATCCTCGGCGGGCGGTCGTGGGCGCCGCTGGCGATGATCCGGGATCCGCTGAGCTGGCGGGCCGCGCTGTACCTCCTCGTCAGCATGGGCATCGGTCTCGCCTGGTTCATCATCTTGATCGTCGGGGTCTCGCTCTCCCTCTCACTATTGATCATCTGGGTGGGGGTGCCGCTGGCCGCCCTTCTGATGCTCGCTTGGCGGGGCGGCGCGATGCTGGAGCGGGGGCTCATGCTGGCCGCCTTCGGGGTGCGGATCCGCAGCCCGTACCGGCCGATGCCGCAGGGCATGAACGTCTTCGCCAAATGGCGCCGGATGATCGCGGATCCGGCCACCTGGAAGGACCTCGTCTACCTCGGCCTGCTCTTCCCGATCAGCCTGGCGGAGTTCGTCGTCTCGGTGGTCCTCTGGTCGTCCACCGGTTTCCTGCTCCTCATGCCGCTCCTCGTGCTGATCAACGGCAGCGTGCAGGCCGACATCGGTAACAGCTCGTTCGCCGTGACCAACCCGGTGGCGGGACTGCCGTTCACGCTGGCGGGCGCCGTGCTCCTGATGATCACGCTGTACGTGACCCGGGCGATGGGGATGATGCACTCCTCACTGGCCAGGGTCCTGCTCGGCCCGAGCGAGTCCCAGCTGGAGACCCTGCAGCTGCGGGCCCGCGCCGACCACCTGCAGGCCAGCCGCGCCCGCGGGGTGGACGCGGCCGAGTCGGAGCGGCGCCGCATCGAACGTGACCTGCATGACGGCGCCCAGCAGCAACTGCTCGCCGTCGCCATGGACATCGGGCGGGCCCGCGCCAAGCTGGACACCGACCCGGAGGCCGCCCGCGCGCTCATCGAGCAGGCCCACGCCGGGACCAGGGAGGTCATCGGGGAGCTGCGGAACCTGGCCCGGGGGATCTACCCGGCGATCCTCACCGACCGCGGCCTGGACCCCGCGCTGTCCTCGCTGGCGGCCCGCGCCCCCGTGCCCGTGGAGGTCTCCGTGGATCTGTCCGACCGTCCCCCGGCGGCCGTGGAGAGCATCGCCTACTTCATCGTGGCCGAGTCGCTGGCCAACATCGCGAAGTACGCCCGCGCCACCAGGGCCTCGGTGACCGTCCACCGGGACCAGTACTGGGTGGTCGTCGAGATCGCCGACAACGGCGTGGGCGGCGCCTCCGCCCAGCCCGGCGGCGGCCTCTCGGGCCTCGCCGACCGCGCCGCCACCATCGACGGCCTGCTCACCGTGAACAGCCCCCCGGGCGGCCCCACCGTGATCCGCGCCGACCTCCCCTGCACCTGGTGATCTTCGTTGACTCGTGGCGTTTCCCGCACCGTCCGCCGAAACAGTGCGGGAAACGCCTGCCTTTGTTGGACGACTCGACGGCGTAGGGTGTGGCGGTGAGGGTCGTGATCGCTGAGGATTCGGTGCTTTTGCGCGAGGGGCTCGCGAGGCTGCTGGCCGACGAGGGCATCGAGACCGTGGCCGGCTGCGGGGACGGGGAGACGCTGCCCGGGCTCGTCGCGGAGCACCGGCCGGACCTGGCGATCGTGGACGTACGGATGCCGCCGTCGTTCACCGACGAGGGGCTCAGGGCGGCGCTCAAGGCGCGCGAGCTGGTACCGGGGACGCCGATCCTGGTGCTGTCCCAGTACGTCGAGGAGCGGTACGCCACCGAGCTGATCGGCGGGGGGGCCGAGGGGGTCGGCTACCTGCTCAAGGAACGGGTGGCGGAGGTCGCCGAGTTCGTCGAGACGGTAAGGAAGATCGCCGCCGGGGGCACGGTGATCGATCCCGAGGTGATCGGCCAGTTGCTCGGCCGGCGCCGGGAGCGCGACCCCGTCGACACCCTCACCCGCCGGGAGCGGGAGGTGCTCGGCCGGATGGCGGAGGGCCTGTCCAACGCCGCCATCGCCCGGGGTCTCACGGTCACCGAGGGCGCCGTCGAGAAGCACATCTCCAGCATCTTCCTCAAGCTCGACCTCCCCCAGGCCGAAGAGACCCACCGCCGCGTGATGGCAGTACTCGCTTACCTGGGACGTTGAGTCGTGGCGTTTCCCGCACTGAAACCCCGAAGGGTGCGGGAAACGCCACGGGTCAACGGAGCAAGATCGGGAATGGGGGGTGACCTCGGCACGTTCTGTCATCTGGCACACTTGAGGGGTAAGCGCTGCGGTACCGGTTCACGCGCCTGGAAACGGGGAGCGACCCGGCGACCGCTCTGAGCGAGGAGAATTCCTTGAAGCCTGACATCCACCCGGACTACGTCGTCACGACCGTGACATGTATGTGCGGTAGCACCTTCGAGACCCGTAGCACCGCGAAGGACGGCGCCATCCGCGCCGAGGTCTGCTCGGCCTGCCACCCGTTCTACACGGGCAAGCAGAAGATTCTCGACACCGGCGGCCGTGTGGCCCGCTTCGAGAAGCGCTTCGGCAAGAAGGCCGAGAAGTAGCTCGAGGGACGCCAGGCCGGGGGTCGACGACCCCCGGCCCCGGTTTTTTTCCAACAGCGAACTCGGGATGCTTGAGTGAACCTCGACGATTTCATCAGGGAATACACCGACATCGAGCATCAGCTCGGTGACCCGGCGGTGCACGCCGATCAGCAACTGGCACGCACGCTGGGCAAGCGGTATGCCCATCTTCGCCCGATCGTCGAGACGTACCGAGAGATGGAGACCACCGAGGCCGACATCGTCGCGGCCCTGGAACTGGCGCCCGAGGACGAGGCCTTCGCCAAGGAGGCCGCCGAACTCGAAGAGCGCAAGCACGAACTGGAGGTGAAACTCCAGCGGCTGCTGATCCCGAGGGATCCCAACGACGACAAGGACGTCCTGCTGGAGATCAAGGCGGGGGAGGGCGGCGAGGAGTCGGCCCTGTTCGCCGGGGACCTGCTGCGGATGTACCTGCGCTACGCCGAGCGGATCGGCTGGAAGACCGAGATCGTCGACGCCCACCACTCCGACCTCGGGGGCTACAAGGACGTGACGGTGGCGGTGAAATCCAAGGACGGAGCCTGGTCACAGCTCAAGTTCGAGGGCGGCGTGCACCGGGTCCAGCGGGTTCCGGTCACCGAGTCGCAGGGCCGCATCCACACCAGCGCCGTCGGGGTGCTCGTCACGCCCGAGGCCGAGGACGTGGACGTCCAGATCGACGCCAATGACCTGCGCATCGACGTCTACCGGTCCAGCGGTCCCGGCGGGCAGAGCGTCAACACCACCGACTCGGCGGTCCGGATCACCCACGTCCCGACCGGTGTCGTGGCCTCCTGCCAGAACGAGAAGAGCCAGCTCCAGAACAAGGAGTCGGCCATGCGCATCCTGCGGTCCCGGCTGCTGGTCGCCGCTCAGGAGGCCGCCGACGCCGCGGCGAGCGCCGAGCGCAAGAGCCAGGTACGGACCGTCGACCGCTCCGAGCGCGTCCGGACGTACAACTTCCCGGAGAATCGCATCTCCGACCACCGCGTCGGTTACAAGGCGTATAACCTCGATCAGGTAATCGACGGTGACCTGCACAATGTGATCCAGGCCCTCGTCGACGCCGACATGGAACGCAGACTGGCCGACGCCCAAAGCCCATGAACATGCTGCTTGACGAGATCGCCAGGGCCACGGCCCGGCTGGCCGAGGCCGGTGCCGCCTCTCCGCGTGCCGACGCGGAGGAGCTCGCGGCCGCGGTGCACCGGGTGAAGCGCTCCGAGTTGCACAGCGTGACGGACGGGGCGTTCGACGCGAGGTTCTGGGAGTTCGTGGCCCGCCGGGAGGCGGGGGAGCCGCTCCAGCACATCACTGGGCGGGCGTTCTTCCGGTACCTGGAGCTGAAGGTCGGCCCGGGGGTGTTCGTGCCGCGGCCCGAGACCGAGGTGGTCGCGGGCTGGGCCATCGACACGCTGCGCGACATGGACGTCAGCCACCCCCTGGTGGTGGATCTCGGTACGGGCTCGGGTGCGATCGCGCTGTCGGTGGCCCAGGAGTCGCCGCGGGCCCGGGTGCACGCGGTCGAGAAGGACCCGAAGGCGTACATCCACGCGGGCCACAACATCGAGGAGATCGACGTGGCCGGCCGGGTGCGGCTGCACCTCGGTGATTTCGGTACGGCCCTGACCGACCTCAATGGGACCGTCGACCTGGTGGTCAGCAACCCGCCGTATATTCCGATGAGCGAGTGGGAGTACGTTCCGCACGACGTGCGCGACTACGATCCGCCGGACGCACTGTGGGGTGGTGGTGACGACGGCCTGGAGGCGATCCGGGTCGTGGAGCGCACCGCGCGGCGGTTGCTGCGGCCCGGCGGCTATGTGGCCGTCGAGCACAGCGACCTGCAGGGCAATGCCGTCTACTGGGTCTTCGCCGAGGAGAACGGCTGGCGGGACGTCCGCAACCGCCGTGACCTGACCAACCGGGACCGCTTCGTAACGGCCCGTCTTTCAACGGAAGTGTGACCGTGAGCCGACGTTATGACTGCTCCGAGCCGATGGAACGCACGCGGGGGATCGCCGAGGCGGTCTCGGCCGTACGGCGCGGCGAGCTGATCGTGCTGCCCACCGACACGGTGTACGGGATCGGGGCCGATGCCTTCAATCCGGTCGCGGTCGCGGCGCTGCTGGACGCCAAGGGCCGGGGCAGGGACATGCCCGCCCCGGTGCTGGTCGGCTCCAGGCGGGCCGCTCAGGCCCTTGTCGAGGACCTTGGGCCGTACGGCCAGGACCTCATCGACGAGTTCTGGCCCGGCGCGCTGACGGTCGTGTGCCGGGTCAACACCAACCTCACCTGGGACCTGGGCGAGGCCAAGGGCACGGTCGCGGTACGGATGCCGATGCACGAGCTGGCCCTGGAACTGCTCAAGGAGACCGGCCCGCTCGCGGTGAGCAGCGCCAACCTGACCGGCTCCGAGGCCGCCCGGTCCGTGGCGGACGCCGAGAAGCAGCTCGGCGAGACCGTCGAGATCTATCTGGACGGCGGTACGTCGGGGAGCCACGAGCCCTCGTCCATCGTGGACCTGACGGGCCCGGTGCCACGCCTGCTGCGCGCCGGGGCGATCCCCGAGGACAAGATCCGCAGCGTCTGCGGCGTCCTCCTCGTCGACGACCCCGACGACCCCGACGAGATCGGTGACCACCCCGTCCCCGAGGCGGCGCCGGCCGAAGAGACCTCCACCGCCCATGCACGCGAGCCCGGCGAGTAGGCGCACACGGAACGGGCCTCTTCCGGATCGTCAACGACCTGGAAAAGAAGCACAGGGTGATGTTCTCACTACCGATCGCGGTGTATGAATTCCTACGATGGGAACGATTCCATCTGTCACCCGCGTTGTGACTGTGGTCTGAGATGTCGCATGGAAACCGCGCACGACCGCCACAACCGGGTTTAGAGTTGGGCGGTCCGAGTTCGGAGTGAACCTTTCGGGTGGCTCGGACATCAGTCTTAGTAGCAGGGTGATCGGAAGGCGGTACAGGCGTGCGCGAGTATCTGCTCACGATCCTCACCGCCGCCATGATCACCTATCTGCTGACCCCCGCCGTGCGCCTGTTCGCCATCTGGTTCGGAGCCCAGGCTCCGGTCCGTGACCGCGACGTGCACGCCATCCCCACCCCGCGCCTGGGCGGCCTGGCCATGTTCGGCGGCCTGATCGGAGCCCTACTCGTCGCCTCCAGGCTGCCGAAACTGAGCGGGGTCTTCCAGAGCAGCGGCGCCGCCAGGGGGCTGCTCCTCGCCAGCGCCCTCATCGTGGTCATCGGGATCGCGGACGACCGCTGGGAGCTGGACGCGCTCACCAAGTTCGCCGGCCAGGTCGCCGCCGCCGGGCTGCTGATCATGAACGGTGTCCAGCTGCTCTGGCTCCCGATGCCCAACGGGGTGCCGCTCTCGCTGCCGCCGGAGTACGGCGTGCCGCTGACGGTCTTCATCGTGGTGGCGACGATCAACGCGGTGAACTTCGTGGACGGCCTGGACGGTCTCGCGGCCGGCACCGTGGGCATCGCGGCCTGTGCCCTGTTCTCGTACTCCTATCTGCTGTCGGCCACCAACCACATGTCCCGGCTGATGGGCGCGACCCTGATCACGGCGATCCTGATCGGGGTCTGCCTGGGGTTCCTGCCACACAACTTCAACCCGGCGCGGATCTTCATGGGCGACACCGGGTCGATGCTCATCGGCCTGCTTCTCGCGTCCTCCACGATCATGCTGACCGGCCAGTTCGACACCTCAATGATCGGGACGTACGACCTGTTCCCGGTGTTCGTGCCCATCCTGCTCGTGCCGGCGGTGGTGGCGATCCCGTTCATGGACATGGTGTTCGCGGTCTGGCGCCGTGCCAACCAGGGCCGTTCCCCGTTCGCCCCGGACAAGCTGCACCTGCACCACCGGCTGCTCGATCTCGGTCACTCGCACCGCCGGGCCGTACTGATCATGTACTTCTGGGTCGGGCTGCTGGCCTCGTGGGTGGTCGAGTTCGCACTGGCGAAGAACATCGGACACGTCCTGTCGCTGAGCCGCCCGCTGGTCGTCACGGTCTCGTTCTCCGTGACGTGCCTGGTCGCCGCCCTGGGCGTGGTCGTGATGATCGCGTTGCCCCGGATTCACACCCGCCGTGCCGTACGCGAAGTGACGGCCCCTGTTCATCCCCTGGACCCCGCGAGGCAACCTGCGTCCACCCGCAACTGAAGCCGGAGGGTGACCTGCGACGGAGCGCTGGGGCGCTACGCCGTAGGTAATGGTTGGTTCACATTAGCCTTGTGATAGCTTTCACGAGCAAGCCTCGAATACGCATCGTGAGCACACGGAGCACAAATGGAGACGCTCGACGCCCGGATCCTCCGCGGCGCCGCAATCCCCACAGCCTTGGCAGGCGCGGTAGCCGCCGTCATCGGTTTCCTGGTCACAGGCCCCAAGGGCGCACTCGGAGCCGTCATCGGCCTCGTGGTAGTGATCGTTTTCTTCTCGATCAGCGTGCTCGTCGTCGGCTACATAGGCCGGCGCGCACCGCAGCTGCTGCTGATGGCCGGCGTGCTCAGCTATGCGCTGAAGCTGATCATCCTGTTCGTGTTGATCGCCGCGTTCAAGCACCAGACGATCTGGAACCCGAAGGCCTTCGCGTTCACCGTCGTCGCGCTGACCGTGGTCTGGCTCATGTCCGAGACGCGGGTGACCCTGGCCGGCCGCACACCGTACGTCGTTCCTGGTAGCGGGTCCGCCGGCAACCCCGACACGCGCCTCGGCCGGGATGCGTGACAGCAATGGACTACTCCAATATGACCATCCGGGAGGTGGCCTGCTATGGTCCGGTCAGCGATGAACGAGGACGGGCAGTGGCCCACCGAAGCGGAGACCCGCGCCTTCAACAACGCAGCGTCATCGGCCCCGAGCCTTCTGCTCTCCGGGATGCTGTTGTACGGCGGCGTGGGATGGGCGCTCGGAAAGTGGCTGCACATGCCGGCACTGCTCCCCATCGGGCTGGTGACGGGTCTCCTTCTCGCGAGCTACTTGGTCTACGTCCGCTACGGCCGCCGACAGCAACGCTGACGGCAGTGCCAGGCGGGTCCGTGGCCCACCGAGACGACAAGGTTGCCGCCTTGATGGACTACGAACGCGAAAGGATCGCCTAGGTGAGCGCGCAGCACCTCCTCGCCAAGACCTTCTCTGACGAGGCCCCCGGTCTTGGCCTGTTCGACTGGAAGCCGATCTTCTACATCGGTTCGGTCGGCATCACCAAACCGATGATCCTCGTCCTGCTGGTCGGTCTTATCGTGGTGGCCTTCTTCTGGGCCGCTTTCGCCAAGCCGAAGCTGGTTCCGCGCGGTGCGCAGAACGTGGGCGAGGTCCTCTATGTCTTCGTGCGCGAGCAGATAGCGCGCCCGATGCTGGGCAAGGACGCCGAGAAGTGGATGCGCCTGCTGGTGCCGATCTTCTTCTTCGTCTGGATCGGCAACCTGATGTCGATCATCCCGTTCGCGCAGTTCCCGGTGAACTCGAAGATCGCCTTCCCGCTTTTTCTGGCGGTGATGATCTGGTTCCTGATGATCGGCCTGGGCATCAAGCACCAGGGCTTTTTCGGGTACTTCAAGAACTTCATGTTCCCGCCCGGCTTGCCCATCTTCATCTACCCGCTACTCGCCGCGATCGAATTCGTCTCCACGATCTTCGTGCGCCCCTTCACGCACGCGGTCCGGCTCTTCGCGAACATGTTCGCCGGCCACCTCCTGGTCGCACTGTTCTGCGTCGTCGGTTACCACTTCCTCGTCGAACAGGTCACCCCGCTGGGTGTCCCGGTCGGCATCCTCGGCGTCATCCTCACGATCGCCATGACCGTGTTCGAGCTGTTCGTCCAGGCCGTTCAGGCCTATGTCTTCACGCTGCTCGCCGCCTTCTACATCAGCAGCGGCCTGCACGCCGACCACTGAGCCACCCCTAGTAGCTGACCGGCGGGAATTCCGTCGGCCGACTGAAAAGGAAAAGGAATGTCGATCCTCGCTGCCGTACCGCTTGACCCCAACAGCGTCGGAGCTCTCTCCGGGGCCCTCAAGTCGATCGGGTACGGCCTCGCCGCGATCGGCCCGGGTATCGGTGTGGGCATCGTCTTCGGTCAGGGCGTCAACGCCATGGCCCGCCAGCCCGAGATGACCGGTGTCATCCAGCAGAACATGATCCTGGGCTTCGCCTTCTCCGAGGCGCTCGCGCTCATCGGTCTGGTCATGCCCTTCGTGTACACCTGATCGTCCCCACTGACGGAAGGTGGTACATCCCATGAGTCTGGCAACGATCGTGGCCGCGAGCGAGGCGAACAAGAACCCGCTGCTGCCCGATATGGCCGAAATGACCATCGGCATCTTCTCCTTCCTCGTCGTGCTGTTCTTCCTGGGCAAGGTGCTCCTGCCTCGCATCGAGAAGACGCTCGCCGAGCGCACCGACCTCATCGAGGGCGGTCTGAAGCGGGCCGATGACGCACAGGCCGAGGCGGCCTCGACGCTTGAGCAGTACCGGGCCCAGCTCGCCGAGGCCCGGCACGAGGCCGCACGGCTGCGGGAAGAGGCGCGCGAACAGGGCGCCCAGATCCTGGCCGAGATGCGCGAGCAGGCCCAGGCCGAGGCGCGCCGTCTGGTCGAGGCCGCGCACGTGCAGATCGAGGCGGAGCGCCTGCAGGCGGTCGCCCAGCTGCGCGCCGAGGTCGGCTCGATATCGGTCGAACTGGCCGGCCGCGTGGTCGGCGAGTCCCTTGAGGACGAGGCCCGGCAGCGTCGCATCGTCGACCGGTTCCTCGAGGAGCTCGAGCAGCGCTCCGCCGCGGAACAGGTGACGTCGTGAGCAGAGCGGCCGTGGCAGAGGCGCGGGAGCGGTTCGAAGCGGTGGCGGTCACGGCGGATCTTTCCGTCCTGGCCGAGGATCTCAAGGCCGTACTCCATCTGCTCGACCGTGAACACGGGCTGCGCCGCGCCGTCACCGATCCCGCACGGGACGCTGACAGCAAGGCGCGCCTTGTCCGGACGCTCCTGGACGGCAAGGTCTCCGAGGCCGCAGTCCGGCTCCTCGCCGAGGTGGTGGGCCTGCGCTGGTCACGACCCTCTGAGCTCCTCGACACGATCGAGAAGCTCGCGGTGAATGCGGAAGCCGCCCAAGCGGAGGCAGCCGGGCAGCTGGACGAGCTGGAGGACGAGCTCTTCCGGTTCTCACGGATCATTGAGGCGGAGCCGCAGCTGCGGGCCGCACTGGCGAGCCACCAGCTTCCGCGGCAGCGCAAGACGGAGCTGGTCGGTGCTCTCCTGGAGAACAAGGTCACCCCGTCCGCGTTGCGTCTGATCACCGAGGTCGTGACGGACCCCCGGGGACGTAGCCTGGAACGGGGACTAGCCGAGTATGACCGCCTGGTCGCCGAGCGGCGCAGCCGCTTCATCGCCCTGGTGCGTACCGCGGTGGCGCTCTCGGAGGAGCAGCGCACGCGGCTTGCGTCCGCCCTGTCGGCGGCGTACGGCCATGACGTACATCTGAACATCGAACTCGATCCTTCCGTTGTTGGTGGCCTGTCCATCCAGCTCGGGGACGAGATCATTGACGGCACGATCGCCGGGCGGCTGGATGATGTCCGCCGGCGTCTGGCGAGCTGAGAGAGGAATCATGGCGGAGCTGACAATCCGTCCGGACGAGGTCCGGAACGCGCTGGAGCGCTTCGTCCAGTCGTACGAGCCCGAAGCGGCCGCGCGCGAGGAGGTCGGCACCGTTGTCGATTCCGGCGACGGGATCGCCCACATCGAGGGCCTGCCCTCGGCGATGGCGAACGAGCTCCTCGAATTCGAGGACGGTACGCGCGGTCTGGCTCTGAACCTGGACGTTCGTGAGATCGGCGCAGTGGTACTGGGTGACTTCAGCAAGATCGAGGAGGGCCAGCAGGTCCGCCGGACCGGAGAGGTTCTCTCCGCTCCGGTCGGCGACGCCTTCCTGGGCCGCGTCGTCGACGCGCTGGGCAACCCGATCGACGGCAAGGGCCCGGTCGAGACGACCGAGCGCCGCGCCCTCGAGCTGCAGGCCCCCTCGGTCGTACAGCGGCAGTCGGTCAAGCAGCCGCTGCAGACCGGTATCAAGGCGATCGACGCGATGACCCCGATCGGCCGTGGCCAGCGACAGCTGATCATCGGCGACCGGCAGACCGGCAAGACCACCATCGCGGTCGACACGATCATCAACCAGAAGCAGAACTGGGACTCCGGTGACCCGGAGAAGCAGGTGCGCTGCATCTACGTCGCGGTGGGCCAGAAGGGCTCCACGATCGCGGCGGTGCGCGGCACGCTCGAAGAGGCCGGCGCGCTGGAGTACACCACGATCGTGGCCGCTCCCGCCTCCGACCCCGCGGGCTTCAAGTACATCGCGCCCTACACCGGGTCCGCGATCGGCCAGCACTGGATGTACCAGGGCAAGCACGTCCTGATCATCTTCGACGACCTGTCCAAGCAGGCCGACGCCTACCGTGCGGTATCGCTGCTGCTGCGGCGCCCGCCGGGACGTGAGGCCTACCCGGGCGACGTCTTCTACCTGCACTCGCGTCTGCTCGAGCGCTGCGCGAAGCTGTCGAACGATCTGGGCGCCGGTTCGATGACGGGTCTGCCGATCGTCGAGACCAAGGGCAACGACGTCTCGGCGTTCATCCCGACCAACGTCATCTCGATCACCGACGGCCAGTGCTTCCTGGAGACCGACCTGTTCAACCAGGGTGTCCGGCCGGCCATCAACGTCGGTGTCTCGGTCTCCCGGGTCGGTGGTTCCGCGCAGGTCAAGGCGATGCGGAAGGTCGCGGGCACCCTGCGCCTGTCCCTGTCGCAGTACCGCGACCTGGAGGCCTTCGCGGCCTTCGCGTCCGACCTCGACGCGGCGTCCCGTGCCCAGCTGGACCGTGGTGCCCGTCTGGTCGAGCTGCTCAAGCAGCCGCAGTACAGCCCGTTCCCGGTCGAGAAGCAGGTCGTCTCGGTCTGGTCCGGTACGACCGGCGAACTGGACGACGTGCCCGTCGAGGACATCCGGCGCTTCGAGAGCGAGTTCCTCGCCCACGTCGAGCTGAACCACGGCGGCATCCTGCAGAAGATCCGCGAGACCGGTGAGCTCTCCGACGACGCCCTGACCACCCTCAAGGACGCCATCACGGAGTTCAAGAAGGGTTTCGAGACCTCAGCCGGTCAGCTCCTCGGTGAGGACGAGCCGGTCGAGGCACTCGCGGACAAGGATGTCGAGCAGGAGACGATCAAGCGCGTGACGGGCTGATCGGCGATGGGTGCACAGCTTCGTCAACTGCGGCGGCAGATCCGCTCGGTCAAGTCGACCGCGAAGATCACGCGTGCCCAGGAGCTCATCGCCACCTCCCGGATCGTGAAGGCGCAAGAACGGGTGAAGGCTTCCAAGCCGTACGCCCGGCAGATCACGCGGGCGCTGTCCGCGCTGATCAGCCACAGGTCCGGCGTCGACCACCCGCTGCTCAACGAGCAGCCGGATGCGCGGCGCAGCGCGGTACTTGTGATCACCAGTGACCGCGGCTTCTGCGGCGGTTACAACGCCAACGCGATCCGTGAGGCCGAGTCCCTGGTCAAGGCGCTCACCGAGAAGGGCCGCGTCGCGGTTCCCTACCTCGTGGGCAACAAGGGCGGGATCTGGTACCGGTTCCGCAACCGGCAGATCGGCGCGGACTGGAGCGGGTTCAGCGACCGGCCCACGTTCGCAGATGCCGAGCGGATCGGGCGGCGTCTGGTGGCCGACTTCCTCAAGGAGGACGCGGACGGCGGGGTCGGTGAGATCCACGTGGTCTACACCGAGTTCGTCTCGATGCTGACCCAGCAGGCCGTCGTTCACAGGCTGCTGCCCCTCGAGGTCGAGGACGGGCCGGCGGTGGCCGAGAGCGGCCCGCTGCCCTCGTACGACTTCGAGCCCTCGGCCGAGGCGGCGCTCGACCTGCTGCTGCCGAACTACATCGAGAGCCGCATCTATCACATGCTGCTCCAGTCGGCCGCGTCCGAGCACGCCTCACGGCGGCGCGCGATGAAGTCGGCGACCGACAACGCGAATGATCTCGTCGCGTCGTACACGCGCCAGGCCAACCAGGCGCGCCAGGCCGAGATCACCCAGGAAATCAGCGAGATCGTCGGTGGCGCGAACGCGCTCGCCGACGCGAGCGCGGGGAGTGAATAAGTTGACTGCGCAGGTAGAGACTGCGACCGGGACCGGCCGTGTCGCCCGGATCATCGGCCCGGTCGTCGACGCGGAGTTCCCCGCCGACGCCATGCCGGAGATCTTCAATGCCCTCCATGTGGAGGTGACGTTCGGAGACGAGCCCAAGATCCTGACCCTCGAGGTCGCCCAGCACCTGGGCGACAACATGGTCAGGGCCATCTCGATGCAGCCCACCGACGGCCTGGTCCGCGGTGCGGTCGTCACCGACACCGGCCGGCAGATCTCGGTCCCGGTCGGCGACGTCGTCAAGGGTCACGTGTGGAACGCCCTCGGTGAGTCGCTTGACGTGCCGACGGCCTCCCTGGAGATCACCGAGCGCCGTGGCATCCACGGCAGCCCGCCGCCCTTCGACCAGCTCGAGTCGAAGACCGAGATGCTGGAGACCGGCATCAAGGTCATCGACCTGCTCACCCCGTACGTGCAGGGTGGGAAGATCGGCCTGTTCGGTGGTGCGGGTGTCGGCAAGACGGTACTCATCCAGGAGATGATCACCCGTGTCGCCCGTAACTTCGGTGGCACCTCCTGCTTCGCCGGTGTCGGCGAGCGAACCCGTGAGGGCAACGACCTCTGGGTGGAGATGGAGGAGGCCAACGTCCTCAAGGACACGGCCCTGGTCTTCGGCCAGATGGACGAGCCGCCGGGCACGCGTCTTCGCGTCGCCCTGTCCGCCCTGACCATGGCGGAGTACTTCCGCGATGTGCAGAAGCAGGACGTGCTGCTCTTCATCGACAACATCTTCCGGTTCACCCAGGCGGGCTCCGAGGTCTCCACGCTGCTCGGGCGCATGCCGTCGGCGGTGGGTTACCAGCCGACCCTGGCGGACGAGATGGGCCAGCTGCAGGAGCGGATCACCTCGACCCGCGGTCACTCGATCACCTCGATGCAGGCGATCTACGTGCCCGCCGACGACATCACCGACCCGGCTCCGCACACGGTGTTCGCGCACCTGGACGCCACCACGGTGCTGTCCCGGGCCATCACCGAGAAGGGCATCTACCCGGCGGTGGACCCGCTCGACTCGACCTCGCGGATCATGGACCCGTCGGTCATCGGGCTCGAGCACTACCAGGTGGCCCAGGAGGTGAAGCGGATCCTGCAGAAGTACAAGGAGCTGCAGGACATCATCGCCATCCTCGGTATCGACGAACTGTCCGAAGAGGACAAGGTCACCGTCAACCGGGCGCGGCGGATCGAGCGGTTCCTGTCGCACCCGATGTACGTCGCCGAGGCCTTCACCGGCCAGGTCGGCGTCACCGTCTCCAAGGAGGAGACCGTCGCCTCCTTCAAGGCGCTCTGCGAGGGCAAGCTCGACCGCTTCCCCGAGCAGGCGTTCTTCATGTGCGGTGGCATCGAGGACGTCGAGAAGAAGGCCAAGGAGCTGGAGGGGTAGTACGGGTGTGGGCGGGTCCGCACAGGGCCCGCCCTCTTTCGTACAACGGCTCTTCGCGGAGGGATCACAGTGGCAAAGCTGAAGGTGGGCCTGGTCTCACCGGAGCGTGAGGTCTGGGCCGGCGAGGCCGACCAGGTCATCGCCAAGACCATCGAAGGCTCGATGGGTATTCTGCCGGGGCACGCCCCGGTCCTCGGGGTGCTCGTCGACGGCAGCGTCGTCAGGATCAAGCCGGCCGACGGCGGGGACTGGATCGTCGCGGCGATCGGCAGCGGATTCTTCTCCGTGGCCGGTGATGAGGTCTCGGTCCTCGTCGAGCAGGTCGAGCTCAGCGACGAGATCGATGTGAACGCGGCCAGGGCCGCGCTCGAACAGGCGATGTCCGGTTCCGAGGGTGACGACTCGGCCGTGGCCGAGCGGCGCGCCCGGGCCCGGCTGCTCGCCGCGGGCGTAGAGGACTGACAAGACCCGTGGGCGAGCACCTGGCGTTGGACATCGGCGGGGTGCTCGCTGCGGTCGTTCTCGGGGTGGTCCTGACCTTCCTGATCATGTCCGCCCGCCGCTGGCTGTTCGAGCGCGGCGGCGGAACGGTGGAGTGCAGCCTGCGCCCCCTGGAGGCCGACGGTGGTGTCGGCGTATGGCGCCTGGGCATTGGGCGTTACCGGGGCGATGAGCTCCACTGGCACCGCATATTCGGATTCCGCAGCAGACCCCGGCAGGTGATCCACCGCCGGGGTCTCGTCATTTCCAACCGGCGCCGCCCCACCGTCTCGGAAGCGGGCGCGCTCACCCCCGACGCGGGGATCATCGAGGTACGGGACGGGGAGTTCACCGTCGAGCTCGCCATGGGGGTGGCCGCGCTCACCGGCTTCCTCGCCTGGCTGGAGGCCGCACCCCCCGGCTTCCCGGTGGACGTCAGTTCTTCGTCACCGTGACGTCGCCGGAGCCAGCGGTCGCCCGGACGTGGTGCGGCGCTGCGGGGTCCTGCGTGACGTCGACCGTCCTCGTGCTACTGTCCACGCGCGCGGGTCTGCGGTTCCTGGTGAAGTTCAGCCTTTCGTGCACGCTGATGGTCGGGGCATCGGTGGCCACGATCTCCAGATCGCCGCTGTTGGAGTCGATGGTGAGCGCACCGGCCGTGAGGCCGTAGGAGTGGTCCTCGTGGTACGTCGTGGCGGCGATGCTCACCCGGCACGCGCCGAGCGCGAGAACCGTGCCAGCCAGGACTGCCGCACTCGTTACGATCCGCATGTGTCCGCCCGCTTCCGCTCTACGCTCCGTACACGGCCAGCATGGCGCAGCGGGGCGGCCCGTCGACAGCGGGCTCACACCTGTCTTCAAGGTGGGGCTGGCCCTACCCTCCCGGCTTCCACAGAACGTCGCCCTGCTCGGCGTTGGCGACCCGGCAGAGGATGAACAGCAGATCGGACAGCCGGTTCAGGTACTGGGCGGTCAGCGGGTTGACGGAATCCCGGTGCGCCTCGATCGCGGACCAGATGGTGCGCTCGGCCCGCCGAGTGGTCGTCCGGGCCAGATGCAGCAGGGCCGCGCCGGGCGTACCGCCGGGCAGGATGAAGCTGCGCAGTGGCGCCAGTTCGGCGTTGAAGGCGTCGCACGCCCCCTCAAGCCGGTCGACATAGGTCTCGGTGATCCGCAGCGGCGGATACTGCGGGTCCGCCACGACCGGGGTGCACAGGTCCGCCCCCACGTCGAACAGGTCGTTCTGGATCCACCTCAGCACCGCGGTGACGTCCTCGGTCAAGCGGCCCAGCGTCACCGCCACGCCGATGGCGGAGTTGGCCTCCTCGACATCGGCGTACGCCGCCAGCCGCGGATCGGTCTTCGAGGTACGGCTCATGTCGCCGAGCCCCGTGGTCCCGTCGTCCCCGGTCCGCGTATAAATCTTCGAAAGGACGACCGGCTTCTCGGGATCTCTCACCATCCCGCCACACTACAGACCGTTGACCCGTGGCGGTTCACGCACCCTTAACCGAAACGGTGCGGGGAA
>JAOPYM010000421.1 GCA_025964615.1 Actinomycetes bacterium
CGGGGTGGACGAGAGTAGTGCGATGCCCCCGAAGGCCAGCCCGGTGATGGAGAGCGCCGTGCTGGTGCGCAGGTTGATGCTCATGAGAACCTCCCCTGTCTAGTGATCGGTTACTCTGTGTAGTAATCTGTCACTCTAAGTAGAGATTCCCGATTCGACCGATCTGTAGCCTCATGGCCCGGCAAGTACTTGCCTATGTGTCGCTATTCGGTCTCTTTGGACTCTCTGGTAGGAGTTCGTCATGTGTGGTTTTAAGCGCATTGATCCTTCTTCGGCTACGCCCGGCCGGCGATCACATGCGTGAGGGCTGTCACGCTCCGATATGGATAGGCACGAGATCGGGTGGGTCGTGACAGGTGCGGTGCCGGGCTGGCTGGAGCATGCGGTGGCCGAGTTCGGCGAAGCGTGCAGGGAGCGCCTGGCCGGGGATGTTGGGGAGAAGGAAGCAGCGATCCGCGGTCCCATCGAAGTCCTGTTGGAGCGGGCGGGGGTTGAGGCTGGCCGGTCGGTGACTCCGCATGGTGAGGCGCCGCTGTCTGGTCGTGGGGTGCGGCCCGACTATGCGATCCGTGTGGACGGGGCGATCACGGGCTACGTGGAGGTTAAGAAGCCGGCTGCGGCCTTGGACCCGGCGTCGTTTGGTGGCCACAACCTCCGGCAGTGGGAGCGGCTCAAGGACCTTCCAGACCTGATCTACACCAACGGCACCCAGTGGCGGCTCTACAAGAACGGCGAGCTGGTCGAGCGGGCGACATTGAACGGCGACCTGCACACGGCCGGGCGGACCTTGTCGGTGCCGGACTCGGCGTTCGAACGTCTGCTAGCGGGCTTCCTTCAATGGGCACCGGTACCGATTACCTCCGTTGGCGCGTTGGTCGATGCGGTGGCGCCGCTGTGCCGGCTGCTCCGCTCGTCGGTACTGGACCAGCTGGCCACCGAACAGCAGGCCGTTCGCGAGGGTGCCGAACGAGTGGCAACAGCCGTTCACTGGGCTGGCCAGAGACTGGCGCAACCTGCTGTTTCCGACTGCCGCGGATGACACCTTCGCTGACTACTACGCCCAGACGCTGACGTTCGCGCTACTGCTGGCCCGCACCGAGGACATCGACGTTGCGGGCGCCGACATGAACCAGATCGCACGCAAGCTCGGCGCGGGACAAGCCCATGCGCTGATGAGCAAGGCGTTGCAGCTGCTCACCGACTCGGCCACCGATCAACTCGCCGTCACCTTGGACCTGCTGCGCCGGGTCGTCGGTGTCCTCGGAGCGGACCGCGTTCGGGCAGGTTGCAACACCCACGCGGGTTATCGGGTGGACGTCGAGAAGCACCTGATTCCCGGAATCGGCGCGCACCGCCTTGACAAGCTGGAGCCCGAGCATTTCGAGAAGCTATACGCGAAAATGCAGCACGCCGGGCTGAAGGCGGGCACCGCCCATCATGTCCACCGAACCGTACGGGCCGCGCTCAATGAAGCGGTCAGGCGTAAGCACCTGAGCCGCCTGAGCGGCTGCCGCAGCGCTGGGCGATCATCCTGGGCTTCGGCATCCTCGCGACCGTCGCGGTTGCTCAGGTCGCAGCCGTTCCCGTGGCAGTCTCGACTGGCCTCGTGATCGTCGGGTTGCTGCACTCGATCATGAAGTAGGTCACCCCGCCCGGGGCGCTCGCCCAAGGTCACTCCGCAGGTAGTCGGCCTTGGGCGGTCCCCAGGTAGGGGTCTCGGTGGCGACGCGTGCCGCCCGAATGAGACCAAAACTGAGACCAGAAGCCACACAGGCCCGGTATCCGCTGGATACCGGGCCTGTGTCGTTCCTGGTCAGTGACGCGGAGGATACGAGATTCGAACTCGTGAGGGCTTGCACCCAACACGCTTTCCAAGCGTGCGCCCTAGGCCACTAGGCGAATCCTCCGTCGAAGAGCTTACTGTGTCGCGGGCACTGGCCGGACATCGATTACCGCCTCGCGGGTGATCGGCCCGTAGATGTGCGGGAACGTCTCCCCGCCGGACGGCTCGTACCGGACCGCGGCGTCGACCAGATCGGTGTCGATCACCAGCAGCACCAGGGTGTCCTCGACCCCCGCGTAGTACCGGCCGATCACGCCCCGGACCTGGTCCAGGTCGGCGCAGCAGTGGATGAAGCCCTCCTGTTCGAGGGTCAGATCCCGGGTCGACATTGTGTACGGGACGCCGGTGGAACGGGTGATGTCCCAGATCTCACGGTCGGCGAGGTGGAAAATGTGCATCTTCTGCGCGCCTCCGGCACGACGTTCGGGCATGTCCTCGGAGCGTACGCGTCCGTCTGCGGGATGCCATAGACTCGGCGCAGACCCCTCGCATGGCGTCATCCTGTGAACCTCCCCAGGGCCGGAAGGCAGCAAGGATAAGCGGGCTCTGGCGGGTGTGCGGGGGGTCCTTTTGCATCTGACGCGAGGACGGACCCCTCATGAGTCTGGCTCTGTACCGCAAGTACCGGCCAGCCACGTTCGCCGAGCTCAAGGGGCAGGAACACGTCGCCGAGCCCCTCCAGCAGGCGCTGCGCAACGGCCGCATCAATCATGCGTACCTCTTCAGCGGGCCCCGGGGCTGCGGCAAGACCTCCAGCGCGCGCATCCTGGCCCGGTCGCTGAACTGCGAGCTGGGGCCGACGCCCGATCCGTGCGGCAAGTGCGACTCGTGCGTCGCGCTCGGGCCCTCGGGGTCCGGGCACATCGACGTCATCGAGATCGACGCGGCCTCGCACGGCGGTGTGGACGACGCCAGGGATCTGCGGGAACGGGCGTTCTTCGCGCCGGTCCAGTCGCGCTTCAAGATCTACATCATCGACGAAGCGCACATGGTCACCAAGGACGGCTTCAACGCCCTCCTCAAGCTCGTCGAAGAGCCGCCGCCGCACCTGAAGTTCATCTTCGCGACGACCGAGCCGGAGAAGGTCCTCAGCACCATCCGGTCCCGTACCCACCACTATCCGTTCCGGCTGATCCCGCCCGGCGTGCTCCGCGAGCTCCTGGAGGAGATCCTCTCCAGCGAGAATGTGCCGTTCGAGCCGGCCGCGCTGCCGCTGGTCGTACGGGCCGGGGCCGGGTCCGCGCGGGACTCGCTGTCGATCCTGGACCAGCTCCTCGCCGGGTCCGACGACGCCGGGATCACCTACGCGCGGGCGGTCTCGCTGCTCGGATACACCGACTCGTCGCTGCTCGACGAGGTCGTGGACGCGTTCGCGGCCAAGGACGGCGCGGCGGTGTTCGGTGCCGTCGACCGGGTGATCGAGAGCGGTCAGGATCCGCGCCGGTTCACCGCCGACCTGCTTGAGCGGGTACGGGACCTGGTGATCCTCGCGAACGTCCCGGAGGCCGCGTCCTCGGGGCTGCTCGACGCCCCACGCGACGATTTGGAGCGCATGCAGCGTCAGGCCGCGACGGCCGGCCGGGGCGAACTGACCCGCGCCGCCGACCTGCTGCACACCGGGCTGACGGAGATGCGCGGCGCGACCTCCCCTCGGCTACTCCTCGAGCTGATCTGCGCGCGCATCCTGCTTCCCGGGGCGTACGACGACGAGGCGTCGCTGCTGGCCCGCCTGGAACGCCTGGAACGCCGGGCCGCCGCCGGAGGCCTCGGCTCCGCCCCCGCACAACACGCCCCCGCACAACACGCCCCCGCACAACAACACGCACCCGTACAACAACACGCACCCGTACAACCCGTACAGCAGCCCGCTCCGGTGCAGGAACACGCAGCCGTACAACAGGCCGCACCCGCACGCCGGGCCCAGCCCGCACGGCAGGCGGCCTCCGCCGAGGACTGGCCCGCCGTGTCCCAGGCGCCGCAGGGACCTCAGGCACCCCAGGGGTCCCGGCAACCCGTTCAGGCGGCGCCGCGGAACCACAGTGCCCCGCCCCGAGGGGGACCGGACGTCAATGCGGTACGGCAGGCCTGGCCGCAGATCATGGAGTCGGTCCGGAAGAAGAGCCGGGTCGCCGGGATCTATATGGACGGCGTGCAGATCCTCTCGCTGGAGGGCACCGTGCTCACCCTCGGCTTCACCAACGAGGGCAACCGCAAGGCGTTCAGCGCACGTGACGGCGTCATCAGGGAGTCGCTCAAGGAGCACTTCGGGGTCGAATGGCGGGTCGAGGCCGTACAGGGCAGTGGCGGATCCGCCCCGGTGAACCGGCCCGCACCACCGCAACGACCAGCCGCCCAGCAGCCCCAGGCCCCGAACCAGACCCCGGCTCCGAGGCCGGAACCGAAGGCCGTACAACCCCCGCGCCAGGACGCACGCCCGGCTCAGGCGAGCAGGCCGGAGCAGGCCTGGGAGCCGCCGCCACCACCGGACGGGCCACAGGACGAGGCCTTTGAGGTGGACCCGGAGGGCGACGCGGACGCCGGGGCAGATGAGATCACCAACGGCATGGCCCTGATCCAGAAGGAACTCGGCGGCGAGATCATCAAAGAGATAGACAACAGCTGAACCGCGCCGTGCGACAGGCCGTGCGTACCGCTGAAGGGCGGGAACCCGTAGTCTCGGGAGACAGACGTCCGGTGGTCGGCAGGGGAACGGGAGAACGCGGTGGAGCCTGGTGGTCAGCTGAACTTCCAGAACGTGCTCGAGCAGGCACAGCGCATGCAGGAGCAGCTGTTCGCCGCGCAGCAGGAGCTGGCGGACACGGAGGTCCAGGGCACAGCGGGGGGCGGCCTGGTCACGGTGACCGCGACCGGCCAGGGTGAGGTCGTCGGCCTGGTCATCGACGCCAAGGCCATCGACCCCGAGGACCCCGAGACGCTGGCCGATCTGGTGCTGGCCGCGATCAGGGCCGCCTCGGATGCCGCGCAGGAGTTGCAGCAGGAGAAGATGGGACCACTCGCCGAAGGTCTCGGCGGTGGCGGTCTGCCCGGTCTGCCCGGTCTGACGGGTTTCTGAAGCCACGAAGGAAAGGCTGGTAGCGCGTGTACGAGGGGGTCGTTCAGAACCTCATCGACGAACTGGGCAGGTTGCCAGGCGTCGGCCCCAAGAGCGCGCAACGGATCGCCTTCCACCTCCTCGCCGCCGACCCCGCCGATGTGCTGCGGCTCAGCCAGGCGCTCATCGAGGTCAAGGAGAAGGTGCGGTTCTGCAAGACCTGCGGCAATGTCGCAGAGGAGGAGCTGTGCCGGATCTGCCGTGACCCGCGCAGGGACGAGAATGTGATCTGTGTGGTCGAGGAGTCCAAGGACGTCGTCGCGATCGAGAAGACCCGCGAGTTCCGTGGCAAGTACCACGTACTCGGCGGCGCGATCAGCCCGATCGAGGGCGTCGGCCCGGAGGACCTGCGGATCAGGGAGCTCATGCAGCGGCTGGCGGACGGCGCGGTCACCGAACTGATCCTCGCCACCGATCCGAATCTTGAGGGTGAGGCCACCGCCACGTACCTCGCCCGCCTGGTGAAACCCATGGGACTGACGGTCACCCGGCTGGCCAGCGGCCTGCCGGTCGGAGGTGACCTCGAGTACGCCGACGAGGTCACGCTTGGCCGCGCATTCGAAGGACGGAGACTCCTCGATGTCTAATACGACGCAGGAATGGGACACGCTCGCGCAACGGGTCGCCACCCACGTGCAGAACTATCTGCAGGGGCTGGAGGCCGTCGCCAAGGGCGAGGCCGGCACTCACACGGTGCCGGTGCTGCTCCTGGAGGTCTCGCAGGTCATCCTGGCCGGCGCGCAGCTGGGCGCCAGCGCGGACGTGATCCTGCCGGACAACTGGGAGCCGGAGGTCGGTGAGGACCCGGACCTGGACGTCGTACGGCAGGGACTGGCCGAGCGGCTGGCCCTGGTGGACGAGTACGTCGAGGTCTTCGACCCGTACAAGGACACCGAACCGACCGCCTACCGGCTGTCGGACGACCTGGTCGACGTGGCCAGCGATCTCACCCACGGCCTGCGGCACTACCAGGCCGACCGCCCGCTCGAGGCGCTGTGGTGGTGGCAGTACTCCTACTTCAACCACTGGGGCAACCACGCAGGTGCCGCCCTGCGCGCACTGCACGCAGTGGTCGCGGGCGTACGGCTCGACGTCTCCGAGGAAGTCGCCGCGGTCCAGTGAGCCTCGTGGTCATCGGACATTAGGGTAAAATGGGGTCGCTTGGCGCCCCCGTGACCTGGGTAGACTCGTCCTCGGCATGCCCGACCCGATCCGAGGAGCGCCCGACCGTGGCCCTTGTCGTGCAGAAGTACGGTGGTTCATCCGTAGCCGACGCGGCCTGCGTCAAACGGGTCGCCCAGCGCATCGTGGCGACGAAGAAGGCCGGCAACGACGTCGTGGTGGTGGTGTCGGCCATGGGCGACACCACCGACGAGCTGATCGACCTGGCCGAGCAGGTCAGCCCGCTGCCCCCCGGCCGTGAGCTGGACATGCTGCTGACGGCGGGCGAGCGGATCTCCATGGCATTGCTGGCCATGGCGATCGCCAACCTGGGCCACGAGGCGCGCTCGTTCACCGGCTCGCAGGCCGGTGTGATCACCGACAGCTCGCACGGCAAGGCGCGGATCATCGACGTCACGCCGGGCCGGATCCGCAGCGCCCTGGACCAAGGCTCGATCTGCATCGTGGCCGGGTTCCAGGGGGTCTCCCAGGACTCCAAGGACATCACCACACTGGGCCGGGGCGGCTCCGACACCACCGCGGTGGCGCTCGCCGCCGCGCTCGCCGCGGACGTCTGCGAGATCTACACCGACGTCGACGGGGTCTTCACCGCCGACCCGCGCATCGTTTCCGCGGCGCGCAAGATCCCCCGCATCTCCTATGACGAGATGCTGGAGATGGCCGCGTGCGGCGCCAAGATCCTGCACCTGCGCTGTGTGGAGTACGCGCGGCGTTACAACCTGCCGATCCACGTACGGTCCTCGTTCAGCCAGAAAGAAGGCACGTGGGTCGTCGAGAATGTAGAGGGAAGTGAGATGGAGCAGGCGATCATTTCCGGCGTCGCGCACGACCGGAGCGAGGCGAAGATCACCGTGGTCGGGGTTCCCGACAAGGTGGGCGAGGCCGCCACGATCTTCACCGTGCTGGCCGAGACCGAGATCAACATCGACATGATCGTGCAGAACGTGTCCGGCGCGGCGGGTCGCACCGACATCTCCTTCACGCTGCCGAAGTCCGACCTCGCCACGGCGCTGTCGGCGCTGTCGAAGCAGCAGGCCTCGGTCGGCTTCGAGTCGCTGCTGTCGGACGAGCACATCGGCAAGGTGTCGCTGG
>JAOPYM010000503.1 GCA_025964615.1 Actinomycetes bacterium
TGTACACCTCGGTCACCGGCTTCGCCCGCCACACGCCCTGGCTGCACACCCCCATGACCCTGTGGACCGACTACGGGCTCGGCCTGTTCGCGGTGCTGTTCCTGCTCGGCTGGTGGCTCGCCCGCAGCGGCACCGCGTCGAAGATGGCCGTGGCCCTGTGGGCCCCCGCCGCAACGGTCCTGGCGTACGTGATCAACAGCGGGCTCAAGTCGGCCATCCAGGAACAGCGGCCGTGCCGTACCCTGGCCCACGCCTACACCCTGGTGGCCTGCCCCGGCACCACCGACTACTCCTTCCCCAGCAACCACGCCACCATCGCGGCGGCGGCCGCGGCCGCGATCTTCCTGGTCAACCGGTGGATCGGCCTGATCGCCGCCGGAGCCGCGCTGCTGATGGCCGCCTCCCGCGTCTACGTCGGCGTGCACTACCCGCACGACGTCCTGATCGGCGCCGCGATCGGCGCGATGATCGTCCTGGGGTTCGCGCCGCTGGCGCGGAGGCTGCTCACCCCCCTCGTCGAGCGCCTGCGCACGACTTCGCTGCGGCCGATTCTGGCGAGAGCGGCTTGACCAGGCGAAAAAACAGGCGACGGCACTCGCGCGGATTTGGGATGATCAGGCCATGTCCGGTCCACTGCACGTCCGAGGCTCGATCACCATCCCGGTGACCGAGCTGGAGTGGCGTTTCTCCAGAGCGTCGGGGCCGGGCGGCCAGCACGTCAACAAGACCTCCAGCGCCGCCGAGCTGGTCTTCGACCTGGCGGCCTCGCCGTCGATCCCCGAGCCGTACAAGCAGCGCGCCCTCGACCGGCTGGCCGGGCGGCTGAACGACGGCGTGCTGAGCGTACGGGCCGAGGACCGCCGGTCCCAGTGGATGAACCGGCAGTCGGCGATGGAACGGATGGCGGCCGTACTGTATGAGGCGACCGCACCCGAGCCACGCGCCCGGCGGGCCACCAAGCCCAGCCGCGGAATGAACGAGCGCCGCCTTGAGAACAAGCAGCGCCGGGGCAATACCAAGAAACTGCGCGGCCGGCCCGACTTTTAGGACCAGGACGCGGAGCGTACGGCGCGCAGGGCGGCGCGGCGGGAGTCGCCGGTCAGCACGTCGAGGTAGACCCCGCCGCGCAGGTGGTGGCACTCGTGCTGCAGGCAGCGGGCGAAGTGCCCGGTGCCCTCGACCGTGACGGGTTCCCCGTGCCGGTCGACCCCGGTGACCACGGCATGCGCATGCCGTGGTGTGGTGAAGTGCAGGCCGGGGACCGAAAGGCAGCCCTCCTCGCCGGCCACGATCCCGCCGTCCTCGGTGACCAGCACCGGGTTGACCAGGTGACCGACGTGCCGTACACCCTCGTCGTCCTCGCAGTCGTAGACGAAGACCTGCTGGGAGACGCCTATCTGATTGGCGGCCAGGCCCACGCCCTCCGCGTTGTACATCGAGGCGAACATGTCGTCGACCAGCTTCGCGAGCCTGTCATCGAACGCCCGTACCGGATCACAGGACGTCCGCAGCACCGGGTCCCCGAGATACCTGATCGGCCGTACGGTTCCGCCACTCATGGCGCAGACTTTACCGAAGCCGCACGCCCCCGTGATCACACAGATCACGGGGGCGTGCGGGAGAACCCCGTCGCGCGACCCTGTCAGGAGGGGGCGCCGGGCTGGGCGTGCTTGGGCGGAACCGGGCGCAGGGCCTCGGCCACCGAGTCGGCGGGCAAAGGCAGCACGGGCTTGATCGGTTCCGATGAGGGTGAGGTGGACGGCTTGAAGGAGATCGGCTCGGGGTCGTGGAAGGTGTCCGAGTCGACGGGGAGCGCCGGCTTGGGCGCCATCGGTGCCGGCGCCTTGGCCACCGGAGCCGGGGCGGGAGCCGGGGCCGGGGCGGGAGACGGTACGGGCGCCGGAGCCTGGGCCTTACGGGGCATCGGCTGCTTCACCGCGTCCTCGACCATCTTCTCCAGCGGACCGGCGTCGGCCTCGCCCTTGAGCAGGCTGTTGAGCGTGTCGCTGATGTCGGTCAGCCGCTGCAGCGCCGTGGTGTGGTTCTTGGTCAGGTAGTTGAGCCGCTGGGTGGCGCCCTCGTTGATGGCACCGGACCGCCGCTCGGCCGCCGTGAGGGTGCGCTCGGCTTCGAGCCGCGCGCTGGTCACGGTCTGCTCGGCCTCCTGCTTGGCCATCGACAGGACGCTCTCGGACTCCCGCTTGGCGGCGGACAGGACCTGCTCGGCCTTGTCCTGTGCACCCGCGAGGTCCTTCTCGGCGTGGCCACGGGCCTCATCGACGATCCGCTTGGCTTCGCGGTCGGCGTCCTGGCGGATCTGAGCGCCCTTGTCCTCGGCCTCGGACAGCTTGTCCTTGGCCTCGTCCTCGGCGAGGTTGATGATCTGGCGGAGACGGTCGCTCAGGTCGTCTCCGGTGGGCTTGCGCGCCTCGCGCACCTCGGCCATCTCGCGGCGGGTGCGCTCGACGTCGTCGAGGGCCCGGGCGAGCCGGGCCTCGAGGTCACGGACCTGGTTCTGGCTACGGGCGATGAACTCCTCGACCTGACGGCGGTTGTAGCCGCGCATCACGATCTCGAAGGTCTCATCGCGGAGGAGGTTCGGGAGGATCTCAGCTTCGTTGCTCATGGGCCTAAGTGGGGTCGAGGGCGGACGGGGGTGTGGGGGGTATCGATGTGACTCCAGGGTCGACTCTCGTCCGATCCACCCCATTCGCGCAACCGGAACGCCGGTACCGGCTGTCTATTCGTGACCTGGGGATCGTCCAATTCGGGAAATTTCGTGCCGTCCGGAGGTGAAACCAGCCGATGGGTGTCAACCCGGTGACCGCTTCGCGGCGTCTCTATCAGTGGGCCCGTCACGCATCGTGACGTTTGATGCCGATCTTCCGCACCCTGTCCACGGGGGAGGCATCCCGCTGCGGCCGTGACGGGTCCGCTGCGCCACGATGGCCCGATGAACTATGTGGGGACGCTGGGCGAGGACGAGCCGCGGATCCACCCGGAGGCGTGGGTCGCGCCGGGTGCGGTGGTCGTCGGCAAGGTGACGCTGGGCCGCGGGTCCAGTGTCTGGTACGGGTCGGTGCTGCGCGGCGACGACGAGGAGATCGTGGTCGGCGACGAGTGCAACATCCAGGATCTGAGCTGCCTGCACTCCGACCCCGGGTTCCCCGCCGTGCTGGAGGACCGGGTCAGCCTGGGTCACAAGGCGATGGTGCACGGCGCGCACGTCGAGACCGGCGCGCTCATCGGCATCGGCGCGATCTTGCTGAACGGCGCCAGGATCGGCGCAGGGTCGCTGGTCGCGGCGGGCGCGCTGGTCGGACCCGGCAAGCAGATCCCCCCAGGCGTGCTGGTCGCGGGCGTGCCAGGGAAGGTCGTACGGGACCTGACGGACGACGACCGGTTCGTCCTCAGGTTCACCTGGGAGGTCTACCTGAAGAAGGCCGAACGGCACCGGTCCGCCCGGTGGGCCGGAATTGGACCTGAATTGACCTAACATGACGACGTGGCATGGGGAACCGGGTACGGAGCCGCGCCGCAGCCCGCCGCCGCAGGGGATCCCTTCGCGGCGGCAGAGCGTGACACCAGGGCGATGGTGTCGGCGGGCTGGTGGCCGACAGCAGCACCGCAGCAGCGCCGGCACGCGATAGCCGGGCGCGTCCTCGCGCTGCCCGACGGCACCTGGTGGCTGTACGGCGCGTGGAGGCGCTGGTATCGCTGGCACCCGTCAGACGGGCAGTGGTACCTCTGCCCGCCGCCCATGTCCAAGGCCACCCGGCAGACCGCCATGCCCGTACAGCAGGGCGGTTCGGTACCGGACCTGCCACCGCACGTGGTGCCCGCCGGGCCGGACTTCGGATACGCCGCCCCCCGGCCCATGCCGTTCGTCGGGCACGACCTCGCGAAGGCGCTGACCACCCGGGTCCGGTCCACCATCGAGGCCGCCGCCGCGCTGCCCGTCCAGGACTACCCGCACTGGTGGGCGACGTTCTCCTCGTCCGTGCCGAGCACGGTCGCGCTCTCCTGGGGCGTGATGCTCTGGTGCGCGGTGGCCCCGGTGTTCGACTCCCGCTTCGACGACCACATGCTCGGCCTCTGGTCGCCGTACCGTGCCAAGCCGCTGGCGACCGTGGACGGGCCGCGCTGGCTCACCCCGCCGCCGCTCGAGGCGCTGGTCGGGCTGTACTCCGAACGGCTGCGGTCCGGAAACGTCGAGGCCGCCGTGGTCGTCCTGCGGACCATGTGGGCGGTGGCCAGCGCGCTGCGGGAGGACCCCAGGTTCCAGGCCCGCGCGGACGCGCTGATCGCGGTCGTCGGTGCCACCCTGAACAACCCCTCGGTCGACTACGGGGCGCTGAACTACGGGGACCAGGCGCTCGTTCAGCAGTGGGTCACCCGCTGCCCGCCCAGCCTGCAACCGGCCCTGCGGATCGAGAGTTCACCGGGGGACAACTTCCGGCACGCCTACTACGACCTGGCACGGGCCGTCACCAGAGTCGCGGGCAACCCCGCGGACCCGTCCTACCTCGAACCGCGCCTGGTGGCCGCCACGCTCATCGCCGCCGACCTCGCCAGGCTCCGCCAGGACGTGGTCGGCATGGTCGTGCCGTGGCTGGACCCGGAGATCCGCTACACGGTCCAGGCCGTGCTCAGCCAGAACGGCCACCCGCTGCGGCGGCTCTGGCCCGTTGACGACCGGCTGCCCGAGCCGCTCCGGGCCAACCTCGGCGACAACGCCGAACTGCTCCTCGCCACCTCCTACGCCGCGGACCTGGCCTGGTGCCGCCTTGCCGGTGGCATGCCCGCGCGGCCCAAGGGCTTCCCGGTCCCGACCGCGATCATCGCCGAGATCATCGGTGTTGGCCGGGCCCGCGCCGCGGCCGTCGCCGAACCGGTGGCTCCGCCTCCCCCCGCAGCACCGCCGCTCCTGGCCCCGGCGGGCCTCAATCAGCCGGGGGTCGCCCCGCGGCAGCCCGGACTCGGCGGGCTCGGCCTGCCGGGCGGGTTGCCGCCGAACCCGCTTCAGGGACAGCCCGCCTGGGGTCCGCAGGCCCAGGAGCCCGCCGCGTTCGGGCTGCAGGGCCCGCCACAGGTCGGGCAGAACCCGGCCGGCGTACCCGATCCCGTACCGCATCAGCCGCCCGCGCCCCTCAACCCGGCGCAGCCGATCGAGCCGCCGGCCGCTTTCGAGCCGGCCGCCGACGACAACGACTTCGCGGTCCCCTACACCCAGCTCGGCTTCGCCCGCGCGGACCAGCAGCCGCAGCGGCAGCAGGAGGCCTGGTCCCCGCCGCCGATGGAACCGGTGGACCCGATGGCGACCCGGCTCGACGGGCCTCGCGAGGACTCGCCGCGCACGCGGGTGCTCGGTGGCGGCGGACCGGTCCCGGCCCGCCCGGCGGGGGAGGCCGCGGCCCCGGGCACACAGATCATGTCCGAGACCATGGTCGGCGGTTTCCTTGAGGCCGCGCCCCTGCCCGAGCAGCCGCTCAGCCCGCCGCCGCCCGCCGCCGCACGGCCCATCGCCGAACGCTTCGGGGTCCGGTTCGTGTGCGGGCCGGACGCCGACGCCGGGGAGTTCCTCGACGGGGTACGGGACGGGGTCAGGGACGACGGGGACCCGGAGGCGACCCTGGTGGACGGCGGAGGCCCGTCCGGCGCCGCCCCCGACCTGCTTCTGGTGGGTGCGCCGCACTCAGGTGAGCGGCGGCTGGCCCGGATGATCGCCCTCGCCCTCGCGGAGGCGGGCGTGTCCGACGGCACGCTCAAGATGGCCGAGGCCGTCCGCGGTGCTCCTGCCGAGGAGCTGGGCGCCGTACTGGAGTCGGCGGGAGCGACCGCGCTGCTGTTCGAACGGCTCGACGTCGCGGTCCTGGAGTCCGGCGACCCGCAGGGGGCCGCCGCGGCGGTACTCGCCCAGCGGCGGGCGAGGTTCGTGCCGAACGCGCTGATCGCGACCTGTGACCCCCGGGCGCTGCGCCGCCTGGAACGCGACCACCCCGGCCTGATGGCGGGCTTCCGGGTGTTCCGGCTGCCCGACCTCGGCGAGGCGGAGACCCGCATGACGGTCCTCCACGTACTCGCCGACGAACGGCGCACCACCCTCGACCCCGCCGCGCTCGAGGTCGCGGGAGTGGATCTGGCCAGGCTGCGCGGGCCCGGCGAACTGGTGAACGCCAGGCTGGTCGAGACCTATCTGGACCGGGCCTGCCAGCGCAACATCGCCCGCGCGGGCGCGTCCAGGGACCGGCTGGTCCTCACCCCGGAGGATTTCCAGGGGGTCGCCGCGGAACTGGAACCGGCGTTGCGGCCGGCCGGTGACGTGGACGGCTTCCTGGGCCGCCTTGACGAGATGGTCGGCCTGGACGGCGTCAAGACGGCCGTGCACGCCCTGGTGGACGAGGCCGAGCAGGGGATCCTGCGGCACCTGGTGCTGGCCGGGCCGCCCGGAACCGGGAAGACCACGGTCGCCCACCTGATCGGCGGGATCTACGCCGCACTCGGGCTGCTCGGCTCCGGGCACGTGGTCGTCTGCCGGCCCGTGCACCTGGCAGGGCGCGACGATGTCGACACCGAGAGCCGGGTGTACGGGATGGTCGAGCAGGCCATGGGCGGGGTCCTGCTGATCCAGGAGGCGCACCGCCTGGCCCGTACGCCCGCCGTGGTCACCGAGCTGCTCGCCGCCATGGCCGAGCGGCGGGGCCGGTTCCTGGTGATCTGTGCGGGCCCATCGGACGCCTTCCTCGGCCAGAGCCCGGACTTCAGCGCGGTTTTCGGTCATGTCGTGGAGTTCGAGCCGCCGACCGCCCGGGAGCTCGTCCAGCTGTTCCAGCGGTTCGCCGAACGGAACGTGTACACGCTGGACGAGGAACTGCGGGTCGAGCTCATGCACCGGTTCGCCCAGATGCGCGAGGACGAGGGGTTCGGCTACGCCCGGACCGTACGGGAGCTGTTCGAGCAGTCCGTGGCCCGGCAGGCGGCGCGGCTGGCGGGCGAGCAGGTCAACGCGGCCACGGTGGCCCGGCTGAGCGCCAGGGACCTGCCGCCGTCCCCACTGGAACGGATGCTCGGCGACTTTCACCGGCAGAACGGCACGTGACCTGCCATCGAAGGATGACCTGCGAATGGCCCTCTTGGGTCATGCGCCCGGCGCGACCTGCCGCGTAGCCTGGACCCGGGTGTGGGGATGAAGGAGGTGGACGCGATGTTGTTGCGCCGGCAGAACCTCGATCTGCGCGTCCACGACCATGCCGTACTGGACGAGATCGAGCTCTACTCCGAGATGCTGATCGCGGTGGCCACGACCGAACGGTCGCTCACCACCGAGGAGATCGACAGGGTGCTCGGAGTGCGTCCGGAGGGCACTGGCCGGGAGTCGACGCCACAGGAGTGAACCCGGGGGCGGCCTGGACGGGGCCGCCCCCATTTTTTCGCCCGGCCGATTTGATGGCCGGAGCCCGGTCTGTACGAGCGAGTCGTACATGATGGACATAGACCGCCTGCTCCGGGTGTGCACCGGGCGATCTAGGGGCAACGGTGGAGATGAGAGGATGATGGCGCTCGACCTTTGAGCGACATCTACTATCCTCTGCGGCTTGTTCCCGCACTCCAGGAGTACAGCGTGCGATTGCGTCTCACACCCCGTGAGGACAGCTTCTACGACATGTTCGCCGACTCGGCGAACAACTTGGTCACCGGTGCCAGGCTGCTCGTGGAACTCTTCAGCGAAGGCTCCGATCGTGAAAGTATCGCGGAGAAGATGCGCGCCTGCGAGCACGCGGGCGACGAGGCCACCCACGCGATCATGCGGCGGCTCAATGAGAGCTTCATCACGCCGTTCGACCGGGAGGACATCTACAAGCTGGCCTCCCTGCTCGACGACGTCATGGACTACATGGAGGAGGCCGCCGACCTGGTGGTCCTCTACAAGATCGACACCTTGCCCAAGGACATCATCAGCCAGGTCGAGGTTTTGGAACGTGCCGCTGAACTGACCGCCGAGGCCATGCCCCGGTTGCGCTCGATGAAGGAGCTCAACGAGTTCTGGATCGAGATCAACCGGCTGGAGAACCAGGGCGACCAGGTCTACCGCCGGCTGCTGTCCCAGCTGTTCGGTGGCGGGTACGAGGCGCTCGAGGTGATGAAGCTCAAGCAGGTGATCGACTGCCTGGAGGAGGCCGCCGACGCCTTCGAGCACGTCGCCAACACCGTCGAGACCATCGCGGTCAAGGAATCGTGAGCACGCTCACCGAGACTCCGGCACCCCCACCGGCCACCGAACCCCGCAGTCACGGCAGGGCGGCGCTGATCCTGGTGGTCGGCCTGGTCGCGGCCACCCTGGCGGTGCTCATCGGCCGGAAGACCAACTCCGAGTCCGTGCTGCTGCTGCTCGTCATCTTCGTCTCGCTCGGCTTCGAGTACACCAACGGCTTCCACGACGCGGCCAACGCGATCGCCACCTCCGTCTCCACCCGCGCGCTCACCCCCAGGGCGGCGCTCATCATGGCCGCGATGATGAACCTGCTCGGCGCCTTCATGGGCCAGCAGGTCGCCAAGACCATCAGCAGCGTGATCAAGCCCCCGACCGGGGTGACCGGCCTGACTGTGATCGCCGCTGGAGTGCTCGGCGCGATCGCCTGGAACCTGATCACCTGGTACTTCGGGCTGCCGTCCTCCTCCACGCACTCCCTGATCGGCGGCACGGTCGGCGCCGGCCTGGCGGCCGCGGTGACCGTCAACTGGAACACCGTGGTCGACAAGGTCATCGTCCCGATGATCGTGTCGCCGATCGTCGGCTTCTTCCTGGCCTACCTCGTGATGGTGGCCATCCTGTGGATCTTCCGGCGAGCCAATCCGGGCCGGGTGGGACGCCGGTTCCGGATCGCGCAGACCCTGTCGGCGGCCGCGATGGCGCTGGGGCACGGTCTGCAGGACGCGCAGAAGACCATGGGCATCATCGTTCTCGCGCTGGTCGTGACCGGCCACTCGGACGGCAAGTCGATCCCGGTCTGGACGGTGCTGGCCTGCGCCGGCGTGCTGTCGCTCGGCACCTACGCGGGCGGTTGGCGGATCATGCGCACGCTGGGCCGCAAGGTGATCGAACTCGACCCGCCCAAGGGTTTCGCGGCCGAGGCCACCGCGTCGGTGATCCTGTACGTCTCGGCCTACGTCTACCAGGCCCCGATCTCCACCACGCACGTGATCACTTCTTCGATCATGGGTGTCGGTGCCACCAAGCGCCTGTCGGCGGTCCGCTGGGGCGTCGCCGGGAACATCGTGGTGGCCTGGATCTTCACCATCCCGATGGCCGGCCTGGTGGCCGCCATCGTCTACGGCATCATCCGCATCTTCGCCTGACCCGCAATCCTCAACCAAGCTTGACCGTTGAGTCGTGGCGTTTCCCGCACCTTTTCTTCAAACGGTGCGGGAAACGCCACG
>JAOPYM010000508.1 GCA_025964615.1 Actinomycetes bacterium
CCGACGAGTCGATCGAGGCCGTACGGGCCCAGATCGGCGACAAGCGGGTCATCTGCGGGCTGTCGGGCGGGGTGGACTCCGCGGTCGCCGCCGCGCTCGTACAGCGGGCCGTCGGTGCCCAGCTGACATGCGTTTTCGTCGACCACGGGCTGCTGCGCAAGGGCGAGGCCGAGCAGGTCGAGAAGGACTTCGTGGCCGCGACCGGTGTCAACCTGCATGTGGTGGACGCCGAGGAGCGGTTCCTGTCCGCGCTCGCAGGGGTCACCGACCCCGAGGAGAAGCGGAAGATCATCGGCCGGGAGTTCATCCGGGTCTTCGAACAGGCCGCCCGCGACATCGTGGGGGAGGGCGGCGAGGCCGTCGAGTTCCTGGTGCAGGGCACCCTCTACCCGGACGTGGTCGAGTCCGGTGGCGGCAGCGGGGCGGCCAACATCAAGTCCCACCACAACGTGGGCGGGCTTCCCGACGATCTGCAGTTCTCCCTGGTGGAGCCGCTGCGGACCCTGTTCAAGGACGAGGTCCGGGCCCTCGGTGAGCAGCTCGGGCTGCCGTCCGAGATCGTCTGGAGGCACCCGTTCCCGGGCCCCGGACTGGCCATCCGGATCATCGGCTCGGTCTCCAGGGACCGGCTCGACCTGCTCCGCGAGGCCGACGCCATCGCCCGTGAGGAGCTCACCAGGGCCGGTCTGGACAAGGACATCTGGCAGTTCCCGGTCGTGCTCCTCGCCGACGTCCGTTCTGTCGGGGTGCAGGGCGACGGGCGCACCTACGGGCACCCGATCGTGCTGCGCCCGGTCACCAGCGAGGACGCGATGACCGCGGACTGGGCCCGCCTGCCCTACGACGTGCTCCAGAAGGTCTCCACCCGGATCACCAACGAGGTCCGCGAGGTCAACCGCGTAGTGGTGGACATCACCAGCAAGCCCCCCGGCACCATCGAGTGGGAGTGACGGCTCCCTCCCGTCGACTCGTGGCGTTTCCCGCACCGATCGAGAAAAGGATGCGGGAAACGCTACGACTCAACGGAGAACGATCAGGCGTCGAGGGTGGACTCGCCCTTGTTCCAGTTGCGGGGGCAGAGTTCGTCGGACTGCAGGGCGTCGAGGACCCGCAGGACCTCCTTGACGTTGCGGCGCTGGCGGGTCGACCTCCTGGACTGACCAGGGACTGATCAGGTACTGGTCAAGAATCGGCCAGTTGACTTCGATCCGGGGTAGGACGATCACTGTCCGTCAGCATGCTGGCGGGTATGTCGACGTTCTCTCTGGAAGACCTTCGGACGGCGGGGCAGGCCGCGCCAACTCGTGGCTCGTATACCCGCGAGCAGGTGATGGCGGTGAGCCGGATCCGGGACTCCTGGTGGACGGTGCTCGTCCTGGACCCGGTGGCGGTACGGCTGGTCCGCATGCTCGCGAACCGCACGCCCGCCACGCCGAACCAGCTCACCGCGTTCAGCGCGTTCCTGGCGTTCGCCGCCGCGGGTGGCTTCCTGCACGGTGCGACCCTTGCGATCTTCACGGGGATCGCGCTGTTCCAGCTGAGCCTCCTGGTCGACTGCATGGACGGCAAGCTCGCCCGGCTCACCGGGCAGGAGAGCGTCTTCGGTGCCCGGGCCGGTAGTGTCGCCGGGCGGTTCCGCCTCCTGGCCTGCTCGCTGGCACTGCTGGCGGGGCAGTACAGCCGGACCCACCAGCAGATCTTTGTCCAGCTGTCGGTCCTGGTGGTCGCCTGCTTCCTGGTCTGCCTGGTCACCGGCGGTCGCCTGGGCAGGGTGACCATCCCGTCGCTGGCCCGGCGGCGGCTCCGTACCCGCCCGGTCAGCGAGGTCGAGTTCGGCATCGCGATCTGCGTGATCGCGCCAGAGACCCGTTTCTACCTTCCCGTCATCGTCGGCGCGGCGGCCCTGCTGATCGCCGCCGAACTCGGTGCGCTTCTCTCGCTCTTTCGGAGGTCCTGATGCCGGTCAAGCTCAGCGTCGTCGTCCCGTTCTTCAACATGGAGGACTACCTGGCCGAGTGCCTCGCATCGATCGCGAACCAGTCGATGCGAGACCTAGAAGTGATCATGGTCGACGACGGATCCGCAGACAACGGCGCGGTGATCGCCAAGGACTTCGCCGCCCGGGACGCCCGCTTCGTTCTCGTCCAGCAGGACAACCAGGGACTCGGCCCGGCGCGCAACACGGGCGTACGGCACGCCACCGGGGACTACCTCGCCTTCGCCGACAGCGATGACGTGCTGCCGCCCCGCGCGTACGAACTGCTGGTCGGCTCGCTGGAGCGGACCGGTTCGGACTTCGCGTGCGGGAACGTGCTGCGCCTGGACGGCGGGCGTACTGGCCAGTCCGGGCTGCACCGGGGCATGCGGGCCGCCATCCGTACCCATGTGACGGCGGAACCCAGGCTGCTGCGTGACCGCACCGCGTGGAACAAGGTCTTCCGCCGGAGCTTCTGGGACACACACGGGTTCCGCTTCCCGGCCGGCTGGTACGAGGACAGCCCGGTGACGATTCCCGCGCACATCCTGGCCACCTCGGTGGACGTCCTGGCGGAGCCGGTCTACCACTGGCGCCGCCGGGACGACTCGATCAGCTCGGGCCGGGCGGACGCGGCCAACCTCCGGCAGCGGATCATGGTGATGAGCGCGGTCCGCGACGGACTCCCCGCCGGGCTCAGGACGGCCTTCGACGAGGTACTCCTGGACATCGACGTGAAGATCCTGCTCCAGTCGCTGCCCGCCGTACCCGCCGAGGATCGGCAGGAGTTGCTCGGCCTGTGCGCCGCGCTGGTGGACGCGATGGACCCGCACCTGGTCGCGGGCCGCACCGCGGGGGACCGGCTCAGCCTGAGCCTGCTGCACGCCCCGGAGCAGCTCCTCGAGGTGCTGCACGACAGGTGGGTGGACGGCGGTTTCAAGGCCGTACGGCGAAATTCGCGCTGGTATGTGGACTATCCCTTCCTTGACTGTGTCTACGACATCACCGGCGAGGTGAAGCCGGTCGCGAAGGTGGACTGGGCCGAATGGGACGGCGGCGTGCTCAGGATCGAGGGGCACGCCAGGTTCGCCGGTCTGCCCGGTGCGCAGCGGGCCCGGCTCTGGCTGCGGCCGTCCAGGCGACTCGGGCGACTCGGCCGGTTCATCCGGGTCGGTGTGCCCGCCGGATGGGACGGCGACACGTTCACCGCCACGATCGACCCGGCCAGGCTGCGGTGGCTGCCCGGCGAGTGGAAGCTCTGCGTGAAGGTCTCGGCCGCCGGACTGACCCGCAAGCACCCGGTCGGCAGCTTGGTGGAGGAGATGCCGGGCGAATGGACGGCGGCGGGACTACGGGTCAGGCTGGTCGGCGGTCCCGGCAGATTCCTGCTGCTGACCTCCAGGGCTTCGGCCGGGTCGGCCGTCTGCCGGTCGGTGATCGAGGAGGACCTGCTCTGCGCGGGCTTCGACCCGTACCTCGACCGGGAGGCGCTCCGCACGAGCAGGCAGTGGCTGACCGGTTCCGCCGCGCCGGCCCGATCAGTGAATCGTCAAAACTCGGTCAGGCGTTGACCTGGCAATGGCGATGCATGCCTGCCCGGTCACGCGACTTCACCATGCTGGCGGCATGGTGCAGACCCCGAAGGTGCAGCTGAGTGTCGTAGTCCCATTCTGCGACGTGGAGGACCAGCTGGCGGAGTGCCTTGAGTCCATCGCGAACCAGTCGCTGCGCGACCTGGAAGTTCTCATGGTGGACTGCGGGTCCACCGACAACGGCGCCGTAGTCGCCAAGACGTGGACGGACCGCGACCCTCGGTTCCGGCTCGTCCAGCGGGGTGAGCCGGTGCGGCTGGCGACGGGGGAGTACCTCGCCTTCGTCGAGGGCGGTGACGTGACGGCGCCCGGGGCGTACGAGCTGATGGTCGGCTCGCTGGAGCAGACCGGTTCCGATGTGGCCTGTGGCGGCATGGCGGGGAACGTCACCCGGACGCACGTGTCCACGAGGCCCTGGCTGCTGCGCGACCGGGGCATCTGGAACAAGGTCTTCCGCCGGGCCTTCTGGGACGCGCACGAGCTCTCCCACGAGGACCCGTCGGCAGCCACCCGGGCGCATGTGCTCGCCGAGTCCGTGGACCAGCTCAAGCAGGCCGTCTACCTCCACCGGCGGCCGGGCGCGGGGGAGATCGGGCTCGCCTCCGCGTGCGCGATCCGGAAGTTCCTCACGCTGGCCGCGCCCGAACTGATCCCGGCGTACGACCGGCGGGTGCTCATCGATCTCGACCTCGCCGCGCTGCTCGAGGTGCTGCTGAGAAGCGCCGAGGCCGATCGGCCCGCCCTCATGGAGTCCGGCGCGGTGGTCAACCTGATCGCTCCCGAGGTGATCGCGAAACTGCCCGCCTTCAACCGGCTCACCCTGCACCTGCTCGGCGCGGGCATGACCGCCGAGCTGGGCGAGGTGCTGCGCTTCCGGCACCTCGGCGGGCTCCGGGAGGCTCCCCTGGTCAGGGAGGGACGGCGCTGGTACGTCTCGTACCCCTGCTTCAGGAACGGCGTGCCCGACGAGATCTTCGACGTCACCGACGAGATCAAGGTCGAGGCCGGCGTCGACCGGGTTCGCTGGGTGGGCGACCGGCTCCGGATCGAGGGCCATGCCCTTCTGTCGGGGCTGCCGGTCTCGGCCCCCGAGGACCTGCGGATCCGCGTCTGGCTGGTGACCCGTCACCAGGTCGGAAGGGTCTCGGTGCCACGCTGGATGCGGCTGCCGATCCAGCGGGAGGCGCGGCCCGAGGTGACCGCGCAGTCCGGCCAGTCCGCGGTGTCGTATGACTGGTCGGGCTTCACGGCCGACCTGGACCCGTCGGCGCTGAAGCTGCTCGGCCGCTGGCAGGAGGCGGACTGGAAGCTGCGCGTGGATGTGTCGGCGCCGGGAATCCATCGCCACCGTACCCTCGGCAACCCGCGCGACCATGGCGAGCAGTGGCCGGCCGGGCGGGAGGTCGCGCCGGGGGTACGGGTGCAGCCGACCACCGCGGACGAACGGTTTCTGATCAGGGTCGTGCACGTCACCGCGTCCATCACCGGTCACCGGGTGGCGGACGGCGCACTCGAATTGTCCGGCTGGTCCGCAGTGCCGCCCGGACCGGTGCTCGTCGCCGCCCGGAAGGGGCAGCAGGTGGACGCCGCCATCGTCCCGGGGCCGGACGGCGTCTTCGTGGCGCGTCTGCCGCTGGCGGAGCTGGCCGTCTCCGCCACCTCCTCCACCGACGAGTGGAGCCTCACCTTGGCAGGGGGACTGGCACCGGTTCTGGCCTGCGACGAGGCGCGGTATCCCGTCCCTGGCGGGGAGTTCGCGCTGACCGTCTCCCGGAACGGGGTCGTGCGGGGCTTGTCGCGGGTGGCACGGCTCGTCGTCACCGGGGCGGACTGGGCCACCGCCTCCGACCTGGCCCTTTCGGGGACGTTCTGCGGATCCGACCGGCCAGGCGAGCTGGTGCTGCGCTGCCGGTCCGGTATCGAGCACCGGGTCGCGGTGCGCTGGGAGGGGGAGCGGTTCACTGCGGTCCTCGCGCCGGGGCGGATGCCCTCGTTCGGCGGTGAACGGCCGCTGGAGAGCGGGCGGTGGAACCTGCATGCCGGTGGCGTTCCGCTCGCCGTGGCGCGCTCGGCGATCCGGGATCTGCCGGGCCCGCGGGTGAACTCCACGCACGAGGTCGCCCTTCGCGTGTACCAGAGGGGGTGGCTGCGGCTCTCGGTGCGCACGGCGCTGGGCCCGGACGAACGTGGCCCCTATGCCCAGCGCATGCTGCAGACCGCCGCCTACCCCTCGTACCGCCGGCAGGGACTGCGGGACACGGTGCTCTTCGACGCGTACAAGGGGCGGCAGTTCTCCTGCAACCCGCGGGGGATCTTCGAGGAGCTGCGCCGCCGTGACCTGGGGCTCTCCTGCGTGTGGGTGTGCCGGGACGGGCAGTTCAACGTGCCGGGCGCCACCATGGTGCTGAGGGGGAGCCACGAGTACCACGAGGCGCTGGCCCGCGCCCGGTACGTGATCGGCAACACGGCCTTGGAGCGCTGGTTCAGTAAGCGCGAGGGGCAGACCTACGTGCAGTGCTGGCACGGGACCCCGCTGAAGCGGGTCGGTTACGACGTCTTCGACATGTCCTATCAGCGGGTCAGGGGGATCTCCTGGATGGAGCACGATGTGCCGCAGTGGGACCTGCTGCTGTCGCAGAACGCGTTCTCCACGCCGCTGTTCCAGAGGGCCTTCGGGTACGACGGGGAGGTACTGGAGAGCGGGTACCCGCGCAACGACCTGCTGTCCGCGGGCCCGGAACTCGGCGCGTCGGTGCGGGCCCGGCTCGGGATCCCGCCCGGCAGGCGGGTCGTGCTGTACGCGCCGACCTGGCGGGACGATCTGCACATCATCGTGGGCATGCGGGGGTTCTCACTGGCGCTCGACCTGGCCCGGCTGCAGGCCGCCCTCGGCGATGACCATGTGGTCCTGCTGCGCTCCCACTACCTGGTGAACGACCGCGCCGCGGTCTCCGCCATGGGCGAGTTCGTGATCGATGTGTCCACCTACCCCGATATCACCGAGTTGTATCTCGCAGCCGACGTCATGGTGACCGACTATTCCTCGGCCATGTTCGACTTCGCGGTGACCGGGAAGCCGATGCTCTTCTACACCTACGACCTGGAGTGGTACCGCGACCATGTCCGGGGCTTCTACTTCGACTTCGAGGCCGAGGCCCCGGGGCCGCTGCTGCGCACCACCGACGAGGTCGTCGAAGCCCTCCGCAGCCCACTTCCGCGAACCGCCGCCTACGACGCGTTCGCAGCCAAGTACTGCCCCCACGACGATGGCTCCGCCGCCGCCCGGGTCCTCGACCACCTCCTCCAGACACGTTGAGCCGTGGCGT
>JAOPYM010000579.1 GCA_025964615.1 Actinomycetes bacterium
CGCAGTCCCCGGCTCATGCCCAGGGGGCGGCGGGCTCCGACGTCGCCGCGGCCCCCGGGGTGGTGCTGGCGACCGCGACCTCGGCGTCGGGGTCAGGCGGCAACTTCACGGCGACGCCGCTGTCGGAGGCAGGGGAGTGGAGCACCGGCGGGTCGTCGGGCGCGTTCACCTACTCCTACCCCATCCAGGTGCCGCCGGTGCCGGGCGCCCTGCAGCCGTCGATCAGCCTGGACTACAACTCCCAGGGGGTGGACGGCCTCACCTCGTCAACGAATAACCAGGCGTCCTGGATCGGCGATGGCTGGGACTACGAGCCGGGCTACATCGAGCGGGACTACCAGTCCTGCGGGCAGAACCCGTCCGGCCCGACAAAGACCGGCGACCTGTGCTGGTCATCGAACGACGTGACCACGCTGTCCCTGGGCGGCGTGACGACCACGCTGGTCGATGACCCGGTCAACGGGTGGCACGCCGAGGCGGACAACGGCTACACAGTCACCTACACCACGGGATCGGGTGCCAACGGCACCCACGACGACGACTACTGGATCGTCACCGCGCCGGACGGGACGGCCTATTACTTCGGGCTGAGCGAGCTTCCCGGGTACGCGTCAGGGGACAAGGCGACCGGCAGTGTGTTCACAGCCCCTGTGTACGCGACGGCGTCGGGGCAGCCGTGCTACAACGCGACGTTCTCGTTGGCTAAGTGCAACCAGGCATGGCGGTGGAACCTGGACTGGGTCACCGACCCGCACGGCGACGCGATGGCCTACTACTACCAGTCCGAGACGAACTACTACGCCGCCGACAACGGGACGAAGGCGACCGCCTCCTACACCCAGGGCGGCGTGCCGCAGTACATCTACTACGGGCTGCGCTCCTCCAGCGGCTACGGCACCCCGGCGGCGCAGGTCACCTTCACCGCGTCCGCGGGCCGCACCGACGTGCCGACCGGCAGTAGCCAGGACCTGGCCTGCGCCTCGGGCGCGGCGTGCAGCGTGATCTCGCCGACGTTCTGGGACAAGTACCAGCTGACCACGATCGCGACCAGCACCCTGGAGGGCACCACCGAGGCCGCGGTGGACTCATGGACGCTGCATCAGGAGTACCTGTCGACCGGAGCGACGTCGCCGGCCCCGCTGTGGCTGGATTCCATCACCCAGGCGACGGGCGAGACCGGCAGCACGCCGCTGGTGCCGCCGGTGGTGTTCGGCAGCACGGGCGCGGGCATGGACAACCGGGTCGCGACGGCCACGAACCTGCAAGACGGCTACTCGATGATCCCCCGCAACCGGATCGGGAGCGTTACTACCGAGACCGGCGGCACCATTACCGTCACCTACGACACGCCGCCTTCTTCGTGCACCTCCGGCTCGTTCCCGGCCGCGGACGCCAACAAGCTGCTGTGCTACCCGGTGTTCTGGACGCCGCCGAACGGGACCCAGCGCGAGGACTGGTTCAACAAGTACGTCGTCTCCGCCATCACCCAGTCCAACACCGTCGGCGGCACGGTCCAGGTCGTCACGAGCTACAGCTACAGCGGCGCCGCCTGGCATTATGACGACGACTCCCTGACCCGGTCCAGCCAGCGGACCTGGGACCAGTGGCGCGGCTTCCAGACCGTGACCACCGAGACCGGCGACGCCGCGGCCGGCGACCCGGTCACCGAGCAGGCGAGCACCTACTTCCAGGGCATGAACGGCGACTACCAGAACGGCAGCCCCGTGACGTCCGCGTCGCTGACCGCCACTGTCGGTGGCGTCAAGGTCACCGTGACCGACTCCGACCAGTTCGCCGGGACAGAGTTCGAGAATGTCACCTATGACGGCGCGGGCGGCCAGGACATCACCGACACCATCAGCACCCCCTGGACGTCGGCCGCCACCGCGACCCAGTCGCAGCCCACCCCACTGCCCGCGCTGACGGCGTACATGACGGGGACCGCGGAAACGCAGGCGTTCACCCGGCTTGCCTCCGGCGGGTACCGGGAAGCCGACGTCATCTACGCCCACGACTCCCACGGGCGGGTCACCTCTGAGGCCAGCGCCCCGGACGCCTACGACAACGGGGCCGCCGGGGATGGCACCGAGGACACCTGCACCCAGACCACCTACACCTCGTCAGCGACGCTGCTCACCCGGCCCGAGCGGGTGACCGTCACCTCCGTGCCGCCATCGCAGTGCCCGGTATCCGGGACCCCGGCGAAGTCCGCCCTGGTCTCCGACACGGAGGACTACTACGACGGCGCGACTTCCCTCACCACGGCCCCGACCATGGGCAACGTGACCGAGGTCGCGAAGGCCACGTCGTACGGCACGTCGGAGGTGTTCACCCCGGCGGCGGAGGCCACCTTCGACCAGTACGGCCGCGTGCTCACGGCCCTGGACGCCAACGCCATCGCCGCGATAGCAGCCGGGAAGACAGCCAGCCCGACCAGCACCACCTACACCCCGGCGACCGGCGCCGAACCGACCACCATCAAGGTGACCGACCCGCTGGGCCACGCCACCACCACGACCTACAACCCGGCCCGCGAGCTGCCGCTGACCGTCACCAACCCGGCAGGCTGGGCCACCACCAAGACCTACGATGCCCTCGGCCGGCTGACCGCAGTCTGGACCCCCGGGCACTCCACCGCCGGGCCCGCGGACGAGAAGTTCAGCTACACCATCCCCGCCAACCACCTCACGCCCGCGGTCGTCACCACCACCTCCCTCGACAGCGCCGGGAACACCCTCACGTCCGAAACCCTGTACGACTCGCTCGGCCGGCAGGCCGAGACCCAGGACGAGACCGCCGACGGCAACACCAACATCACCGACATCTACTACAACTCCGATGGCTGGCAGCAGGTCGTCTCCAACGCCTACACCACCTCTGGCCTGCCGACGGCCAACCTGGTCGCCGCTCCCGACGGCGACGTACCCTCGCAGACCGGCTACGTCTACGACGGGGCCGGGCGGGTCACCAGGCAGATCGCGTACAGCCTGGCTAAAGAGGAATGGGAAACCGACACCAGCTACGGCGGCAACTACACCACCGTCACGCCGCCCGCGGGCGGCACCGCGACCACCACCTACGTCAACGGCGTCGGCAAGACCAGCTACATCTACCAGTACCACGCGGCCACCCCGCCGGCCACGCCGCCCGCGCCCGGCACCGCATCCTCCGCGGGACCCTCCGGCTGGGACGAGACCGCCTACACATACACCCCGGCCGGGCAGCTGAAGACCGTCACCGACGCGACCGGGAAGGACGCCTGGACCTACGGCTACGATCTGTCTGGAAACCAGACGTCCGCGGCCGACCCCGACGCAGGGGACACCACCAGCAGCTATGACCCCAACGGCAACCTGCTGTCAGTCACGCAGGAAGGGTTCGGCGCCAGCGGCAGCACGACCACCAGCTACACCTACGACGCCGCTAACCGCAAGACCGCCAAGTACGACACCACCGGCGGCGCCGCCGAGGCCGGCTCTGACGAGGTAGCCGCCTGGAGCTATGACACCCTGGCCGCCGGCCAGCCGTACCAGTCGATCTCCTACACCGGCGGCACCGGCGGCACCAGCTACACCGAGTCGGTCACCGGCTACAACGCCTACGGGCTGCCCCAGGGCACCCAGGTCAAGGTCAGCGCGGGCACCTGGGCCGGCACCTACAAGGAACTCTACGGGTACACCACCTACGCCGACCAGCTGTCCACCGTCAGCTACCCGGCGGCGGGCGGACTGCCAGCCGAGACGGTCAGCACCGGCTACGACGCCGCCGACGAGCCGGCCAGCCTCGAGTCAGGCCTGTGGGACTACGTCACCTCCACCGCCTACACCGAGCTAGGCCAGCCGCAGGAATACGCCCTCGGCACTACCACCGAACCCGCGTGGATCCACAACACCTACGATGAGGCCACCAACCGGCTTCACAGTAGCGAGGTCCAGACCGGGACCACCCCGGTCACCATCGACAACACGACCTACACCTACGAAAACGCCGGGCTGATCACCGCCGAGGCTGACACCCCCGCCAACGGCCCGGCCCAGGTGCAGTGCTTCAACTACGACTACCTCGGACGACTGGACGCAGCCTGGTCCCAGGGCACCCTGCCGTCGACCGGGTGCGCGAGCACCGGGCCGTCCGGCGGCTCGTCGATACCAGCTTCCGAGGCCGCCGCCGCAGCCCCCTACTGGGAGCAGTACTCCTACGACGTCACCGGGAACCTCACCTCGGTCACGTCCACCCCGCCGACCGGATCAGCGACCGTCACCCAGGAAGCCTTCCCCGCACCCGGCTCCACCGCCTACCAGTCCGGCCAGCCAGCCGCCGCGGGCCAGCCGCCGCACGCCGCCACCGGCACAGGCCCGCAGGGCTTCACCACCCCAGCCACGTCCTACACCTACGACCAGGCCGGCCACCTCACCAGCACCACCGGCTCTGACACCAGCCAGGCCCTGAAATGGAACGACCAGGGCCAGCTGTCCTCCGTCACCACCACCGGCGGTGCCACTCCCGGCACCACGTCCTACGTCTACGACGCCGGCAGCAACCTGCTGCTACAGACTGACGGGGCCGCCGACACTGCCAGCCTGTACCTGCCTGGCGAGACCCTCACCGAGACCACCACCGGAACCACCACCTACAGCAGCACCCGCTACTACACCCTCGGCGGCGTCACCATCGCCGCCCGCACATCCGCCGGCAACGTCGACTACCTGGCCGGCAACCAGCAGGGCACCGCCACCGTCGCCATTGACTCGGGCAGCCTGGCGGTCACCTACCGGTACTACGACCCCTACGGCAACCCCGTCGGCAGCACGCCGACCGCCTGGCCCAGCACCGATACCAGCCTGGTCAGCGGTGGTTCCGGCACCGTCGACACCCACGGCTTCGTCGGCGGCAGCACCGACACGGGCACTGGCCTGGAGGACCTCGGCGCCCGCCAGTACAACCCCGCCTCCTCCTCGTTCATCTCGCCCGATGCGCTGCTGAACCCCTACGACCCGCAAGACCTCAACGCCTACGCCTACTCCCTCGACGACCCGACCTCGCTGAGCGACCCCACTGGCACCTCCACGTGCCTCCCGGGAGACCCCTGCGTCGAGCCCGGGCCGCCGCCCCCGCCCCCTCCCAGCCCTTGTGAAATGCTCGGAGACTGCCAGTCCACGTATGTCACCGTTGGCAGTGGCAGTGGCAGTGGCAGTGGCGGCACAGGCGGCAATGGCACTGGCAGCAGTGGCAACAGCAGTGGCGACGGAAGCACCCCCGTCCACGTCTCCCCCCACGTCACCGTCGAGACCAGCGACCCGTACTACAGCGCCATGGTCGCCGCATACGGTCGCTGGGTCCGCAATGGACCACCGGCGATAGCAAGGTACGGTGGGGTACACGGGGAATTCGTGGGATGGGAGGAAATATGCCAGTCTGACAAGCAGGCGTGCCCCGCCGCCTTCGCGGCAGTAATCCAGACGATCTACTTCGCCGGAATATCTAACCCAGGGATCATGGCGGATGGCGACCTCTCCGTGGAGGAAGATGCGGCACCAGCGGTACCTTCGGGGTCGTCGGGATCGGCGAATGAGACATATTATCGAGGTATGAGTACGGATGACTATAATCAGTTGGTGGCCACAGGCCGTCTTCCGTCAACCTCGGGAGAGACGATGATATCGCCAACTCAAGGGTTCTCGGAATCTTATGGCGACGTGCTTGTAAAGTTCGCCCTGGAGCCTGGTACGACGGACGCTCTCTCGGGTATCGGAGTTTCGGACGGGACGCCGAACACAGTCGCAACATACCCGGACATGCCTCTGGTAGCTAAGGGATGGAAGACAACAAACGCATACTTCAAGACAGAGTCGCTGAAGGGACCAGGTTGGCGAGAGCAGCAGATTAACATCGGTCTAGGCAGTGGACCCGGATTGGACATATTCAATGACGGTATTGTTGGCTTCGATGCCGTCGGAGGTGCTCCGTGACGCCTGAGGACCAGCAGGTGATCATTGGTTTGACGTTCGTGCCACAAAAAGGCAGAAAGAATACGCCTGAGGACGTCCTGTGCCATTTCGGGGCGACGGACGGGATCGCGCTCGGGCTTCGCCTGCTCCGTGACGCGGTCGAGCGTAAGGACGGGCTAGAGGTCGGCCTCGCGCTGTACGTATGCGGAACGTTCGGCCTCACGATGGACCATCTTGAGCTATTCGTGGAGCTCGCGTCAGCGGACTGGCATCGCAGCCACGAGGACGTGGCTAACGGATTGGAAGCCCTGCGAACGTCGGCGGCTGTCAATGCCTTGTACCACTTGGCGTGGTGGATCCCGGACTATCTGGACTGGGATGAGAACCGCGGATTGGCACGCAAGGCGATCTGGGGGTTGGGCAAGACGCCGGGGCCGGAAGCGGAGCAGGCACTAAGGCGGTTGCTGGACGAACCGGATGAGATCGTTCGCGAGAACGCCAAGAAGCAGCTGGCGCGCCGTGATCAGTTGTAGATCCAGTCGGCCGACGACCGGCATGATATTGCGCCGATCCGCACACTGATTGACGACGGCAGCGGGTAAGCCTGTTAGGAGAATATCTCGGCTTGTTCCCGCTTCGATCGATGCTCTGGTGCACTTTGACCGGTGGGTCCCGCCGTACGCGGCTGCCCAGCTTCGGAAGTAGGTAGCAGGGGCGGTTGCCCCGGAAGGGTTAGCCTGCTCCTATGGCGGTCTGGAGGCTGGTCGGCAGAGGATAAGGCCGCTCGGCGGGGAGCTTCGTCCGTGCTGCAGTCAAATCCCCGGCGGCGACTAGGTCGCGGATCTCGTGAGTGGCGGCCGTGATGTCGGCCAAGCTGGTGATCCATTCGCGGATGTACTTGGTGGCAGCCTGACCGGAAAGGCCGATCTGGATGGACCGCCAGGGCAGCGACTGGAGGAGAAGCGACCGCTCGGGGTCCCACTGGATGCGCACCGGGCTGGCGAGCTTCCTATCGGCCCACTGCTGCTGGCTGGCATAGGTGCCCGGCTCGTAATGGCTGAGGGCGGCGTGGCTGAGTGCCCATTCGAAACCGCCCCGGGTGATCTGGATGGCCAGCACGCGCTCTTGGCCGGGCTTGGTGGCCCAGCCCGACCGGTGCATCATCCACAGGAACGATGGCTTGATCCAGGTCATCCGGCCCAGCCGGAACGGCGGCACGAAGGTGCCGGCGGCAAGAGCCCGATCGGCGATCTCGGGCGAGTAGGCCTGGTAGACGGTGACGGTGCCCTCGGTGAACAGGGCTCTAATCTGCCGTTCAGGCACCGTGCCGGGCGCCGTCATCGTGGTCATCTGGTGCCGCCGGCGAAAGTCTTAATCCGGTTCTTGGTGGCGACGGCGTGGGGCATGTCCAGGAGTGGCGCGAGGCCGCCGTGGGAGAGTTCCGCTTGGTCGCCGAGGCGGTCGCCGAGGTTGTGCTCGTTGGTGTGCTGGGGGCGGCGTGGGATGTCGTCCATGAACAATCGGTCGATCGACATATTGGGGGCTTGGGCGGTGTGCACCACGGCGTCCCAGGACAGAGTGATCTTGCCAGTTTCGTAGTTGCTGACGCGCCGGGAGTCGGTGCCGATCTTGTCGCTGAGGGCCATGGGCGCGGGTCCTTCCTCATGCAGCTCAATCCCATTACGGGGCTTGCCGCAGCGTGTGCTGTATCACATGTTGCTCATCCAGGCTAGTTATATGCTATAAGGGCATGCAACTCGGTGCCAAAGCCGCCGGTGAGTACCTGCTCGACCGGATGGGCCGCGACGAGGGAATTGAGGCTGTCGTCGATGCCAGCGTGAACGCGCCAAGTGCTAGCCAGGACCCTCTGCGTGAAAAGGCGATAGCTCGCAGGTTGGAGCTAATCTGCTCATAAGCGGTCGATCCGATGAGGGCAGTCGCCCTTCGCCGTTATTCGGCTGAGATAGTTGCCCGACTAGGCAATAAGCGTGGTAACGAGGTACTTGTTGAGCTCATGCGCGATCTGGCGCAGAGCCTGCAGTCGAGGTGCGACGCTGCAGTATCCCTTGCCCGTGCCGACGACTCACGCGGCACGAACTTCCTGCGAACCGTTAGCGCTAACCAGGCGGCTCCTGAGAAATCCAGGCTCAGAGCGACCAGACTGCTGCGCTCCGTAAGTGACCCCGAAGCCGGGAGGTTCCTCAAGTTGCTTGTCCGAAAGCTGCCGCAGGCGCCAAGGGGCATCCTCCACTCCGGCGATTTGGATGTCGCCCTCGGTGTGCGCGCGCAGCTCGCGGACAGCTCGGCGACAGTGGAGTCCGAGGTCCGTAAGATGGCGGCTTACGCGCTCGCCCAGTTCAGGGACCCGGCGGCCACTAGGAACCTGGTCACTGTTACCAGCGATGCGCACAGCCCGTTTCATGTGCGCCGTCAGGCGATTACCTCAGTGGCCTTTCAGGGCGCGGTGGACGAGCTCGGCGTCCTCGCCGAGGACGCCGACATCGACAGCACCGTGCGCTGCTGGGCCGCCGAGCAGACGGCCTGGCTGGCCGACCCGCGCGGCGCGGAGGTCCTCGTTGCGCTCGTCGGCGATGAGTCGGTCGACTCATACACCCGCCGGAGGGCGGCGTTCTTTCTCGCCCGGCTCGGCGATTCGCGCGGCACGCGACTGCTCGCGCACCTAGCCACCGATCCGAACTCGACGGGCGACGCCCGGGGGACCGCGACCCAGCTGCTCACCCAGATGCGCTACGTAGAGGATTTGCAGTCGATCATTCTCGCACTTGACGCTAGCGACGAGACCCGCTCTTATGCGATCGACATCCTCGCGTCGCATCGCGAGATCGACGCACTACTTGACCTCCGCCAGCGACGCGACCTACCTTTCAGCGCCAGGCAACGGATCGCCCTTGTCGCGCAGAAAGTGAGGCCTCGCAAAGGCAAGCCCACCCGCCATTAGCGAACCTCAGTGATCATGACGGACAGTGCGGCTGCGGTGAGAGTGCTCCGACCAGAGGGCCATGGTGAGCAGCCCGGCGACAGGATGAGCGCGGCGGACACCCACGAGCAACGTAAACGACGAGATGGTTCGTCATAAGTGACGCCTGTTTCGCTCACGACGGTGTGCCGCCTAACAGCAAGTCTCGGCGGCACTAGATCAGCTGAAGCTAGTCGGCGAGTCTGCGTTCGGACCCGAATGTGCAACTCCGTTCAGGATGAATTGATTGAAGGAACTAAACGTCGGATTCTTGGCCGTGGGTGTAGCCGGCGTCATAGCCGCTCACAGCGGTGTACCTCTGGCGCGTTTCACTGGTGCGCGGGTATGTCTCGTCAGCGCCGCGGCGGACGAGGGCACCGCGCTCGCGCAGGGCGATCGCAAGTTCCAGGACGTCAGCCTCGTCAGCGGCCCGGGCTTCGGCGGCCTCGACGCGTGCGACCGCGGAGGTAGCCCAGCCGAGCATCCACGACCTACGCCAGGCCCGCACACGGCCTACTGCGGCCGGGACCTCCTGGGCGGCGAGGGTGCGGGACATCTGGGTGATCAGGGCTGGTGTCTAGGATCTCGGTCCGCTCGATGTCACTCGCGTACCCGAACAGGTGGAGGCGAGCGGCAGGCCCGAGCCGGGCGATCTCGATGGCCTCGCACCGCAGAGCCTCGGCCAGGTGCGCCAGGAGATAGGCCTGGACATTCGCCCCCGGGTTGTCCAGATCAACGACCAGGTCCGTGACCAGGTCGGCCTCGGCCACGCGGACACGATCCAGGCCGTACTGGGCCAGCAGGCCGGTGGCCTTGGCGGTAAGAGCCTCAGCGTCGCGAGGGGTGATGCCGTCGACTTCGGCCGAGACGAGTAGCGCGCGGACCCGGTCAAGCGGGCCTGGCGGGTTGGCGGACATTCAGCGTGGCCCTCCCGGAGACTGGTCAGGCAGCGGGGGCGAGTCCCTCCAGGCTAGGCTCGGGAACCGTCTCGCGCGCGACTTCGGCTCCCTGTCTAGCCTCGGCGCGAATGATCTTGATGATCCGGTCGGCCCGCTCGGTCGACGTGCGAAGCCCCCGCCGAAGGTTCTCGCGGCTGATCGGCTTGCCGTCCTTGGCCATGCGGTGCTCCGCATCCAGAAGCCGCGCCCGGCCGAGCAATTCTTGAAGGTCCTGAACCGCAGGCTTCAACGGCTCTGGTACAGGCAAGGACCGTCCTTCCCCAGTCCCGGTCTCGACTGGTACGACCGCGAGGTCGGCCCTACTCTTGTCCGGGTCGGCCTCGCGCCTGGCGGTCCGGCGTACGAGGGTCATGAGGAGCTCGTAGGTGCCGGCGAACGCGGCGGCGGGCCACGCGGCGATGATCGAGCCGAGGATCCCGTACTCGGTGCCGGACAGCAGGTTCACGGTGATGGTCGCCACGATGCCGGCGGCGAGCATCATCCACGCGAGCGCTCCCGCCGGGATGCGCCGCCGGGCGCTGTCGGCGATCACCATGGACGCGACGACGATCGGACCGTCGATGACGACCGAGTACAGGTGGCCGGTCAGGCCGGCTGCGCCGTGCCTGGTGACGACGTCCACGGTGTGCTCGTAGGAGATCATCGCCGCCACGGCCGTCACCGCCACTGCCGCGAGGACCGCGGTCACCCGGGTGAGCTTGTCGGCGTTCATGGTCATCGAACCCTCCGTCCGGACTCTGTTCCTGCATGCGATGGGCTAAGGCCTCCGGATCCCCATCCGAACGGACCCGCCACGCGTCGCCGCCCCCTACGCCGCCGCGAGCTCGCTGAGCAATGCGGCGGAACGGCCTGTCGAGTGCGCGTACACCCGCAGTTGCTCAAAGGTCGCGTAGTGCGTCCTAGTCGCTTCCGGGCTGGTCAGGAAATGCCCGCCCGAGGCGTTGGCCAGGTACACCACGGTGATGCCGGGTGCCGCGCCGACGTGCAGGATGCTCATGGACCCAAGGCCCGGAGCCGGGCGTCCCAGCGCCCCGAACGGCAGCACATGGAAGAGCACCCGCCCCGACCTAGCCAAGTCGGCAAGGTACTCAAGCTGTGAGCGCATGACTGCCTGCCCGCCGACTACCTGGAGGAGCGCGGCCTCGCTGATGACCACCGTGAGGGGCTGCTCGCCATCCCAGAATCCCTGCTGCCTGGCCTGCAGTCCCTCGAGGGCGCGGGTGCGGTCGGCGTCCTCGGGCAGACCTAGGTCGGCCTCGGCCAGAGCGAGGGCGTACTCCGCCGTCTGCAGCAGGTCGGGCACCTGGGAGACCTCATAGAAGCTGATCGCCGAGGCGGCCCCCTCGATCTGCAGGTACTCGCGACGTGCCTCCGGGAGTTCGTCGCCGTACCCCGACCACCACCCTTTCGTCCTTCGCGATCCAGTGATGGCCGTCAGGGCGTCCCGGATCGCCGTGTCCACGCCATACGCGTCAAGCAGCGCATGAAGCTCTTCGGCGCGAATACCCCGCTGGCCGGTCTCGATCCGGCTGACCTTGGAGCGATCGCAATTCAAGATGGCCGCAGCCTCGTCGAGGGGAAGGCCGCAGTCTTCGCGAGACCGCCGCAGCGCCCCACCGGTGATGAGGCGCTGGACGGGGATCGGGCTGGTCATGATGGTTGCCTCCCTGGCTCTACGTCCCGCTGCCGATCGGCTGTCCTTCGACCGACATGTAAAAAATAGCTCACTAAAATTGGACAGTCAACGTGTTGCCGTGGCAACGGCACGAAGTCAGGTGTCGGAGAGTTCCCGAGCGGCCCTAATGACGCGCTCGGCAGTGCGCTGGCTAACGCCCCACTCACTGGCCAAGCGCAGTGAGGACGGCTCGGCCCCCGACTGAAGGATGGCAAGCACGACGCCCAGGCGCGGGTCGCCCGCGTACGGATGCGGCTTCGCCGGCTTGCCCGAAGCCCCAGGACGTCCCGCGCCACCGACCGGCTTACGGCTGTCGGCAGCAGTCCAGACCGTTGAACGCCGCCACACCGGAGCAGGCCGCCCCCTGCCGCCGGTCCGCACATCATCAGGCTCAGGAAAGGCACCGTCACGCCGACGAGCGTGGATCACGTACCCACTGGCATAACCCATAATCCGGGCCGCTTCGTCAGCATCGACCAGCTCGTCCGGGTCGCCACCCCGACTGACCTGAGTCAGGGTCCCGACTCGTTCCCGGAGATGACTCTCCAGCCAGGCGGCCCAGTCATCCTCATACCAGTAATCGGTCCGCCCGATCCGCCCAGCCACCTCAGGAAAGCCGTTGACCTCACGATCGCGATACCACAGGTACAGAGACTGCCGCGACACCCCTCGCGCAACCATGTCAGCGCGGCTGATCACCGGACGGACATCGATGGTGGCAGGAATGTCCGTCCTCCTCGTGCGCGCCAGGGCTGATCCCATAGCCAGTCAGTCGACTGCCTTGCGCATCCTATGCCGGTAGGCACAGTCGGAGGCGGCCCGAGATCCGTGCGAGCCAGTACGCTCCGGGTCCGTCCTCGAACTGAACGCACTGGTGGCCGAACAGGGCGTCCTAGCCGTCCGCCCTCACCGGAGGGGATAGCAGATCGGTCGCCTTCCCCGTGAGGAGGCCTCCTACCGATTAGGAGCGGGCTGTAATCGGTGCCGCACCAGTTCTAAGATGCGCGCAGATCACCGGCTCCGGGCTAGACGTGCCCTGACGGCTCCTAGTATCGAGCGTGTCGAAGGCGCCTTACCCGGCCGGATTATGGGTCAGGTGGCTGCAGGCATCGGGCGTCCGGCTTTGGCTTCACCGCACCCCCAAGGGCCTCCTCATACAGGAGCGTCGTGCCCTGTCCCAGCGTGACCATCTCCGTCACGTTGCCTTACCTCCAAGCAGCCCAATAATTGCGCCGAAGCCGATGGTCGCCAGCCTGGAGCACAAGTCCATCAAGCTCTGCGCTTGCGTGCTTGGATTACGCAATGCCAGGACGAGGATCATGTCAATTATCAAGAGCGAGACTGTTATGGCGACAACAGAAACAAATACTATCCGAAAGTGTGGTGCAACAAGGCCCACCTGCTTCACCTCTTGATCAAGGTCCGATTCATGAGGGTCCTTGCCTTGAACTTGCATATTGCGCACAGCCCGAGTCCCGGACCGGCCCTTGGCCCTCTTAGTGACCACGGACCCGCTCCTCCCGTCCGGTTTTCCGCCCGCGCGGCTTGGGAGGAGTAACGCGGGCTTTAGTTACCGGCTTGCCTGTGCCCGGACTATCGGGATCCGGCTTCTCGGGATCGTCTTTTTCCTGATTATCATCAGGGTCGTCCGGGGGCGGTTCCCCCTCCGGATAAAGATAAAATCGGCCGCCCGTCCTTGCGATTATAGTTCGTTCGCGAAAGGGGCGCCGAAAGACTGCGGACACGGTAATCCTGAAGCGGGCAAGGAGTAGAGTGCACAGCAGGGCAAATACCCCGACCAGCAGATACAGGAACGCCCCTCCCCGATCATAGCCAGCGGGTGCCGTACTATTGGAACCTATCGCGAAAAGAATGTGATTCATTGGGCCGCCTCTTCGTGGAGCAAGCTGCCGTGACGGTGACAGTGAATATACCGCGAAGCGCGGACCGTGGACACCCCAAGAGACATGCCGAGATTGAGGATGCTCTACAAACAAGCACTAGCCGTTTGATCAGATCCACCAATCGCCACATTGATAGCCTCTTGTAACGCGGCGCTTCATTTCCCGGAACGCGACCGCGGCGCTGTGGCGGCGTTCGCGCCACCTGAGCATCAGCTACTACGCAGGACGGGTCCCGTCCCACGACCGCGGCCAAGACGGCCCATGGCTGCGAGGCCTGCCAGCTGGGCTGTCTCCATAGCGCGCCATCGTCGAGATGATCACCAGTCGGCAAGCCGATCGGGGGACCATCAGCCCGCTGCTCCGCGATCTCGACGGGAGCCCGACCAGCAGCGGTCGGACCATCCGCCGGCCATTCGCCGCCTGCCGGACAAGCCATGCTCCACCAGATGAGGGGAAGGAGGGGATCGGGGCACTTCCCGGAGCTGACCAGATGTGATCACGGAGCGCGGGAACACTACGGGACTGAAATGAGCCGATTACGAGCGCGGTGTCGTCCGTGTGTTCGCGCTCCGATTGTGTAGTTCTGCGCCGCGTGTCGCGGGCCGGGTGTTCTCCACAGGGCATGAGGCGCAAGAGCCCGGGGGCAGGACCGGTTGCGTCTGCGCTGCGGTCCCGTGCAACAGGCGGAGCGGATGCCGTGCTGTGGAACGAGCGCGCGCATTGGCTGCCTGGCGTTCCTTAGCCGGGCGGTTCCGGGATAACGTGCTCATCTCGGTATGCCTCACGGAAGCGGAAAGGGCAGCATGACGTGGGACCCGCCGGACGGGCTGCCGCCCGGCCAGTTCATCACCCCGGAGTCGCGGTTTTCGGACAGGGCGCCGGGCTTGGAGCATGGGCTGTGGGTGACGGACGATCCGGTGCCCGATGACGGC
>JAOPYM010000042.1 GCA_025964615.1 Actinomycetes bacterium
ACCGGTAATTGACGAATTGGAGCGCGACATCGAGGTCCTTGCCCTTGAGCAGGGACATGATCTCCTGGAGGTCGTCCTTCTTCTTGGAACTCACCCGGAGCTCGTCGCCCTGGATCTGCGCCTTCACGCCCTTCGGCCCCTCATCCCGGATGATCTTGCCGATCTTCTTGGCGTCGTCCTGGGAGATGCCCTCCTTGAGGTCCACCTTCATGAGGTACTCCTTGCCCGACAGCTTCGCCTCGCCCGCGTCCAGGATCTTCAGCGAGACATTCCGCTTGATCAGCTTCTCCTTGAAGACGTCAAGGACCGCGGCGGCCCGCTCCTCGGTGTTGGCCTTGATGTTGATGCTCTCCCCGGACCAGGCGATCGAGGCCCCGGTGCCCTTGAAGTCGAACCGGTGCCCGACCTCCTTCACGGCCTGGTTCAGGGCGTTGTCGACCTCCTGCCGGTCGATCTTGGATACGACGTCGAAAGAGCTCTCTGCGGCCACGGTGCTTGTCCCTTACGGAGTGTGACGATCAAGATAGGTCGAGACTAGTGAGGTGGGTGCGCTCCAAGGGCGCACCCGTCCAGTGTCGCAGCCCGCAGTCACCGGGTTGCCAGGACGGCAAGACCGACCATCGGGGGATTTTCGGAATGTCACGCAGGCTTCAGTTCATCGCGGTTCCCGTACTCGCAGGAGTCGCGCTCAGCGGCTGTTCAAGCTACGACCAGGCCACGCAGGCGGCGTCCGTTTCCGGCGACGTGCCGGTGGCGACCACAGCCTCGGCGATCGCCACCACGCGCAGCGGCGCCGCGGCCGGCACCGCCACGAACGTCGAGGGCGGTGCCTTCTGCAAGATCCCGTACCAGAAGGGCGCGACGGCCCAGGGCAGGACGCTGACCTGCAAGAAGACCAAGGACGGCAAGTGGCGCTGGCTGTAGCCACAGGCGGCTGGATCTGATTCGCGACCGCTCCTGGAGTCCGCTATTCTTGCCTCTGCCACCGCGCGAGCGGTGTCATGGCGGTTTGCCCGAGTGGCCAAAGGGAGCAGACTGTAAATCTGCCGGCTCAGCCTACGATGGTTCGAACCCATCAGCCGCCACACCCTTGAAAGGCCCTCTGACCTGCGGTTTCTCGGTCGGAGGGCCTTCTTGTTGCGAGCGGCCGTCCAGGTCGGGCGATGCTGCTCCAGGGCCCCAAAATAGCCACATTTCGGGCGGCTGTGCCAAATGTGTGTCAACGTTCGGAGCGCGAATCGCAGCCGAGCGTGTCTCCGCAGGTGGCGAGGGGTGCAGGTACGCCGACCTGAGCTTGGTCTGAACTGTTGGTTTTGGCTACGTTGGATGGGTTTGGTTCCGAGTCGGTGGCTCTGAGCTGGGATGCGTGCGGAAGGTGCGGCCCTGGAGCGGCAGCTCTGTCTGGTGTCCGACCACCACTGCCCCCTGAGGGGGCGACGGACGGCGGGGACGCCTGACGAGCGCCGGCCGCGTGCTGGTGGGCCCACATCGCGGTGGAGCCGACCGAGACATCCCAGTCGATCTCCCCCGCCGCGCCGGCCTCGGCTTGGACCTGCTGCAGCAACCGCTCCCACGTACCGTTGGCCAAGCACAACCGGTGCCGCTCATAGACCGTCTTCCACGGCCCGAATCGTTCCGGCAGGTCACGCCACTGCACCCCTGTGCGCACACGGTGCAGGATGCCGTCGATCGCCTGGTGGTGACACCGGCACCGGGCCACACCGACCGTGGCTCAGCCTCTGTCTTTCACCGGGGTGATCACGGAGCGGGAACGATCTAGTGGCGCGTCACCGAACGTCGGCCGGGTAATTGATCTATCGGGTTGAGCCCGTCAGCCTAGAAGGTCTCGATGATCCGCCTGCATACCGACATCAGCAAGTGATGGCGCTTCCGTAACATTTCGAAATGGGTACGTAACACATCCTGCATACGTTCGCATCGATCGGAACGTTCCATCGGAGCTCGGATGCGGATCGGACGGATGCAGGATGTATGTGCTCGGCACGGGTGGCATTGACGCCAAAATCGCCATTGAGGTGGCGCGGGGTGCGAAGCTGGAAATCCACCCGGTCGTCCGCGAGCGCGTCGCGGAGGCCGCCGGCCGTTTCGAGTCCCTGCTCGCCACCGGGCAGCCCGTATACGGCGTGACCACCGAGGTCGCGGCTCGATCCGCCGTGCCGATCGCCCCGGAGGACCGGCCCGCCTACCAGCTGGCCACGCTGCGCAGCCACGCCTGCGGCCTCGGACCACCCCTGGACCGGACGGCGGCCCGTGCGGCCTGGGTCGCCAAGCTGGCCTGCCTGGCGACGGGAAGGCCGGGCGCCTCCGTCGGTCTGCTCGACTCACTCAAGACCGCGCTGAACGCCGGCCTTGCCCCTTCCATCCCCTCCACGGGTTCCCTGGCGGCCAGTGGCGATCTGATACCCAGCGCACACGCGGCGCTGCCCCTGATCGGCGAGGGAGAGCTGCTCGACGGCGCGTCCTCGGGCCTCGCGCCGCTGAAGCTGGGTCCCCGGGACGGTCTCAGCCTGGTCAACGGCACCGCCGTCACCACCGGACTCGCGATCTGCGCCGTCGCCGGAGCCCGTGCTCTGCTCGAATGCGCCGACGCACTGGCCGCCGCCGGAGTGGAGGCTACCGGTGGCCACACCGCGGCATTCCGGGAGGACATCGCGGGCGCCAAACCTCACCCGGGTGCCCGCGCCAGCGCCGCCGCCATCCGTTCCGGCCTCCCTGCCGAGGGGGTGGTGCCGCGCAGAACCGCACCCCACGATCCGTACGCCTGGCGGTGCGCCCCCCAGGTGCACGGCGCAGTGCGGGACGCGGTCACGATCCTCAGCGATGTCTGTGATGCCGAGCTGCGCGGCTGCTCCGACAATCCTCTGCTGGTCGACGATGGCATCGCGTCGGGCGGCAACTTCCACGCCGCTGCGCTCGGCCTGCCGCTGGACGCCGCCACCACCGCCGTCGGCGTGCTGGCCGCGCTGTCGCGCCAGCGCACCGTGCAACTGCTGTCCGGCCGGTACGCCCCCGAGGGGCTGGCCTGCGAGGGGCTCGGCCTGGCCCTGCTGGCCACCTCCGCCACCGCCCGGCTGCTGGAGATCCAGCAGCTGATCCCGGCGAGTTCGAGATGGCTGCCGGTGGACGCCTCCGAGGACCATGTCGCCAACGCCACCCTCGCCGCGCATCAGCTGCGGCTGGCGATCGCCGGAGCGTACGACGTGCTGGCCTGCGAGGCGCTGTGCGTGGCCGCCGCCGCCGACCTGACCGGTACAGTCCCCGCCGGTCCCGCACTGACCTTCCTGTACGACCTGGTCCGCACTCATCTCAACCCGCCCGGACCGGACGTCGCCACCGATCGTGCGCTGGCCGCCGTCAGCGCCGGCCTCACCACATGGCAGGAGACATCATGTTCGCTGTAGACAACGAGAGACTGGTGGAGTTCGCCCGTGGGCTGGCGAGTACGCCCAGCGAATCGGGCACCGAAGGGGCCGCCGTCGAGCTGACCGTGGCCGCCATGCAGGCCGCCGGGCTGCGGGCCTACGTCGACGCCGCCGGTAACGCGGTCGGCCTGATCGGGCGCGGCGAGCCGGGGGCGCCCCGGCTCCTCATCGACGGGCACATCGACTCCATCCCGCTGCACTCCAAGGACCGCTGGACGGTGGACCCGTTCGGTGGCGAGATCTCCGACGGAAAGCTGTACGGGCTGGGGATCTGCGACCAGAAGGCCTCGATCGCCGCCGCCGTTGTCGGGGTGGGCTCGGTCGCCTCCCGGCTGGCGGACTCCCCCGGACTGGTGGCCGTCGTCGCCAGCGTCTGCGAGGAGCACATGGAGGGCGCCGCCCTGGCCACCGCCATCGAGGCGGTCGGGCCCAGCATGGTGATCACGACCGAGCCGAGCGACACCCGCCTGATGATCGGCCAGCGGGGCCGGGCCAAGATCTACGCCGAGGTGGTCGGACGGGCCGTGCACGCCGGGCACTCGGGTGAGGGGGTCAACGCGGCGGAGGCGCTCGCCGCGCTGGTCGAAGTGATCCGCACGACCCCCCGGCCGACCCATGACAGGCTCGGCCGACGCGACGTGACCTGCATCGACATCACCTCGTGGCCGTACCCGTCGGTGTCCACCGTGCCGGGCAGGGCGCTGGCCAGGTTCGACGCGCGGTTCCTGCCGGGCGAGACCGTGGACAGCCTGTGCTCCCTGCTGCGGGAATCGGCGGCCACCGCCTGGGTGTCCTTCCTGGAACAGCCGTCACTCGAAGTCGGTGCCGTGATGGCCGACTTCACCACCTACACCGGAGCCGACTACTCGGTGCCCGAGTACGCGGCCGCTTGGTGGACCTCCGCGTCGAGCCCGCTCGTCGTCGGCGCCACGTCCGCGCTCGCCTCGGTGGGTCTCGACCCCGCACCCCTGTCGTACGGCTTCTGCACCAACGGGTCGTACACGGCGGGCGAGCTGGGCATCCCGACCATCGGCTTCGGGGTCGGCGAGGAGCACATGGCCCACCAGGTGAACGAGTACGTGACGCTGGCTTCGCTGCGCGCTGGCACCCAGGGCCTGGCGGCCCTGGCCCTGGAACTCACCGGTGCCTGATCTGGTCGTACGGGCCGTACAGGCTGTAGTGGGCGAGCCTGGCAGGCGCAGGCTCGCCCATGCCGACCTGATGATCTCCGACGGCCGCACCTTCGCCGTCCTGGATGGCGGGCGGAACGGCCCCGCATGGCACACTTATATGCTCGGAGTATGAAACGGGACGAACCGCTCCTCCTGGCCGCGATCGAGGTCGCGCGCCGGGCGCGCGAGAACGGGAACCATCCATTTGGCGCGGTGCTGGCCGGCCCCGACGGTGCGGTGCTGCTGGAGGTGGAGAACACCGTCGTGACCGACCGGGACCCGACCGGCCATGCGGAGACCAATCTGATACGGCTCGCGGGCCGCGAGTTCGGCGCCGGGTTCCTGCAGGAGTGCACCCTCTACGCCAGCACGGAACCGTGCGAGATGTGCGCGGGCGCGATCTACTGGAGTGAGATCGGCCGGGTCGTGTACGGGCTCAGCAGGTCCGGCCTGCTGGAGCTGCGTCAGGCGTCCACGACAGGGCAGCTGCCGATAGAGGTGACCGGCCCGATGCTCCTCGAGGAGGCTCGTGCGGTCCACGCCGGCTTCTGGGCCTGACCGCCACACCAGAGAGTAGGCCTGCGGCCCTCCCGGATGATCACTCTGAGTTGACCTCCGAGTTCACAGAGTCGGAAAGGCTCTGTTTCGTGATCGCCCGCCCGACCTCTCTGAGCGGAGCATGTGGAGACGCGCGACCCGACCGGCGCCTGCACGGGTCACCGCGACGGCTGTTCCGGGAGAGCGGTGAACAGGGTTGATAGAACGTAACCTTCGCGACCCAGAACTTCACCGCGCTGCAACAAACCATCCCTACCGTCTGGATACGAACTTGGACCCAAACTTGGATGCAAGTTCGTATCCAAGTAAGGAGGACGTGTGGTCTCACCGACAGCGCCGGGTATCCAGATCGGCAATCTTACGAAGAAGTTCCGCGTTGGGCGCCAGGAGGTGATCGCCCTCGACGGTGTCGACATTCACTCCGACGAAGGCGAGTTCGTCTCCCTCCTGGGGCCGTCGGGGTGCGGGAAGAGCACCATCCTTCGCATCCTGGCAGGGCTGGAGCCGCAGTCCAGCGGGCAGGCCCTGGTACACGGTGAGACCCCGGCCGATATGCGCAAGCGCCATCATCTCGGCATCGCCTTCCAGGACAGTGCCCTGCTCCCCTGGCGATCGGTGCGCTCCAACATCGGGTTGCCGATGGAGATCGCGGGGCTGCGGAAGGATGAGAGCCTGATCCAGGAGCTCATCGATCTCGTGGGTCTGACCGGATTCGAAGGTGCGCGACCTGGCCAACTGTCTGGTGGCATGCGCCAGCGAGTCGCGATCGCCCGGGCCTTGGTGGTCAAGCCTCGGATCCTGCTCCTGGACGAGCCGTTCGGGGCACTCGATGACATGACCCGGCAGAACCTGAACGTCGAGCTCCTCCGGATCTGGACCGAGCGGCCGGCCACAACGCTGATGGTCACCCACGGCATCGCCGAGGCGGTCTTCCTGTCCGACACGGTGGTCGTGATGAGCGCGAGACCCGGTCGGGTCGAGAGCGTGGTCGGCATCGACCTGCCACGTCCCAGGACGCCGGAGATGATGCGTTCCAGTGAGTTCCACCACTACGTGGATCTCCTGTCGTCGATTCTCTTCGGCTCCGCTCGTCAGGGAGGCGCCGCGCAACCCGAATCGCCGTACGCGAGATCGGGTGGGCCGCGATGAATCGGAAATTCGCGCTCCGCCTGGCTGGAACATGCATCGTCCTGCTCGTCTGGCAGATTGTCGGAATGACGGGTGTCCTCGGCCCCGCGATAGCGCCGCCCGCGCAGGTCGTCTCGGGTGTGGTCTCAGACGGCGCGGCATTTTACGGACTCCACGTCCCGGTGACGCTGACCTCGGCCTCCGTCGGCTATCTGGCGGGAAACCTCATCGCCATCGCGTGCGCCGCGTCCGTCGTCGTGATCCCCTGGCTGGAGAAACTGGTCCTGCAGATCGGGATCGCGTCCGCATGCATCCCCCTGATCGCGATCGCGCCCATCCTGGCCGCGTGCTTCAACGGCCCGATGACCTCCACGATCATGGCTGCGGTGTCGGTCTTCTTCACCACACTTATCGGCAGTGTCAACGGTCTTCGGCAGGCGGACCGGAGCAGCGAGGACATTGTCCGCGCGTACGGCGGCGGCCGGTACGCGGTGCTGCGCAAGGTCCAACTGCTCTCGGCCCTGCCCAGCATCCTCACCGCCATGAAGATCGCGGTCCCGGCCGCGATCCTGGGCACCATCATCGGCGAGTTCATGGGTCAGGAGCGCGGCCTGGGCTCGGCCCTCGTCGTCGCCCAGCAGTCCAGCAACATCGTTCGCACGTGGGGCATCACACTCGTGTCAAGCCTGCTCGCGGGGATCGCCTTCCTCGCCGTCAGCGCCGTGGAGAGAATCGCCATCCCGTGGGCGGCGGGCATGTCGGACGAGGCGACATGAGCACCGCGATCACACCTCCCCGAAACTCCCTTGGAGCCTTCGCGCGCAGCACCGCGCGGAGCGCTCTCACCCTCTCCGGCACGGTCGTCGCCATCGTTATCGTCTGGACGGTGTTCCTGCGGACGGTGAACGTGAGCCCGCTCGTCGCCAAATCACCCTTCGACGTGTGGAACTACCTGGTGACGGCGCAGGACGCGGCGGCGCACCGGTCCGCGATCTGGTCCCTTCTCGCCCGCACCTTGACCGACGCCTCACTCGGGTTCGCGCTCGGGCTGACTCTCGCCGCGGCCGTATCCCTGCTGTTCTACTTCTCGGACACCATCGAGCAGATGTTCGTCCCAACGATGACGGCACTTCACGCAATCCCCATGGTCACGGTCGCGCCGATCCTCGTACTGGTCTTCGGACGGGGATCGGTCGGCACAGCGGTCATCGGCTCCGCGATCGTGTTCGTCCCGGCGCTGCTGACCATGCTGCAGGGGATCCGGTCCGCCCCCAGAACCGACCTGGACATGTGCAACGCGTTCGGCGGCTCGACGTGGACCTCGTTCACCAAGGTCGCGCTACCGCACGCGATTCCGACCTGGTTCACTGCGGCCCGCATCACGGTGACCACCTCCATCGTCGGCGCGCTGCTGGCCGAGTGGCTCGCCTCCGGCGCGGGGCTCGGCGGTCAGATGCTGCGTGACGCCAACGAGTTCCAATTCGGGCAGCTCTGGTCGTCGGTGGTCGTGCTGACCATCGTCTGCGTGGCGATCTACCAGTTCGTGGCCCTCATGGAAGCGGTCGTCAGATCACGTATGAACTCGGCCCGCTGACGATCACGCCGGCCGGAATCACCACCTTTCTTTCAGGGTCACCACATCTCTTTCATCAGAAACGGAGCAAAACCATGACTGCAGAGTTCGACCGACGCCAGTTGCTGCGGGGGCTCGCCCTCGGCGGGTTCGCCCTCGCGGCACCGGGCGCTCTCGCCGCGTGCGGGGCGAGCGGATCCGGCACGAGCGGATCCGGGACCGGCTCTAGCGGCTTCGGAATCGCCTCCCAGCGCCTGGCCTGGATCAAGAACACCGAGTTCGCCGGAAGCTACTTCGCGGACAAGAACGGCTACTACAAGGCTGCGGGGTTCAGCGGCAGCGAGTTGATATCGGGCGGGCCGACCGCGCCGCCGATCGAATCGGACGTGCTCAGCCGGACCTTCGCCGGGGTGTCGCAGGTGCCGATCGTCGCCTCGGCGGTCACCCAGGGCGCCCCCTTGAAGATCATCGGCGCGGTGTACCAGCGTTACGCCGGATGCATCATGTCGATGACCGCCAAGCCGATCAGGACGCCTAACGATCTCTACGGGAAGACCATCGGATGCGCGTCGTCGAGCGAGCCCGTGTGGCGGGCCTTCCTCGCGGCGCTCCGGCTCGACACCTCACGCATCAAGACCGTTCCGGTGCAGGGCGACCCGATCGGCATAACGAAGGGCGAGATCGACGGCTACCTCGGGTTCATCAACGCCCAGGCGATCGATCTGCGGCACAAGGGGTTCGACGTCACCACGATGTTGCTCGCGGACGTCGGGTTCCCGCTGGTCGGTCAGACGTACATCACCACCCAGGAGAACATCGACAAGCACCGGGACAAGGTCAAGGCGTTCCTCAAGGCCGAGATCCAAGGCTGGAAGGACGTGCTGGCCAACCCGCAGCTGGCCACCGACATCACCGTCAACGAGTACGGGAAGGACCTCAAGCTCGATCCCAAAGCGACGCTCGACTCCTGCAAGGCCGGCAACAAACTGATCCTCAACGGCGACAAGCAGCAACAGATCATCACCATCTCCGACAAGGACGCCGCCGAGAACATCAAGTCCATCGCCGCGGGCGGACTGAAACTGGACGTCGGCAATCTCTTCGAGCTCGGTCCCATCCGGGAGGTCTACAAAGAGAACCCCAGCCTGGCCCTGTAGTTTCGCAGACCACTGATCGAAGGGCACTTCCATGTCTGACAACACCACGCCCGATCTCGTCTTCACCGGCGGAACCGTCGTCTCGCACGACGGGCGCCGCCGGCAAGACGTCGCCGTCCGTGACGGCCGGATCATCGCGGTCGGTGAGAATCTGGCCGTCGAGGGCGTGCCGACGGTGGACGCGACCGGGCTGCTCGTCCTGCCGGGGCTCGTCGATGTCCATGTGCATCTGCGCGAACCCGGCATGACCGAGAAGGAGGACTTCGCCAGCGGCACCCGCGCCGCCGCGGCGGGCGGGGTCACGACCGTGGTCGACATGCCGAACACCTCCCCTCCGGTCGCGACAGCTGAGCGTTACCGGCAGAAGCTTGACCTGGTGAAGAACAAGGCCTACGTCGACTTCGGTCTGTACGGCATGCTCGACCACGACAACGCCGACGAGATCGCCGGGATGGCCGAGCTCGGCGCCATGGGGTTCAAGCTGTTCATGGGGCAGACCACCGGGGACAACCGCTGCCCGAACGACGCTGCGATCTTCCGCGGTCTCGAAGCCGCGGCCGCGGCCGATCTCGTGGTCGGCGTGCACGCCGAAAACGATCATCTGCTGCGCATGTTCGGCGACCGCCTGCGGTCGTCCGGTCGCAGCGACCCGCGCGCACACCTCGAAGGCCGGCCGGCGTTCGTCGAGGTGGAAGCCGTAACCCGCATCGTCACCATGGCCACCGAGGCGAAGGCCAAGCTGCACATCCACCATCTGTCCACCGCCGCCGGCCTACAGCGGGTACGCGACCTGCGCGCCGAAGGGCACCGGGTCAGCGTTGAGGTCCTTATCGCACACCTGCTCTTGGACGACAGCGCGTACGACACGTACGGCAACCTCATCAAGCTCAACCCGCCCATCCGGCCGGCGGCGGACGTCGAGGCGCTCTGGGCGGGCCTCGGCCGCGGCGACATCGACGTCATCGCCACCGACCACGCGCCGCATACCGCCGCCGAGCAGGCCGAACAGGACGTGTGGAAGGCGTACGGGGGGTTCATCGGCGTCGAGACCATGCTGCCTCTGCTCCTCACGGCCGCGGCGCAGGGCAAGATGACCATCGAGGACATCGTCCGGCTGTGTTCGTACGCGCCGGCCCGGAGATGGTCGATGGCCGCCAAAGGCCAGATCGCGCCCGGCTTCGATGCCGATCTCGTCCTGGTCGACCCCGAGACCCAGGTCGTCGTGGACGGCACGTCGATGCACTCCAAGCACAACGTGACCCCGTACGAGGGCTGGGCGCTGACCGGGGCGGTCGTGGCCACGTACCTGCGCGGCGGATTGGTCTACGAGAAGGGCGCAATAATCGGCTATCCGGCGGGCCGGCAGGTTCGTCCCCCTCAGGTTCCGCCAGCGACCGCCGGCGCATGAAGGACCGCGCAACGGTACGCAGATCAGTGGTAAGAAAACGAAGGAGAAACGTGACCACTCCACAGGTGAGCCTGCTGAGCGGTGCCGGCGGCGGTGCGGAGACGATACGGCGTGCCGTGAACCGGTGCCAGGAGGAATCCGGCCTGCGAGCACCGGAGGAAGGATCGCTGCGGCCGCCCGCCGTGATCGCGGGCATCGGCACCACCGCGGCACACGCGTTGCAAGGCCGTCTGCTCCTGGACGCTCTGGCCAGGGAGCACGTCGAGCTGGGGCAGGCGATCCCTTTCGGCGACCCCGAAGCGATGATCGCCAACACCGGGTGGGAGCTCGCGCTGGTGCTGAGCCCGTGGAAGAAGGTCGTCGCCGAGCGGATGGACACCCTGACCGCCTCGGCCACCGCGACAGGTGTCGTCGACACGATCGTCCGGGACCGCGGGCGCTCGGTGGGTGTCAACACCAACTGCTGGGCGGCGCAGGCCGCGATGGAGACTGTCATGGGCGGTCGGAGCCCCGACAGCGTGCTCATCCTTGGGTCCGGTGGGTCTTCGAACTCCGTCGCGTTGGCGGCCAGGCGGGCATGGCCACATGCTCGCCTGATCGGCAGCGCGCGGAACTCTGTGGCGCTAGCCGAATGGGCCTTCCGGTTCGGCGCCGACGGCGTGGCACCGGCCGACCTCGGGGAGTTCGGCGCCGCGCGGCCCCCGCTGATTATCAACACCACGACATGGGGCGAGACGGACGCCTCCGAAGCCGGAGAGTTCGCGTTCCCGTTCGAGGGACTGGCGGCGCCCGGCAACAGTTTCTTCGACCTCAACAATCGGACCTCGTCGCTTCAGACAGCGGCACTCCAGGCAGGCATGAATGTCATGTCGGGCACGTTCATGCAGCGAGTCACCAACGCGTGCCGGGCGGCTCTCCTGAAGGCGACCACGTCGTGACCGACCTCAGCGTCACCGCAGGCGGAGAGCCCAACGCGCGCGAGAGGGTCTACCGATATCTCCGGCAGCAGATCACGACTGGTGAGTACGGCGGAGGTATCCGGCTGGTCGAGGAGCAGATCGCCGAGGAGCTGGGCGTCAGCCGCACCCCGATCCGCGAGGCGCTGCAGCGTCTGACCAGCGAAGGGCTGGTGCTGCGGGTCAGACGCGGCCAGCTGATCGTGGTCAAGGTCGACGCGGAAGCCCGCGCTGAACTGCACCTGCTCCGCTGCGCCTTCGACGAGGTGGCGGCCAGGATGCTCACGGACAGAGCCGACCGGGTGAACTGGGCGCCGTTGTACGAGCTGTTGACGCCACTGGAGACGTCCATCCGGGATCATGGGATCGGCAGCTCCCAGTTCTCAATGGCCCATCTGGATCTGCACATGGCCATCAACCGTGCCGCCTTCTCCCCGGTCACCTCGTCCTTTCTCGAGCGCCAGGCATTTCTCTATCCCACTGACGACTACATCCAGCAGCCAGGGCACGAGCCCGTGTCCCAACACCGCGCCCTGCTCGACGACCTCTCCAGCGGAGACCTCGAGCGCGCGACGACAGCTGTTCGAATCCACGCGCTGCGCGGATTCGGCAATGCCATGCTCCACTGACCGACTCAAAGATTCCACGCCCCAGGAGCCCCCTTATGCCCGACACCGTCACCATGTTCGTCAACGGCCAGGCGATGAGCGGAGGTGAACTCAACGACGCCCTCGCCTCCGCGCGGTTCCTCGGACCGGTCCGCACCGCGCCAGAGTACCGGTTCTTCTCCTTCCGCGACGACTTCCCCGGGCTGGCGCCGGTGTCCCAGGGCGGCTGGTCCGTTCCCGGAGAGATCTACGAAATCTCCTACACCGATCTCCGGGAGAAGCTTCTGCCGCGCGAGCCGGCGGAGCTCGAACTGTCGGTCATCAGGCTCGAGGACGGACGGGGCTCGCTGAGCATGGTCTGCCGCAAGATTCCCAGCGAGAACGACAACGTCTACGAGATCACCGCCGCAGGCGGCTGGCTCGAGCACCTCGCCTCGCTGTCCACCGGGCGATCTTGATGGGAATCCTGGCGGCGGGAACCGGTCCGGGCATCGCGGACCGCTACCTGTCATCCACTCTGGACACGATCTCCTGGGGCACTTTGCCCACTCCCGCGACACCGCCTGTGCTCGAGGTGGACGACGGTGACGTTGTCACCTTCGACACCGTCTCCTCAGAAGGATTGATGGAGGATCAGGGGCGGGATCCCGTGTCGTACTTCGGCCGGTTCGGTGTGCCCCGCCACGGCATTCTCGACGAAGCCGTTGAGATCGCTGCCTCTGGCCTCAAACGGGAATCGCCGGCCAAGGGCCCGCACATCGTGCTCGGGCCCGTACGGGTCCGCGGCGCGGAGGCAGGTGACTGGCTGAGGGTGGATTTCCTCGATCTGCAACCCCGCGTACCGTATGGGATCATCTCGAGCAGGCATCAGCGAGGATGCCTCCCTGGGCAACTGCCGCGGAACGACGACGGGACCACGCCCGCTGTTTTCAGTCGTTTTTGCCACCTTTCCGATGACGGGACCCACGCGGTGTTCGACTACCGCACGGGACGAGCATCGATCGAGCTGCGCCCGTTCATGGGACTGTGCGGGGTGACACCAAGGACCGAAACTCCGTTGAGCACGATTCCTCCCGGCCCTTTCGGGGGCAACATGGACATGCGTGAAATCGTCGCCGGATCCTCCCTGTTCCTGCCCGTGCAGATCCCGGGGGCCGGCTTCTTCCTGGGGGACCCGCATTTCGCGCAGGGCAACGGCGAAATCGCGCTCACCGCGCTCGAGGGATCGCTGCGCGCCACGGTCCGGCTGTCGGTGGCAAGGCCCGGTCCGGGCCTGCTGTCCGCGGAACGCGCGGCCTGGCCGGTTGCGGAAACCGGGGATCACTGGATCATTCTCGGCATGCACGAGGACCTCAACGAGGCGATGCGCCAATGCGCGCAACTCTCGGTGCGGTTTCTCGCAGAGCAGACCGGCATGACCGAGAACGAGGCGTACCTGTATCTCAGCGCCGCGGGCGACTTCTCCGTCTCGCAGGTCGTCGACATCGTCAAGGGTGTGCACTGCATGATCCGCAAGGAAGACTTCGGGATTCGCGGAGGCTGGTGGAGCCGGGAGTGGATCTCCACCACCGGCCGAGGCGCCGATCGGTGAGGCGCTCGGAGCGTTCCGGACACTGATCCGAAGTCGGGTTAGAGCCAGTCCAGGAAGGAAGCTCACGGCGAATAATCTGCTCAACGAGCGTCCACGGCACACCCTCGCCGGACGCGCCACTTATGTCATGGAGCGCAAGATAATGGACTCTGTCACTCTACGAGCGTGCACCGGCAGCGCGTTCTCGCTTTGCGCCGGATCCGCCATCCGTATCAGCAGTACCAGCGGAGCCCAGGTGGTGGACTTCTGGGCGGTCAACCCGGCCGACCCCGATGAGTGCCTCTCGATGGAACACACCCGGACCAGCCTTTCCCGCATCACCCCACGCCGCGGCGACGAACTGTTCAGCAATCGTCGCCGCCCCATACTGACCATGATCGAAGACACCAGCCCGGGTAGGCATGACACCCTGATCGCCGCGTGCGACCCTGAGCGTTACCGCCAGCTCGGCGTCGACGGCTATCACCCGTCGTGCGCGGAGAATTACCGGGTGGCGCTCGCCGCTGCCGGTGTCCGGCGAAGCGGGATTCCCTCGCCCTTCAACCTGTTCATGCACGTCCCCTGTGATGCCGACGGGCAACTTCGCTTTCTGCCAACGGCGTCCCGGCCCGGGGACTACATCACGCTTCGGGCCCGCATCGATGTGCTGGTGGTGCTCTCGGCGTGCCCAATGGACATCGACCAACCTCATTTCGCCGGACATCGGCCGCGCCCGTCGGACGTCGACGTGCACGTTATCCCTGGAACACCAGGTTAGTGCGG
>JAOPYM010000045.1 GCA_025964615.1 Actinomycetes bacterium
GCCTCGTCATCACCTTCGAGCTGGCTCGCCAGCAACGGCAGAGCCGCGGAGGATCGCGCCTCGGCGACGAGTTCCAGGAGCCAGCAGCGCAGCCCGTGGTCCTCCTGCTCCTTCTGGAACTCGGCGATGAGCTCGTCCACGTAGGTGTCCGCATGCTCACGCAGGAAGTCGAACCCGTTCTCCCTGCTCTGCGGATCACCGCTCCGCATCGACTCCAGTGCCCAGGCGAACCGGCGGCCCGACATCAGACCGCCTTCAAGGCGGTGCAGCCGGGAGATCGACCGTGGTCGTGTGCGTTCATCCCCACATGCTCCCAGTTGCGCCGGGGCCGTTCATGGCCTGGTCGGTGATGAACATGCGCCCAGGCGAGTGGGTGACGGCGTACGGGGGCCTGCTCGCCATGACGGCGGCCTGCGGAGTGACGCCACAGGGCCAGAAGACCGGTACGTCGCCCTGTTCGAACGCGACCGGGTCCCCGAAGTCGGGTCGGTCCAGGTCGGCGATCCCCAGCGCCGAAGGATCGCCGATGTGCACGGGAGGGCCGTGCATCGTCCGATAACGCCCGCTCACCTCGACCGCGCGGTCGACCAGCGCCGCCGGAATGGGGCGCATCGACACCACCAGCGGCCCGGCCAGCCGCCCGGCGGGCCGGCACGCCCGGTCCGTCACGTACATCGGCACGTTGCGGCCCTGTTCCATGTGCCGTACCGGCACCCCGGCTTCGGCGAGCGCAGTCTCGAAACTGAAGCTGCACCCGATGAGGAACGCGACCAGGTCATCGCGCCAGTACCCGGTCGCGTCCGGTACCTCGGCGACCAGCAGGCCGTACTCGTAGATCCGATAGGCCGGGAGGTCGGTGCGCAGGTCGGCGCCGGCGGCCAGTTCCGCGGGGCGGAAGCCGCCGGGGTCGGTCACCGCGATCACCGGGCACGGGCCGGGGTTCCGGCAGGCGAACAGCAGCGCGTCGAAGGCCAGGTCACGCGGGACGGCGAGCAGGTTGGCCTGCGCGTAGCCGCGGCACCATCCGCTCGTGGTGGCGGGCAGCGCACCGGCCCGGAAGAGCGCGCGGGCCTCGTGCGGAGCGAGGACCGCGGGCTCTTCGGGAAGGCTCATCACACACCCAGCGTGCCACGGCTGCGATCAGCGGGAGACGCCGTCCCAGCGCGGGACGCGGGCATAGCGGGGAGCCCATACCGCCCGGTAGAGGAGCCGCGCCGGTGCGGGCAGCAGGCCGAGCACCTGAGTGCGGGTGGTGGCGGGGGTTCCGTCGAGTACCCAGGGAAAGAACACGGCAGCTCCCGACAGACCCTGGGTCTTCCGCATCTGCCGTGCGAACCCGGCCCAGCCCTCGGTACCGAGGAACGTCTCGACCAGTGGCAGCGCCTCGTTCTCCTCGTGCTCCATGTGCGCGGCCAGCGCCAGCGACAGTTCCTCGATGGCTCCCGCCAGGCCCGCGCCGGACACGGCTGAGACTGCGGGGAGCGCCGGGAGGGAGGCTGCGATGCGGTCGAGGAGCGGGTCGATGCGGGCGTGTTCGGCCTCCATCGCATCGAGTACGGCGAGGTCGCCAGGGTGCGAGACCCGCTGCCGCAGGAGCGGCCACACCGCCGCGTCCTCCGCGGTGTGGTGGATGCGCAGCTGGCGCTCGAACGTCTCCCAGCCGGTACGGACGGCCGGCTCGGCGAGGCTGCCGGTACGGGCCGCCGCGGCCAGGCGGCCCAGGTCCCGCAGGAAGGCGTCGTGCGCGGCGTACATGAGAGTGAAGTCGACCTTGCCCTGGAGGGGAGTTCGCGTGGTCATCGGTTCTCCTTGCGGGTTGTGAGAGGTGACGGCGGTCACGAGGTGACCGGCTCGACGACGGTCCGGTGACCGGCCTCGACGGCGGGTTCGATGACGAAGTCGCGGCCTCGGATGAGGGCGAGGGAGGCGACCGCGGAGACGGCCGCGATGACCGCGCCGACCAGCAGGATCTGGTTCAGGCCGTCGATGAATCCGGCGCGGGCGGCGCCGGCGACCAGTTGCCGCGCCGCGGCCGGCAGGTTCGCGGAGCCGCCGGTGCTGTGCGACCCGCCGATCCCGGCGGCGATCGCCTGGGCGTGGGCGGACAGCGGCGAGGCGGCGAGCCGGTGGGTGACGGTGTGCCGCAGTTCCGCGGTGAAGAGGGCGCCCAGCACCGCGATTCCGGTGGCGGTGCCGACCTGCCGCAGCGTCGAGTTGATCCCCGAGGCCATGCCGGCCCGCGCGGGCCGTACGACTCCGACCGCGGTGGAGGCGAGCGGTACGTTGACGAGCCCGGAGCCGAATCCGGCGAGGATCAGGCCGGGAATGAGGTGCGTCCAGCTCGATCCGACGGTCAGCCCGCGCATCAGCAGCAGACCGGCTGCGGTGAACACGAAGCCCGCCGAGATCATCAGCCGTACTGGGATGACCGTGGTGAGCCGCCCGGCCGGAGCAGCGGCCACGAAGGTGGCGACGGTGAGGAAGAGGGTGCGCACCCCGGCGTCGAACGCCGAGTAGCCGAGCTGATCCTGCAGGTAGAGGACGACGAAGGTGAGCAGCGAGAACAGCGAGGCCGACATCCCGAACGCGGCGATGAGCCCGCCGACGAAGGTCGGTACCCGGAACAGCGACAGGTCCAACATCGGCTGCCGTTGGACCAGCTCAATGATCAGGAAGGCGACGAGCAGCACGGCAGCGGAGCTCAGCAGCACGATGACCTTGGTCTGCCCCCAGCCGTCACCGGCCGAGATCAGCCCGTAGACCAGCGCGGCGAGCCCGGTGCTGAAGGACACGAAGCCGAACCAGTCGGGCCGCGTGGCCGCCGGGTCCCGCGACTCCGTCACCCTGGTGAGGGTGATGACGACCGCCGCGATGCCGACCGGGATGTTCACGAAAAAGATCCAGCGCCAGGACAGGCCGCTGGTGATCACACCGCCGAGGACCGGTCCGAGTGCGAGGGCGACGCCGGTGGCGGCACCGAGCACGGCGAACGCGGTCCCCCGCTCCTTGCCACGGAAGGCGTCGCTGATCAGCGCGAGCGAGGTGGCGAACATGACGGCCCCGCCGACGCCCTGACCGGCCCGCGACAGCGCGAGGTCCAGCGGGCCTGTCGCCAGGCCGCACAGCAGCGACCCGGCCGTGAAGATTGCGGTCCCCGCGGCGAACATCATCCGCCGTCCCCACAGGTCGGCGAGCGAACCCGCGGTCAGCATGAGCGCCGCGAGAGTGAGGGCGTAGGCGCTGACGACCCACTGCAGGTCCGACAGGGACGCCCCGAACGCCTTCTGGATCTGGGGAAGCGCGACGTTGACGATCGTCACGTCCAGCAACAGCATGAACACGCCGACCACGACCGCGGTCAGCGTCCACCACTTGCGAGCCATCGTCGTGGCCCCCTTCAATCGACTGTCATGCACGCTAATCGTCAGCTACTTAATCGTCAATAGCTTATTGATCAGCTGGTTAACTGATTGCGATCCTTGGTAGCCTTCGGTGGGAAGGAGCACGGACATCACCGACGAGGAACTGATCCCGGGACCGCCACCGCAGGCACTTGCCGACTACACCGGTTACCTGCTGAGACGGGCTTTCGTACGGGCCCGGACGTGCGGTGTCCGCGCCATGCCGCAGGGCCGCGATCCCAAGGATCTGGGGGTCCTGGTCACCGTCGAGGCGGTCGGGCCGCTGACCCAGCGGAAGCTCGGCGACCTCCTCGGGGTCAACCGCACCACCATGGTGAAGATCGCCGACGGCCTGGAGGGTGACGGGCTGCTGAGACGCGAACGGGACCCGGCCGACCGCCGCAACTACGCGGTCAGCATCACCGCCGAGGGACGGGCGGCGATCGCCGAGATGACCCGCCGCGCGCGCCTGGGCGACGCCGAGCTGACCTCGGCCCTCACCGGACCGGAGCGCGCCCGCCTGGTCGGCCTGCTCCAGCGGATCGTTCCCGACCTCGTCGACCTCATCCCGGGCGAGCTCACCGGCCTGAGCGCCTTCCTGATCGCGCGCGCGCACCTCCGCCTCCGCGCGGAGGTCTCCGTCCCGCTGTCAGAGCTGGGGATCGCCCCGCACCAGTTCGGCCTGCTGACGGCACTGGAATCCCTTCAGCCGTGCTCGCAGCAGCGCGTGGCCACCGCGCTCGGCATCAGCGGCCCGGCGGTGGTCTCGACGGTGGCCGAGCTGGAGAAGCGTGAGCTGATCACCCGCGAGCGCAACCCCGAGGACCGCCGTGAGCACCTTCTCCGGCTGACGCCGGAGGGCCTGGGGCGGGTCACGGCGGCCCGGTCGATCGTCGATGTGACCCACGAAGAACTCGCCCGCAGAGTCGGCACGGCCGAACTGCACGAGCTGAACACCCTCCTCACCAAGATCACCGCATAACCCTTCAGGCCTCAATGCACAGGCCGAAGAAGTAACCCACCCATAGCCATCACGCCACACCGACCCCGTTGACTCGTGGCGTTTCCCGCACCGTTTCGAGCGAGGGTGCGGGAAACGCCACGAGTCAACGAGAGGGTGGGCGGGTTCTGCCTTTGCGGGCGGCGTGGTATGTCTGGAGTGTCACGTCCGCGAGTCGTGAGGAGGAGAGATGCGAGCGAACGTGGGTGACCACCTGCTGGTTCACGGTACCCAGGTGGGCGAGCATGACCGCCGGGGCGAGATTCTCGAGGTGCACGGCGAGAGCGGGGCTCCGCCCTATCTCGTCCGGTGGAGCAGCGGCCAGCAGAGCGTGTTCTTCCCTTCCTCCGACACCGTGGTGGAGCAGCACGCGACCAAGTAGGGCAGGAACGCGCCGCCAGATCCGGGGCCCGGCCCCGACATTCGCATGCCCAGGCTCGCCTTGGGCGTGAGCATCCCGCTGGATGATGCCAGAGAGCCACACGATGCCGGCCTAGGTGCTTGGGCCGCGTGGCCTGGACTGAGTGACGAGGGAAGGCCGCGCGTCAAGGCCCGAGCGCCGCGCGAGCGGAGCGAGCGCCAGCAAACTAGGATGTTCGGCACCGTTCCCCTGATGTCAGGTTGCCGTTGATGCGCTGGTCCCAGCTCTACACACCCACCCTCCGTGAGTTCCCCGCGGACGCCGACGCCGTCAGCCACCGGCTTCTGGTACGAGCCGGGTTCATCCGCCAGCTGATGGCCGGCCACTACTCGCTGCTGCCCCTGGCGGTACGGGTCCGGGCGAAGGTCATCGAGGTCATCCGGCAGGAGATGACCCGGATCGGCGGACAGGAGTTCGTACTCCCGGCGATGCACCCGGCCGAGATCTGGCACAAGAGCGGCCGCTGGGACGTGATGGGCGAGGAGATGTTCCGGCTGCGGGACCGCAGGGGCGCGGACCTGGCCCTGGGCATGACGCACGAGGAGATCTTCACGACCCTGGCCCAGGAGCTCAGCTCGTACCGGGATCTCCCGCAGGTCTGGTACCAGTTCCAGACGAAGTTCCGCGACGAAGCCCGGCCGAAGAGCGGCCTGATCCGGGTCCGCGAGTTCACGATGAAGGACTCCTACAGCTTCGACGCCGACGCCGCCGGCCTGGACGATGCCTTCGACAGGCACTACGCGGCGTACGTCCGGATCTTCGCGCGCCTGGGCATCCCCGCCATCCCGGTGCAGGCCTCCAGCGGCAGCATGGGGGGCAGCGCGTCGGTGGAGTTCATGTCCCCGTCGGCCTCCGGTGAGGATCTGGTCGTACGGTGCGAACCGTCCGGCTATGCCGCGAATGTCGAGAAGGCCACGTCCGCGCTCGCCGCCATCGAGGACGGCCCCGGCCTGCCCGCGCCCGAACCGTTCGACACCCCGGACGCCCGTACGATCGACGAGCTCGCGCGCCAGCACGGCGTGCCGGCCGACCGGCAGATCAAGACCCTGGTGTACGTGCTGGACGACCAGTTGACGCTGGTGCTGATGCGGGGCGATCACGGCCTCGTCGAGCAGAAACTCGTGGACGCCACCGGCGCCCGCGCCGTACGTCCCGCACAGCCTGACGAGATCCGCGAGGCGCTCGGCGCCTCCCCCGGCAGCCTGGGCGCGGTCGGCGTCACCGAGCTGCCGGTGATCGCCGACGAGGCGCTGCGGGGTCGCCGGGCGATGAGCACCGGCGCCAACATCGACGGCGTGCACCTGCGGGGCGTGGACGTCGCGCGCGATCTGACCGTCGGTTCGTGGGCGGATCTGCGCGAGGTACGGGCCGGGGAGCCGTGCCCGGACTGCGGCCTGCCCCTTGAGGTCGTACGGACCATCGAAGTGGGCCACATCTTCAAGCTCGGCCGCAAGTACACCGAGGCCCTCGACGTCTCCGTGCTCGGCGCGGACGGCGAGCGGATCGTCCCGATCATGGGCTGCTACGGGATCGGCGTCGAGCGGGCGATGGCGGCCATCATCGAGACCCGTAACGACGACAAGGGCATCATCTGGCCGGTCGAGGTCGCCCCGTTCGAGGTCGCCGTGGTGCTGCTCAACATCGACGACGAGCCGGCCCGCAAGGCCGCCGAGGACATCTACGCCAAGCTGACGGGCGACCGCGTCGACGTCATCCTCGACGACCGCGACCAGCGACCCGGCGCCAAGTTCAAGGACACCGAGCTGATCGGCATCCCCTACCGGATCACCGTGGGAACCCGCGGCCTCGCCAACGGCACCGTCGAGATCACCACCCGTGCCACCGGTGAAACAGCGATCGTCGCAGTCGAGGACGCCGCCGGCCACGTCCGCGAACTCGTCACGGCGTCCACCACGTAACCGAATTGAGGGCCGGTAACGCCCCTGTGACTGCGCGTGTGATCAGCCTGTAGCGAACGCCGCCCGCGGGTGGGGGCGCCGCCCAGGCCTGTTCGTATGGCTCAGGCTTTCCAAACGCAGCTCACGCCGCCTTTTCGCAGCCTCCGGCCGTCTCGGCCGGCCTTGTGCGAGGCAGACCGGGAGAATGACTCATCGTGACATTTCTGGCTGCTGGTCGTGATTAGGTCTTTTGGTATGTGGGGGTTTGAGATGTAATGCCGCCACACTCATCTGTGAACAACCCGGTTCGTGATCGATTAGAGGTGGCCGATGACAAGCGTCGACTCACAGGTGCGGAAGGTCCGCAGCACGGCGCGGCAGCGGTTCCTCGATCTGTGGGAGATCTCCCGTCCCGGCCTCTGGGTGATGTCACTGGTCCCGTTCTACGTCGGGTACCTGCTGGCCACCAAGCAGCTCATGTTCGGCCAGAGCACCTGCTTCCCGCCGAACAGCCACTGCGTGCCGACCATCTGGCCCGTGCTCATCGGCTTTGCCGTGTGGGGACCGCTCGTCTGGCTGGCCGTACTCGCGATCAACGACGCGTACGACCTGCCGGGTGACCTGCTCAACCCGCGCAAGAACACCCCGCTGACCAGCGGCAGGCTCTCGGAGAGCGGGGCGAAGATCGCCGCCTACGCGACCGCCGGGCTCGCGGTGCTGCTGTCGCTCGCGGTACGGCCCGGGCTCGCGGTAGCGGCCCTGGGCTTCGTCGTCTACGGCTGGATCTACAGCGTGCCGCCGCTCAAGTTCAAGAACCGGCCGGGCCTCGACATCATCAGCAACTGCCTGGCGCTGGGCGCCTTCCCGCTGCTCGGCGGCTGGGCGGTGGCCCGCCCGCTGACCGGCTTCCCGTGGATCGTGCTGGCGGCCGGCGTGCTGGTCGATATCGCCCTCTACATGCCGACGATGATCGCCGACTACGAGTCGGACAAGGCGAGCGGCTACACCACCACGGCCGTGCGGTTCGGGCCGAACGGCGCGTACCTGATCGGGCTGGTCTCGATGGCGGGGTACTGGATCATCACGATCGTGCTGTCCGCGCGTGATGAGGTGTTCCCGCACAAGATCCTCTGGATCCAGGTCGTCGCCGCGCCGATCTTGATCTGGACCTACCACCGGTTCCTCAGCAAGGCCAGGGAACCGCTCGACATCCTGCGCGGCATGCTCATCGTCGGCCGGCTGTTCCTGGTCGCCTTCCTGGCCTTCGCCCTCACCTACACCGGGATCCTCTGACCAGGGTCCCGCCGCCCGGTCCCAGGCTCCTCGGAATAAAGTTGATGCTTCAACTATTATGATGGAAGTCAAGTCCGATCCATCGCCTGAGGAGTGCACCGTGCCTGCTGTCACCGTGGAGAACCCGCTCACCCTGCCGAGGGTGGACGCTCCCGACCCGACCACCGACGTGCCGCGCCCCGTGCTCGGCATCACCTCCGCGCCCAGCGGCTTTGAGGGCGAGGGCTTCCCGGTACGGCGCGCGTTCGCCGGGATCAACTACCGCCATCTGGACCCGTTCATCATGATGGACCAGATGGGCGAGGTGGAGTATGAGCCTGGGGAGCCGAAAGGGACCCCGTGGCACCCGCACCGTGGCTTCGAGACCGTCACCTACATCATCGACGGGATCTTCGACCACCAGGACTCCAACGGTGGTGGCGGCACCATCACCAATGGCGACACGCAGTGGATGACGGCGGGCTCGGGCCTACTGCACATCGAGGCGCCGCCGGAGGCGCTGGTCATGTCCGGCGGTCTCTTCCACGGCCTCCAGCTGTGGGTGAACCTTCCGGCGAAGGACAAGATGATGCCTCCGCGCTACCAGGACATCCGCGGTGGCCAGGTCCAGCTGCTCACCTCCCCCGACGGCGGCACGCTGCTGCGCGTCATCGCCGGTGAGCTGGACGGTCATGCCGGTCCCGGCATCACGCACACGCCGATCACGATGGTGCACGCGACGTTGGCGCCGGGCGCGGAGATCACGCTGCCGTGGCGCGAGGACTTCAACGGCCTCGCGTATGTGCTCGCGGGCCGCGGCACGGTCGGCGCCGAGCGTCACCCGATCCACCTCGGCCAGACCGCGGTCTTCGGCGCCGGCTCCTCGCTGACCGTGCGCGCGGACGAGAAGCAGGACTCCCACACGCCGGACCTGGAGGTCGTCCTCCTTGGCGGCCAGCCGATCCGAGAGCCGATGGCGCATTACGGGCCGTTCGTCATGAACACCAGGGAAGAGCTTCAGCAGGCGTTCGAGGATTTCCAGAAAGGGCGGCTCGGAACGATCCCGGCCGTGCACGGGATGTCTGAGGGCGAACTATAGGGCTCGCTAGGACCACATGCGGACGAGTCCGGTCTGGACATGGACGGGGCTCGTCCGCGCCGCGCCGATCTTGACGCAGGACACCTGTGGACGACGGCCGACAGGTGTCCGGCGTCAAGATCGGCGTGAAGTGGCGAGGCGGTAGCCGGGACCTGAACCTCGGTACACCTCGCCGCTCCCCCACTGCAGAACCTCGAAGGCGACATGAACGGAGTTCCGCCGCTCGCCGGTGAGGTCGGCCATCATGACCTCGGAGATATCGACGATCGCCGGAATGTCGTGCTGGGCCACGGCCCAGTCGGCCGGGCCGAAGTCCTCGACCACCCCGATGGTGCTCACCCTGTTGTAGGTGATCTTCACCCTGGTGCCGAGCGGCCAGTAGGGGCTCGCCAGCGTCTGGTACGACATCGGCTCCCCTCCCGACGTGCGCCGATCCCAGAACGAGGTCGCGGTCGCGACACCGTTCGGCAGCAGAGATCTCCGCTCGCCCGAGTCCGGCGCCCAGAAGGCCGGACGCCCGCCGTTGTCCCCCACAACACCGAAGGCGGCGAGCGGGTTGAGCGCCTCCGTCGCCTGGTGCACCTGCGGAACCCGCTGTGCGGCCGCCGGTTCTCCCGTGTTGACCACGGCCGCCGACGTCCAGCCGACCAGTACGCCCCCCGCCAGCGCGGCCACCGACAGCGCGAGGGGCACACCGAGCCTCGCCCTCCGCTCCGCAACCGTGGTCGTGGCGGTCGACGGGCCCTCGAACCTGCGGCGGACGTCCCGCAGATGTTCCGCGACCTCCCGCTCAGGCACCTGTAGCCGCTCGGCGAGGAGGCGGTCGTACTTCCCCTCGACCAGCGGGCCGAGCACCCGCTGTTCACTGTCGGTCAGCTCGACGCCGTTGTGGCGGAGGGTCCGAAACCCTTCCGAAACCGGATCGGACAGCGATCCGTCCCCACCCTCCATGCGCACGACGAAGCGGATCAGGCGCACTAATTGGTCGGCGGCTTCCTGAGACCGCGTACTCATCGACTCCCCCGGGGAACTGTCGGAAATGCCGCTCACCAATGAATCCACCTGGACCCGACGACGATCTCCAGCAAAGGAAATGCCACTGATCGGAGTCTAGAGTTTACGGAGAGTCAACGGTGGCTGTTTCCCGGGTAAAAATGGAAACAGGAAGTGCCCCGAGGGGCACTTCCTGCTGGTTCATGACTTCCGCGTGCGGCAGGCGAGAAGCCCCGCCGCGCACACCGCCTGCCGCGGTGCCGGTCAGCCGCTCTTGCGGCGGAACGAGCGCTGGCTACGGGCCGGTCCGTGGGCCTCATTGATCTTCGAGGCCCCCTTCTCACCGGCCGCCTTCTGGCCCTTGCCGCCGTCGCGCTTGCGCTCCAGGGCCTCCCGGAACTTGCGCTTCGCCTCGTCCTCGGCGCTCTCGAGTGGGCTCTCGACGCTCTCGGGGCCTTCGGGTTCTGGGGCTTCGTCCGCCACGGTTCCTCCTTGGCTTCGAGATGGCTTACCTGCACAGCCTCGCACACCAGACCTCCAAGCATGTACTTCATATCTGCCGGGAGGCGGTCAGATGATCTTTCGCCACCAGAGGTCGGGCTTTGGGGCGTCGTCGACGTCGATCCGCTCGCCCGGACGAGGGACGGCCACTCGTATCTCCCGGTCTCCGGCCTCGGTCAGCAGCCGTTCGACCGGTTCCGCCCAGTCGTGCAGGGCCAGCACGAACGTCGCCCAGTGCACCGGCACCATCAGCCCGCCACGCACGTCCACGTGAGTGGCGACGCCCTCCTCGGGGGTCATGTGGATGTCCGGCCAGTACGGGCTGTAGGCGCCGATCTGGATCAGCGTCAGGTCGAAGGGGCCGTGGTCCCGGCCGATCTCCGCGTAGCCGTCGAAGTAACCCGAGTCGCCGCTGTAGAACACCCGGCGGTCCGAGCCGGCCACCACCCAGGAGCCCCAGAGGGTCGGGTTGCTGGCCAGGCCCCGGCCGGAGAAGTGGTGTGCGGCGGTGGCCACCAGATCGAGCCCGGCGACCTGGGCGCTCTCGCCCCAGTCGAGCTCGATGACCCGGGACGCGGCCACGCCCCACTTGGCGAGGTGGGCGCCCACTCCGAGCGGCACGACGAAGGGCGCGTCCTGATCGCGGGCGAGGGCCTTGATGGTGTGCAGGTCGAGATGGTCGTAGTGGTCGTGGGAGATGACGATCACATCCACCCGGGGCAGGTCCGCAAGCGGGACCGGCACCGGGTGCAGCCGGCGCGGCCCGACGGACTGGGACGGGGAGCACCGCTTGCTCCACACCGGGTCGAAGAGCACCCGCCGCCCCTCGATCTCCACCAGGGTGCTCGCGTGGCCGTACCAGGTCACCGCGAGGCCCTCGGCCGCCGGGCCGGCAGGCTTGGAGACCACCGGGATCGGCTTGGACGGACGCCGCAGCCCGCCACCGAACAGAAGTTCCCGCACCACCTCGCCGCGCCCCCCGGGCGCCGGGGGGTGCACCGGGCCCGGCGGGTTGTGGAAGCTGCCCTCGCGATAGCGCGGCGACCGCCCGACCCGCTCCCCCTGAGGGACACCGCCCAGTGCGAGGGGGATCTCGCGTGCCGCCCAGGCGGCCGCCGCGGCCACCCCGAGCCCCGCCGCGACCGCCGCCATCCGTCCCAACCGCATCCTGGTCCCCCTCCGACGCGCACCGCCCGGGCCGGCCCGGCTCGGCATCCGTACCCTCGTCAACCCTCGTCAACGCTACCGGCCAAGGACCACGTGACTTCACCCTTGCGAAGGCAGGATCCCGCCCTAACCCGCGAGTTGCCGGCGCTCGCTCCGCTCGCGCGGTACTTGGGCCTTTACGCGCGGCCTTCCCTCGTCACTCGTTCCTCGCTCCTCAGTCCAGGCCACGCGGCCCAAGCACCTAGCCGGCGAGGGCGAGGTCGCCCACCACGCGGGCACCGGCCGGGTCGCGGGTACCGTGCGCCACGGCCAGCAGCGCCGGAGTCATCCAAGGCTCTCGAGGCGGGCGGCCGGATCACAGGCGAGCCGGTACCCGCGTTTGACGACGGTCTCCACGATCCCGGACCGGCCGAGACCCCGGCGCAGCCGGGCGACGGCCATCTCCACCGC
>JAOPYM010000048.1 GCA_025964615.1 Actinomycetes bacterium
ACGCCACCAGCGGCCGCCAGTGCCGCCGTACGACGGCGAGGCGGCCCGGCCGCACCGCGAACGGGAGCAGCAGCAGCGCCCCGAGGGCCGTCCGGGTGAAGACGAGCACGGGCACGGATACGCCGCCCACCGCGACCTTGATCAGGAGGTACGGGATGCCCCAGATGAAGCCCATCGCCACGAACAGCAGCCACCCGCGCCGAGTCATCGCCAATCTCCTGAACGTTCGTGTGCCGGTACGGGCCCGTACAGCCATGCCACAAGGCTCGCCGTAAGGCGGGAGGCCCGGCATCGGGCAAATGCCCTGTCTGATGCCGGACCGCATCTTAGCGGCCAGATCCGCGATGCGGCTTCGACCCGAACGGGAGCGCCGGGCGCACATCGAGCATCAAGAGCGCCGGCCCCGGCGGGTCGCCCGAGTGGCCATCAGGAGTTCGGGGCGGACGGTGATCGGGCCGACCTGAGCTGACTGATCCGGTGCCGCCCGGAGGATCGTGCGCGGCTGGCGGCGAATGCGGCGGCGACCGCCACCAGGACGAAAGCGACACGGAGCTGGCCGAGTTCGGCAGGGGTCAGGGGCAGCAAGTGGACGGTCGCGACGAACTGGGAGAGGTAGAGAGTCAGGGCCGCGGTGAGGGTCACCAGTGGCCAGCGCCGCTGGGTGGCGACCAGGTCGAAGATGAGGGTGCCGACGAGGACACCGGAGGTGTAGTACCCGTAGACCTCGGGATCCAACAGGATCCTGGACGCGGTGGCCAGCAGGATCACCGCCTCCCAGCGGCGCCGGTAGACCGCCAGGGCTCCCAGCAGGCAGCCGAGTGCCAGCTGGGCGGGCCGGTCCCAGGCGGGGGTGTTCGGGCCGGAGTAACCCAGGACCCGCAGACCTGATGAGGTCGCGTTCTTGATGGTGAAGTGGGCGGCCTGCAGGGTGTGCGGGTCGAGAAGCAGGAACGGCAGCCACGCCGCGGCGAGCCCGGCGGCGCAGGCGGCCAGCGCGGCCCAGGTGGAGCGGGCGGGCCGGATCAGCAGAAGCGGCGCGAACGCCAGCGCCCAGGGTTTGGAGTCGGCGGCCGCGGCGACGAGCAGCCCGGCCAGGACGGGGTGGCGGTGCAGGCGTGCGTGAATGGCTGCCAGGCCGAAGAACAGGGCGAGGATGTCATCGAGGTGACCGGTGTGGGTGGCCAGCTCGGCCCAGATCGGCAGGAAGATCAGCCCGGCGATCAGCAGACGCTCCGGCCGGCGGGCCGGCTCGGGAACCAGCCGCCAGATCACCGCCAGCACCAGCGGCCCGGTCAGCGACATCAAGATCACCCCCGCTGCGCGGCCGTGCCAGGGGTCCAGGAGATGAAGCGGGCGGGCGACCAGAAACGAGATCGGCCCGATCTGCAACTCCGGATGGGCCGCGTACAGATGCAGGCCTTCACCCTGGTCATCGCCGAACAGCAACCGGCCACCCAGAGCGAAATAGTGCCAGGACCCGCCCGCGCCCCGGTAGTGCTCAACCGCCCAGATCACATTCCAGCACCACAACACGGCCCACAGGCGGGCGTTGCGCAGCGGTGCGAGACGGCCACTCACCCACCGCCGTACCGCTCCCTGGCGCGCAACCCCGCCGGTTCCCGCTGATGGAGCGGGTTTTCCCGTCACATCGACGTCAGTAATGAGGCTGCCTTTCGTCCGGGGAGATCAGCCGCCAAAGGGTAGGACATTACGGGTAAGCAAGCTGCTTACCTGGGCTGCCTGAACGAGCAGCCGCCGCGCTGAGCGTGAGGACGAAAGTCCCGTCGGCCGGTGAGCAACGCCCCTGTGCCGTGGAGGCCCGGGTGGCTGAACTGGGTAGGCCAAGTTCATTCCCCAAGGAGGTTCACATGAGCATTTCCGAGCGACGCGAGGTCGCCCACCGGTTGTTCCCCGACCTGCTGGACTCGATCGAGTCGCCGTTCACCAGCTGGCGGCCGCCGGCGGTCACCGGCCAGCCGCCTGCGCAGGCGATCCGGGTCGAGGACTACGTCGAGAACGGCACGTACGTCGTGCGGGCCGAGCTGCCCGACATCGACCCGGACAAGGACGCCGAGATCACCGTGACCGGTGACGTCCTGCGGATCCACGCCGAGCGGCAGACCGAGAAGAAGGACGCGCAACGGTCGGAGTTCCGTTACGGCTCGTTCACCAGGGCACTGGCGCTGCCGCGCGGTGTCGCCGCCAAGGACATCAAGGCGTCCTACGACAAGGGCATCCTGACGATCTCCGTACCGATGCCCGAGGCCAAGGAGACGACGCAGCGTGTCGCCGTCGAGGCCAAGAGGCACTGATCGCCGTGTGGAGCCATTGGCGTAGGAGATCGCCTACGGAACCGGAGCTGATGATGCAGACCGCCGTGCACGAGACCCACATCGGGGTCGTGTTCCTGATCGGCGACCGCGCCTACAAACTGAAGAAGCCGGTCCGGACCGGCTTTCTCGACTTCAGCACCCGCACCGCGAGAGAACAGGCCTGCCACCGCGAGGTCGAACTGAACCGGCGTTTCTCCCCGGATGTCTATCTGGGTGTCGCCGATGTCTCCGGCCCGGACGGCGAGCCTTGCGATCATCTGATCGTGATGCGCAGGATGCCTTCCGAGCGGCGCCTGTCCACGCTGGTCGAGGCGGATGCGCCGGTGGCCGACGCCCTTCGCGAGATCGCCCGGACCCTGGCCGCCTGGCATGCGCGTGCGCCCAGGGGGGCCAAGATCTCCCTGGAAGGCAGCCGCCGGGCACTGCGGGAGCGCTGGCAGGCGAGCTTCGCCGAGGTACGGCCGTTCGGCCTGCCGGAGGCTCCCGAGATCGAGCGGCTGACATCGCGGTTCCTGGACGGCCGGGCACGGCTCCTCGAACACCGCATCGACGAAGGCCGGATCGTCGATGGGCACGGCGATCTGATCGCTGACGACATCTTCTGCCTCGACGACGGGCCCCGGCTCCTTGACTGCCTCGAGTTCGACGACCGGCTACGCCGCCTCGATGGACTCGACGACGCCGCGTTCCTGGCGATGGATCTGGAACGTCTCGGCGCAAGCGACCTCGCCGAACGGTTCCTGGACTGGTACGCCGACTACAGCGGCGACCCGGCACCGGCCTGCCTGCGGCACCACTACGTGGCCTACCGGGCGTTCGTCCGGGCCAAAGTGGCATGCCTGCGGTCCGCCGACGGCGATCTGCGGGCCGGCGAGAACGCCACGGAGTTCGCCCGGCTGGCACTGCGGCACCTGCGGGCCGGGACCGTGAAACTGATCCTGGTGGGCGGGCTGCCCGGCACCGGCAAGACCTCGCTGGCCGGGGCGCTCGCCGACCGGCTCGGCTGCACGGTGCTCAGCAGCGACCGGGTCCGCAAAGAGCTGGCCGGAATCTCCCCCCACGACACCGCCGCGGCCTCCTACCAGTCGGGAATCTACGACGTGGCCTTCACCTACGAGACGTACGCGGAACTGCTGGATCGCGCCGAACGGCTGCTCGGGCTCGGCGAGTCCGTCATCATCGATGCCTCGTGGACATTGGCCGCAGTGCGCGACACCGCGGCTGAGGTCGCCGCGCGGGGATACGCCGATCTCGTGGAACTCCGCTGCACGACCCCTGCCGAGATGACGACGGTACGGATGCGGGAGCGCACCGGCGGGATCTCCGATGCCGACGAGGTGATCAGCGCCGCGATGGCCGCCAACGCGGACCCCTGGCCCACCGCGACCGTCGTGGACACCGCCGGATCACTCGAGGAGTCACTCACCCGGGCACTGGCGGTAGTCCAGATGCGAGACGATTCATGAGCGTCATCGTGACGGCCGATACCCTGCCGCAACCGCGACCCGCACCGGCCGACGTACAGCCTGGTCTGTCCGAGGCAGAGGCCGCCGACCGGCTGGCGCGGTTCGGGCGCAACCAACTGCCGCCACCCACGCCATCACACCTTGCCAACGTCCTCTCACCGGGCGGCGATTCGGCTGCGGCTCCCGCGGCAACCCGCGTCCTTCATGGAGGCGACCTGGTCGGATCATCAGCCGGCGACGGTCAGGTGGACAACGGCCCAGGCGTAGTTGACGTAGCCTCTGGGGTTCCACAGATGAGCTTCCCGTTCGGGCTGGAGCGCCGCGGCGGTATCCCAGGCACGGGCGCTGATCTGGTGATGACCGGGTGACAGGTGCACCTCGATGCTCCACAGCCGCCATGACCACGGGCTGAGTTGGGCCTCCAACTGGGCCTGCCGCCAGCTGCTGTCGGCGTCGCAGGACACGTCGACTCGGGCGACGCCACGATCGTCGCCGGCCAGTGCGTAGCCAGTGACGGTGGTGGGACCTGGCGGCACGGTGGCGCCATCATCAGGGCTGAGAATGGCGGAGTTGAGCCCGAGCTGCCCCAGCGAGAGCCCCTCGCCCGGACGCGCCCTATCCAGGTCGGCATCAGCGGGCAGCAACCGGTAATCGAGTGCCTGGTAGTAGTTGTCCGAGGGCTCATGCCGGACACTGATCCGGTTGACCCACTTCACACTGCGCGCCCCGATATAACCCGGCACGACAACCCGTACCGGCCCGCCATGCACCGCGGGCAGCGGTACACCATTCATCGCCCAGGCCAGGAGTACCTCCTCACGCCGGGCCTTGGCCAGCGGAATCGACGACCCGAAGCTCTGCGGCGGGGACGCGGTCCGGGAGACGTCCGGCGCTTCGAAGGCCACGTGATCGGCCTGAGGATCGGCGCCCGCGGCGGCCAGCACATCGCACAGCCGCGCCCCGGTCCACCGCGCGGTGGACGTCGCACCTGGCCCCCACGGGAGTTCGCCGGGGATGTCACGCACCGCCATCAGCCCTGCCCGCCGATTGCCGGCGCATTGCAGGGTCGCTACCACATCGTGCTCGGAGAACTGGTCTCGCAGCTCGGCCAACGTGAACGTGGTCGGCTGTTCGACAAGTCCGTCGACAGTCAGTCGCCAGGCCGCCGGGTCGATGTCGGGCACCGGACCGTGGCTGCGTACATAGAACGCCTCGATCTCGGTCAACGGCCCCTGCGCCAGGGCCGATCGCGGTGACTCCGCATTGAACGGATCACCCTCGCGGACGATCATGTCCAGCCGTTTCCCCCACAGCATGTTACGAGTCTAAACCGGTACCTGAGGCCGCTCACGGCCTGGTCGAGGTGCGGCCGGTCCTGAACGATCCGCACCGCCCGGCAGGCCTACGACCCACAGGCGCGACTACGCTCGGAGTGCCAATCTCACCGAAGTCAGGGATCGCGTTCGTTCGGTCCGCGTTCTTGCGCTGGTAGGCGCGACGAGGTGCCCACCTCGGGGCAGAGGTTGCAGGCCGAGGCCCAGGCCATGGTCGACTCGCTCAACAACCCGGCGCAGCAGCCCCCACGGACCTTCGTGCAGGGGCCTGGCGTCGGGGTCGTCCACCTCAGCGATCCGGCGGCGATGGCCGAGTTCGGCCCGATGATCAAGATGGCCGAGCAGATGATCGGACGGGACCTCGACGGGGACGGCAGGATCGGCCCCGGCCCGCAGGACGTCTCTGGCCAGTCGCCCGACATCCATGCCCAGGTCTGGACACAGGGGTTCCCACCTCAGCAGGTTCCACCCCAGGCCCGGGCCCAGCCGCAGGACGGACCCTCCGCCGAGGGCGATCCGCTGGAGCGTCTCGAACGTCTCTCTGCGCTGCATGCGGCCGGACAGCTCACCGACAAGCAGTTCGAGAAGGCGAAGCGCCGAATCCTCGGCTTTTAGCTTTGGCTGGGTTCGTCGGCCGGCCGACGTTGGGCGGTCCTACCGCGTTGGATGTGGGATTTCGCCACATCGACCGCAAGGGCGGAGTCGCTCCTCTCGATGGTGGCGACGATCTGGGCGTGTTCGTCCCACGAATCACCTGGCGGGCGGCGGACCTGGGCCGAATAGACCCAGGTGAGCTTGTCGCGCAGTTGGGTGACGAGGGCCGAGAGGCTGTCGTTCCCGGAGGCGGCGGCGAGAACGGCGTGGAACTGACTGTGGAGGGCGGCCCCGTCCTCAGCGCGCCCCTCTCGTGCGGCCGTACGACCCTGTTCGACGATCGCGTTGAGTTGAGCGATGTGGTCGGTCGTCCGTCGGCTGGCGGCGAGGCCGGCGGCCAGGGGCTCGAGCGCCCCTTGCACCTCGAGTAGGTCACCGGCTTCCTTCGCGGTCATCTCGGCGACAAACGTCCCGAAATACGGACGGACCGTGACGAATCCCTCCGACGCCAGGACCCGTAGCGCCTCGCGGACCGACGTCCGGGACACGCGGTACTGTCTCGCCAGCTCCTCCTCCGCGAGACGCAGGCCGGCCGGATACTCACCGTGGATGATCCGGCGCCGGATCTCGGCGTGCAACCGCTCGGGGGGCCTCAACCCGGCGTCACTCTCGATGGGATGAGGTTTCGCCACCGGTGGTTCCGTCGCTCGATCCACGGGATCCGTCACGGATCCAGAACCTACAGTGCAAAAGTTTCTTTCGGAACACATTGCGAAATCCTGCTGTAACAGTTGTAGACAATGCTCCATGCCATGAGAAGCAGGTTGACAACTCAGCGGGTTGTTCGGGCCGTCGCTGCCCTGGTCGGCGCCGTGACCGCCGTCAGCGCGTGCGCCTCCGGTTCGACGCATACGGACGCCGCCGCACGTGCCAGATCGACCAACCTTCGGGTTGCGTTCCTCGCCGACATGGGCCCGCCGGACCCCGACACGTTCTACGCCACCGAAGGCCTCATGGTGACCAACTCGGTCTATGAAGGTCTGCTGCAGTACGCCAACAACTCCACGACCATCGAGGGATCTCTGGCCGATCTGCCGACCGTGTCCCCGAACGGGCTGACCTACACCTTCAAGCTCCACGCCGGCGTCAAGTTCCACGACGGCACTCCGTTCACCTCGGCGGCGGTCGCTTTCAGCTTCGCCCGCCGAAAGGCCGTCAACCAGGGCCCGGCGTACATGCTCGCCCACGTGAAGTCAGTCGACACGTCCGACCCGCTCACCGCCGTCATCCACCTGGACCAACCGGTCAGCGCCTTCCGCGACTACCTGGCGTCT
>JAOPYM010000310.1 GCA_025964615.1 Actinomycetes bacterium
ACGACCTGCGGCACGGCTGCGCGTCCTACCTCCTCAGCGTCGGAACCGTCCCCGTGGACGTCGCCGAATGGCTCGGGCACTCCCTGACGGTCCTGATGTCCACCTACACACACTTCCTCGACCGTGACCGCAACGCGGCCTTCGCCCGGATCGAAGCCGGTCACGCAGCATATGAGGCCGCTACCCTGCCTCGGATGAGCGAATTCCCCGGCCACGGGCTCCCTGCGGGCCAAACCCACCTACTGAAGGCCGCGTAACCCCGTCTCCCCAGGTCAACGACCTAAGAAGACGGGAACGCAAAAACACCACGACTCAATGTGCGTTGCTTGATGCAACCCTGGGTAGGCTGGGGGTGTGCTGCCGCGGACGTACGACTCCCAGAACTGTTCGGTCGCGCGTGCCCTGGAGGTTGTGGGCGACCGGTGGACGCTGCTGGTGATCCGCAGCGCCTTCGAGGGAGTACGGCGGTTCGACGACTACCAGGAGCACCTCGGGGTCGCCCGCAACGTGCTCACCGATCGGCTCGCCCGGCTCTGTGATGAGGGCATCCTGCGCAGGCACCGCTATCAGGAGCGCCCCGACCGGTACGAGTACCGGCTGTCCCGCAAGGGCGTCGAACTCTGGCCCGTGATGATGTCGCTGCTGCTCTGGGGTGACGGGCATTATGCCGAGGAGGGCCCCCCGGTCCTGATCACCCACCGGGGCTGCGGTGGCCGCCTCACCACCGCCCTCACCTGCGGCACCTGCAGCGCCTCCCTGGGCCCAGCCGACATCGACCCCCTCCCCGGCCCCGGCGCCTGACGTTGAGTCGTGGCGTTTCCCGCACCGTTCAGCGAATCAGTGCGGGAAACGACACGAGTCAACGAGGGGTCAGAGGCGGGTGCCGGCGGAGAGCAGGTCCTGGCAGGCGGCGGTGACGCGGGCGGCCATGCCGGTCTCGGCGGCCTTGCCCCACGAGCGCGGGTCGTAGAGCTTCTTGTTGCCGACCTCGCCATCGACCTTGAGCACGCCGTCGTAGTTGGTGAACATGTGGGCGGCGACGGGCCGGGTGAAGGCGTACTGGGTGTCGGTGTCGATGTTCATCTTGACCACGCCATAGGACAGCGCCTCCCGGATCTCCTCAAGGGACGACCCCGAACCGCCGTGGAAGACCAGGTCGAACGGCTTCTGCACGCCGTACTTCGCGGTCACCGCGTCCTGGATCTCCTTGAGCACCAGCGGCCGCAGCTTGACCGCGCCCGGCTTGTACACGCCGTGCACGTTGCCGAACGTCGCGGCCAGGATGTACCGGCCCTTCTCGCCGAGGCCGACGGCCTCGACGGTGGCCAGTGCGTCCTCAGGGGTGGTGTACAGCTTCTCGTTGATCTCGTGCGAGACGCCGTCCTCCTCGCCGCCGACGACGCCGATCTCCATTTCCATGACGATCCGCGCCTTGGCGCACTCGCCGAGGAGTTCGGCGGCGATGGTCAGGTTCTCGGGCAGCGGGACCGCCGAGCCGTCCCACATGTGCGACTGGAACAGTGGCTCCTGGCCGCGGGCCACCCGCTCCTGCGAGATCTTGATCAGCGGCCGCATGAACCCGTCGAGCTTGTCGGCCGGGCAGTGGTCGGTGTGCAGGGCGATGTTCACCGGGTACTTGGCGGCGACGACCCGGGCGAACTCGGCCAGCGCGGTGGATCCGACGACCATGTCCTTGACGGTCGAACCGGACAGGTACTCCGCGCCGCCAGTGGAGACCTGGACGATGCCGTCGCTCTCGGCCTCGGCGAAGCCGCGCAGCGCGGCGTTCAAGGTCTGGGACGAGGTCACGTTGATCGCGGGATAGGCGAAGCCGTTCTGCTTTGCCCGGTCGAGCATCTCGGCGTAGACCTCTGGGGTGGCGATGGGCATGTCAAGATCCTTCCTGATGAGGTGCCAGGCCAGTATCCCGAACTGGTCACGCCGCCGAAAGGAGCCTGGCGGGCCGGTACTCTCATGGTGTGAATTTCGGTATTGATTGGCTCGCTTTCGGCCTCATCGGGGTCCTGTTCGTCCTCTTCGCGGAGACAGGGCTGCTGATCGGTTTCTTCCTTCCAGGTGACACGTTGCTGGTCGCGGCGGGCATCGCCACCAGCAGCTCGCCCGGCAAGCACGCGCTGTCACTGCCGATGCTGATGGTGCTCGCGCCCGTCTGCGCCATCGCCGGTGCGCAGTTCGGCCACTTCCTCGGCGCCAAGTACGGCCGGAAGCTCTTCGACCGGCCCAACTCACGGCTCTTCAAGCAGGCGCACGTGGACAAGGCCGAGTACTACTTCAACCGGTTCCACCCGTCGATCGCCGTGGTGATCGCCAGGTTCGTCCCTGTCGTGCGGACCTTCCTCAACCCGCTTGCCGGGATGCTGGAGATGCCGGCCCGGAAGTTCTTCGTCTGGAACGTGATCGGCGCGGTGATCTGGACTGAGTCGATCATCCTGCTCGGGCACTTCCTCGGCGCGAAGGTCCAGGGCATCGACAAGGTCGTACTGCCCATCGTAGTGCTGGTGATGGTGGTCTCGGTGGCCCCGGTCATCCGCGAGCTGCTCAGGGGCAGGGGTGATTCCGGGAAGAAGAACGACTCGGATGAGTCACGACCGTCGCTGAGTGGTGACAGTTCCCGCTAACCTCCCCATGTGGGACGTCATCGGCCCGACCCAAGGGGTCACGCGCGCATACTGATAGCGGCCGTCGCGATAGTGCTTGCATTGGCGCTGCTCATCGTCGGCGGCTACGCCTTGATCGGCGCGCTTCGCTCCAACCCTTCGGGCGGCCTGAGCAGTGCGCCGGCGTCCAACACTGCCCCGCAGACGGGTGCGGCGTCGAAGGCGCCGGTGATCACGGGCAAGGAGGCCTTGGTCATCAAGGTCACCGGCCCGACCGCTTATGTCTTCGTCTCCGCCCCGGGGAGCGCGAACTCCCTGCTCTTCAAGGGTTACCTGTCGCGCGGCGACATCCGGACCTACGACGCAGCCAGCATGGCCGTGGTGGTGAATCCCGTGGAGAACACCAACGTCTTCATCCACGGGACCCTGGTCTCCAAGGGCGCGACCGGCAAGAAGTCCTGGACGGTCGGCTGAACAGGTGACAGCGCGCACTCTTGCGGCGGTACGTCTCGGACCGCCGCAAGATCGGAACGCGGAATCAGAGGCCCAGGTCGGCCATCTCGTACGCCGTGCGATAGGTGAGTCCCGCCTGGGCGATGCAGTCGGCCGCGCCACGCTCGACGATCGTCGCGACCCCGACGACCTGGGCGCCGGCGGCCCGGAGCGCCTCGACGGCGGCCAGTACCGAACTGCCGGTGGTCGAGGTGTCCTCGACGGCGAGTACCCGGCGGCCGGCGACGTCGGGCCCCTCGATGCGGTGCTGCAGGCCGTGCACCTTGTCGGCCTTGCGCACCACGAACGCGTCGAGCCGCCGACCCTGCGCGGCGGCCGCGTGCAGCATGGCCACGGCCACCGGGTCGGCGCCCAGAGTGAGCCCGCCGACCGCGTCGTAGGCCAGATCCGCGGTCACCTCCAGCATGACCCGGCCGACGATGGGTGCGGCGTCGGCATCCAGGGTGACCCTGCGCAGGTCGACGTAGACCGAGGCATGTTTGCCCGATGAGAGTACGAAATCGCCGTGTACGACGGCCTTGTCCTTGATCTGCTGCAACAACTCTTCACGATCACTCACAGGAGAAGCCTATGACGCCCGGCACGCTCGTCCTGCTGCACGGCCCGATGGAGTCGGCGGCGACCTGGGGCAGCCTGCCGGAGACGCTCCGGTCGTACGGCCTGGACGTCGTCGCGCCGGACCTGCCCGACGCGCAGGGGGCGGGCTATGTCGGCCGTGGTGCGCTGGTGATCGCCGCGACGGCGCCGCAGCCCCCGCTGCTGCTCGTCGCGCACGGCGGCGCCGGTCTGCTGCTCCCCCTGATCGCCGGAGCCCAGCGGGCCGCTCACCGGACGGTCGGCGGGTACGTCTCCGTGGACGCCGAGCTGCCGGGGACCAAGGAGGACTGGCCGGACGCGCCCTGCGGCTATCTGCAGATCTCCGCCGCGTACGACCAGGAGGCCCGGCAGGCGAGGCTGCGCGGCTGGGTCGTGGCCCAGCCCGCTCAGCAGCCCGATCAGCAGCCCGATCAGGCCACCCTGGCGAGCACCCTGCACCAGCTGATCACGGTGCTTTGAGCAGGTCGTCGAGCAGCGCGTCATAGCAGTCCTCGGGCTCCCCGAGGTCCACCCTGGCCCGGTAACGGAGCCGCAGGAGCGCCTCCAGGCTGTCCTCCCCGGACTCCAGGGCGCCCCGGTCCCTGGCCGCCAGGACCACGTCCGCGCCTGCGGTGGCCCATTTGAGGGTGCCGGGTGCGTCCCCCTGCGCGTACAGCGCCTCGGCGACCGCCCGGTGCACCTCGGGGTCCTGGGGCGCGTCGGCGTGGATCTGGTCGATCAGAGCGCGGGCGTCAGCGGGCCTGGCCAGCTCGAAGAGCGCGTCGGCAAGGTATGCGCGCGGATCTCCGTACGCCTCGCCGCCGTCGTCGATGGCCTTCCGGTACAGCTCAGCGGCCCGCTCATACTCGCCCGCATGCTGCCACTGCTCGCCAGCCCGCAGCAGGATCTTGACCCGGGACACGCCACTGGATCTCGCATCGGCCAGTTCGGAGAGCCGCCGGGCAGCCGTCATGTGATCGCCCGTGTGCAGCGTGTCGAACTCCAGATCGTCGAGATCGTCTTCCGTCACATGCGTCACGTTCTAGACGCTACCCGCGCGCCGCCCGTCGAAGCGGGCGAATCACGATGATCGTGAACAACGTTCGGTTTACGTGTTCAGGGCGCTCGCGCTGTGTTTATGGCCGCGCCTTCGGCACGGCGGCGGGGCGGGCCTTGACGCGCCGTCTTCCCTCGTCACTCAGTCCAGACGACGCGGCTCGCCCGGGCTAACGGCGGGATCTCTCCAGGGCGTCCCAGAAGCCGCGGCGGAGGGCGTGCCGTACCTCGTCGTGCAGTAGGTAGTCGATGGGCAGCGAGGAGCCCTGCAGCAGCCGGGCCTCCAGGTCCGAGGGCATCCGGGGCTTGCGGGCCAGGACCGCCTCCAGCCAGAGCGCCGGGGCGTCCCTGGCCACGGACTCGCCGAAGTCCTGGCCCTCCTGGTGCGCGGCCTGGACGGCGTCCGACAGGGTCGGCGAGGACTGCTGCACCAGGGAGGCCGGCGCCTGCTGCTGCGGTCCGGTGAACGGCCCGTGCTGCGGCGGGGGCGACAGGTACTGCTGGGAGCTCACCGGGGACTGGTACTGCGGGGGGCTCACCGGTGCCGGGGCGGGCAGGGGCGTGATCGGCGGCAGTGGCGCGCTCATGGTCGGCGCCGACAACTGGGGCTGGGGCTGGGACAGGTGACCGATGATCGGGGAGCCCGGTGGTGGCCCGCTGTGCGGCCCCGTCTGCAGCGACGACATCATCACGCCCGAGCTGGAACCGTGCCCGTTGGACAGCCCGCTCATCCCATTGGAGAGCGGCGGCGAGGTGTCCATCCCGCTGAGCAGGTTGACGTACGGCCGGAGGTGGCCGGAACCGATCTCGATGAGGTCGTCGCACTCCTGGCGGAGCACCCGGGAGATCGTCCAGTTGCCGTCCACCGAGACGTGCACGATGGTGATCCGGAGGCCGAGGTCCTGCGCATCGGTGATCACCTGGGCCAGATCCTCGTCGCCGCTGACCACGATCGCGTCGGCGATGGCACCGTTGCGGGCCAGCGTCATGAGGTCCCGGTGGATCTCGGTGTCGACGCCCTCACGGCGGCCTGGCCGGATCCGGCCGAGGCGCAGCTTCAGGCCCGGCAGGTCGGCCAGCGCCTCGTGCTCGGGCTGCTTGCGGCCCTCGACGGTCGACTCGTACCAGTAGCAGCGCAGCAGCGGCATGCCAGTGCGCTCCCGGGCCAGGTTCCCCAGGAGCTGCAACAGCCCCCCGAAGTCCCACGAGACGGTCTCCCGATGGCGGGTTCCGTGTACCGCCATCGCGCCGTCAGCCAGCAGATAGCCGGCATCTACGAACAGCGCGCAGCGATCCACGCGACACCGCCCTTTCTGAACACGGGACCCTTGTCAAGGACCCACTCCGCGGGTATGCGAGCCTGTGATGGACCCCGTGCATCCATAGCGTAGTGAAGTCCAAGAGCGTCGTAGGCAGATCCGGCGATTCACGTGTTGAGCGTGCCACCGGCCTCTGTGTTTGCTTGCGCGGACGCTACCAGGCGTTCCGGTCTGTCCGTAATGGTTCCCTCATGATCTTTGCCCGCCGATTCAACTGTGCATCGGTGCCGTGACCGTCACCACGCCGACCAGATACGCGTCCTGGGCGGTCGTCAACGTCAGGGTCTGCTGCCCGCCAAGGACTCCGGCGAAAAGATCGACGTTCACACCGAAGGTCAGGGCGGGCCCGATCGCCCCGGCGGCGGAGCTGTCGAACGCGTTGTCCGGATTGCGATCACCGCCCTCCGGGGTCAGCGCTCTGCCGCCGAGCAGTACCCGGCCGCCCGTCAGCTCCGCGTCGCCCTCCCAGGCGATCACTCCTAGCCGGGCCGGGGACGCGGCCGCGAGGAGCCCGGCGATCGGCACGTCCACTCGCTGGGTCCCCGGCAGGATCGCGTGTGCTCCGTCCAGCACCATCACCTGCTCGCGGGGGGCCTGCCGGCCGCGCCCCCGCCTGCCGCCTGCTGCCGGCGTTTGGGCAGGTGCCGCCACCAGCCGAAGATCCCGCCCACGAGACCGCCCTTGGCGATGGCGAGGTAGGCGGCGGCCGAGGTCCCGAGGATCAGCGGGCCGATGATCGTGCGCAGAGCCCCATTGACGTCGACCAGCTCCGCGTAGATGCCCTTGCAGCGGGCGCAGCCGTCCAGATGCCGTTCGACCCCGGCCGCGTCGCGCCGGGCGAGACCGCCGAGGACGTAGGAGCCGAGCTTGTCCAGGGCCGGGCGGCAGTCCTTGTGACCGGTTTCGGCCAGGTGCATCTGCAGGTACGCCTGGCGCAGCCCCTCGCGGGCCCGGTACGAGAGCGTGGCGGTGCCGTTCGCGGTCAGCCCGAGCAGCGGGGCCACCTCGGCCGGCCGGTGGCCCTCGATCTCGGTGTGCCACAGGACGGCCTGCCATCGCTCGGGCAGCGAACGGAAGGCCCTCGCGATCATGTTCGTCTCCAGGCCGGACAGGGCCGGATCGACGAACGGCACCCCTGGGTCGTACCACTCGCTCTCGTCGGTCGACGTGAGCCGCCGCTCCGCCCGGTAGCTGTCGTACACCGTGCGGCGCACGGCGGTGAGGAGGTACGGCCGGAACGCCGACTGCGGGCCGCCGCCGCGCCGCAGCAGGTCGAGGACCTTCGTGAAGGTCTCCGCCACCGCGTCCTCGACCTGCGCGTCGCCGGAGACCAGAATCCGTGCCAGCCCGCGCGCCGCCCCGGCATGCCGTTCGTACAGCACCCCGTACGCCACGGTGTCCCCGGCCCGTACCCGGGAAATCAGCCCGGCGTCGCTGTCATCACTCATCGCAACCTCCTGGGCACGGAACGTTGCGGTGGATCATTCCGCAAACCGCGTCATGACTAAACCGATGCGCCGTCTTGGGTATGGGAGACAGAGACGGGAGATCGCGCTCGCTCGTTGACTCGTGGCGTTTCCCGCACCGTTCGAGGAAAAGGTGCGGGAAACGCCACGGGTCAACGGAGGTGGGTGCTCGCGCAGTCGCGCAGGGTCGTTGCGGTGGCGGGGGTCTGCCAGCGGACCGAGGCCAGGCGGCCGTCGAGCTCGACCGTGGCGAGGTCGTTGTCGAACCAGGGGGCCTTGGTGATCCGCCACGTCAGCGGCGGCTTCGGCGCCCCGGCGAGGCGTGCGACCAGGCGGGCCGGACCGGAGGTGATCGGCCGGCAGGCCACCACGTTGGCCCACCGGAACACGCCGGTCAGCGGATTGCGCATCGGGGAGCAGACGAGCTGGAAGATCGGGAGATTCCGGACCTTCGCCACGTAGGAGTAGTGGACGTCACCTCCCAGGAAGGCGATCGTGGCCGGGGCGCGGCCCCGCTCGCCGTTCGCCACCGCCCGTACGGCCGAGGCCACGGCGCGGAACGAGGAGTCGAAGGCCGCCCAGTGTTCCAGGTCGGAGGCCTGCCGCAGCTTCTCGCCGAACCGGGCGACCCGGCCAGAGCCGCCCGAGACCCGCTCGTTCCAGGCCTCGCCGTGGTGGATCGCGGGCGGCAGCAGATAGGGGATCGAGCTGACGATCAGCAGATGGTCCATGCCGCCGGTGGCCTGGGCGTCGAACCACTCCAGCGCGGTGTCGTCCAGCATCGCCCGTACCCGGGGATCGGGCGTGAGCAGCCGGGCGCAGCGGCTGTCCACCACGACGATCCGGGTGCCGGCCAGTTCCAGGGTGTAGCTCCAGCGGGTGCTCGCCGGGTCCCGGTCGGCCTGCTCGGCGAACTCGTCGAGCTGCTTCCCGCCGTCCTCGGTCCCACCGCGCACGGCCCGGTAGAGCGGATCGTTCGCGCGGTCCGCGGGGGACAGGTTGCCCAGGTGCTGGTAGATCCAGTACGCCCCGATGCCGCCCACGATCCGCTGCCGCCACCACGGCCGCGCGGCGATCTCCTGCCGCCAGGCGTACGAGGTGTTCCAGTCGTCGCGCACATCGTGGTCATCGAAGATCATGAACGTCGGCACGGTGGAGAGCAGCCAGCGGACGGCCGGATCCACGGTCCAGGCCAGCCGGTACAGCTCGGTGTACTCCTCGAAGTCGGCGACCTCGTCCTGCGGCTCGGTGGAGCGCCGGTCGCGGATGAACGCCTTCAGTTCGTCGCTGGGGAGGTCGGCGTACACCTGGTCGCCGATCATCAGCAGCACGGCGGGCGGCTGCGCCCCCCGGCTCAGCTCGTGGCCGTACGCGGACAGCGCGTCGAGCCCGAAGGCCGCCGGATCGGCCGGAGCCTTCCGGCACGACCCGAACGCGACCCGCTGCGGGCCCGGCGCGCCGAGAGTCCGGATCGTGCTGGCGGGGAACACCGACCCCGGCAGTGGCCAGACCGGCTCCCCGTCCAGGCTCACCTCGTACGGCGTGACCGACCCGGGTTCGAGGCCGTCCACCTCCACGACGGCGTAGTGGTGACCGTGCAGGGTGAACGTGCGCGCGGCCGAGCCGAGGACCCGGACCTCGCCAGGCCGGTCGGTCTCCACCCAGACGGTCGCCGTGCGCTCCCCGACGTGACGGAGCATGGGCCCGAGCACCAAAGAGGTCATAACCGGCTTCATAGCGGACGAGACCCGCTCCCGTCCAGGCGGGCCTCCCGCCGAGGCTTTAGTTCTTGTAACGACCTTCGCGCCGAGCTGCACGAAGTCGAGCAGCGTAACTTGCATCAAGTGTCAGGTGCGTCAGGTGTGCGTTAGCTCTGGGTGCGTACCACCAGTTTGTCGGTGGCGTCGTCCAAGTCGACGGTGACCTGGTCGCCGTCGCGGATGGCGCCGGACAGCAGGGCGCGCGCGAGCTGGTCGCCGATCGCGGACTGCACGAGCCGGCGCAGCGGACGGGCTCCGTAGATCGGGTCGAATCCGGTGACCGCCAGCCACTCGCGGGCCCCCTCGGTCACCACCAGGCGCAGGCGCCGGTCGGCCAGCCGCTGGGCGAGACGTTCGACCTGCAGGTCCACGATCTGGGACAGTTCCGCGGTGGTCAGCGCGTCGAAGAGGATCACGTCGTCGAGCCGGTTGAGCAACTCCGGCTTGAACGCCTGGCGCACCGCGCCCATCACGGCCTCGCGCTTGAGCCCGTTCTCCAGCTTCGGATCGACGAGGAACTGGGAGCCCAGATTGGAGGTCATGATCAGGATGGTGTTGCGGAAGTCGACCGTACGGCCCTGCCCGTCGGTCAGCCGGCCGTCGTCGAGCACCTGGAGGAGCACGTCGAAGACCTCCGGGTGCGCCTTCTCCACCTCGTCGAGCAGGACCACGCAGTACGGCTTGCGGCGGACGGCCTCGGTGAGCTGAC
>JAOPYM010000056.1 GCA_025964615.1 Actinomycetes bacterium
CCGATCAGCAGGACGTCGCGCAGCGCCTTGGCCGACGGCCGTACCTCCTCGATCATGGCGGCGTAGTCGGAGGTCTTGAAGCTCGGCGTGGCGATCAGCGTCCGGATGCCGGCCTGGGTCAGCACGTACTGCAGCTCGTGCACCCGGTAGGCCGGGTTGATGTTGACCAGGATCGCGCCGATCTTCGCCGTGGCGTACTGGGCGAACACCCACTCGGCGCAGTTCGGCGCCCAGATGCCGACCCGGTCGCCCGTACCCACGCCCAGGTCGAGCAGGCCGAGTGCCACCGCGTCGACCTCGCCGTTCAGCTCCGCGTAGGTCCATCGGCGCGGGCCGTCCACCAGCGCCTCGCGGGCGCCGAAGCGGGCGACGGTCCGCTCCAGGTTCTCCCCAATGGTCTCGCCGAGCAGCGCGACCTGGGACGTGCCGGAGGCGTACGAGATCATGTGCGGTCCTCTAGGTATTCGCCGGGGGGGCTCGCGTCGGCGTCGGGGTGCTTGCCGCGTTCGGCGACCCGCAGCTCGACCCTGCGGATCTTGCCGGAGATGGTCTTGGGCAGCTCGCCGAACTCCAGCCTTCTGATCCGCTTGTACGGGGCCAGCCGTTTGCGCGAGTAGTCGAAGATCGCCTGAGCGGTCTCCTCGTTCGGCTCCCAGCCGGGGGCCAGCACAACGTACGCCTTGGGCACGGCCAGCCGGACCGGGTCGGGCGAGGGCACGACGGCCGCCTCGGCCACCGCCTCGTGCTCGATCAGCACGCTCTCCAGCTCGAACGGCGAGATCCGGTAGTCGGAGGCCTTGAACACGTCATCGGTCCTGCCCACGTAGGTCAGGTAACCGTCCTCGTCCCGGTTGGCGATGTCACCCGTGTGGTAGTAACCGCCGGACATCGCGGCCTCGTCCCTGGCCTGGTCGCCGTAGTACCCCTTCATCAGGCCGAGCGGCCGCTCCGTGAGGTCCAGGCAGATCTCGCCCTCTTCCGCGGGCTTGCCCGTGGCCGGGTCGACGAGGACGACACGGTAGCCGGGAGCCGGGCGGCCCATCGACCCCGGCTTGATCGGCTGACCGGGGGTGTTGGCCACCTGGACGGTGGTCTCGGTCTGCCCGAACCCGTCGCGGATCGTCACGCCCCATGCTTTGCGGACCTGCTCGATCACCTCGGGATTGAGCGGCTCGCCCGCACCGACCACCTCGCGCGGCGGGGTCCGCAACCGGCTCAGGTCGGACTGGATCAGCATCCGCCACACCGTCGGCGGGGCGCAGAAGCTGGTCACCCCGCAGCGGTCCATCTCGCTCAGCAGGCGCTGCGCGTCGAACCTCTCGTAGTTGTAGAGGAACACGCAGGCTTCGGCGTTCCACGGCGCGAAGACGTTGCTCCACGCGTGCTTGGCCCAGCCGGGCGAGGAGATGTTGAGGTGCACGTCGCCAGGGCGCAGCCCGATCCAGTACATCGTCGACAAGTGTCCCGCCGGGTACGACGCGTGGGTGTGCTCGACCAGCTTCGGCCGCTCCGTCGTACCCGAGGTGAAGTAGAGCAGCAGGGTGTCGCTCGCCCGCGTCACCCCGTCGGGCGCGAACTTGCGCCGCGCCTCACGGGACTTCGCGTAGTCCAGCCAGCCGTCGGCCGGCGGCCCGACCGCGATGCGGGTGTAGTCGCCCGGCACGTCCGCGAACTTGCCGGCGTCCTGTGATCGGGCCACGACATGCCGGGCGCCGCCCCGCTCGAGCCGGTCCCGCAGGTCCTCCGGCCCGAGCAGCGGGGTGGCCGGGATGATCACGGCCCCCAGCTTCATCGCCGCCAGGATCGTCTCCCATAGCTCGACCTGGTTGCCGAGCATCAGGATCATGCGATCGCCCCGGCGGACACCCGTCTCGCGCAGCCAGTTGGCCACCCGGTTGGACCGCCTGGACATCTCCGAGTACGAGAGCCGCTGCTCGGAACCGTCCTCCTCGACGATCCACAGGGCCGGGAAGTCGTTGTGTCGGGCTATGACGTCGAACCAGTCGAGAGCCCAGTTGAACTCCTCCAACTCGGGCCATTGGAAGGTCTCGTATGCCGTTTCGTAGTCGTCCCGCCGAGCCAGCAGGAAGTTGCGGGCGGCCCGGAACGCCTCGTTGCCCATGAGTCCTCCTCGAACTTCCCCTCACGGAATCCTCCGGCGCGCGATCCGCCCCGGCTACCCCCGAACGGGGGTAGCCAACTGTTGCGTGGAACATCAGCCTGCATCAGTACCTCTGAGAATTCGTCGGTTCCCGGGTGGCGGGTTTTGTCGTACCCGGCGGTTACGGTTGGGGGATGCGGAAATTCCAGGCCCGGCAGGGGTCGGTCGTCCAGGCCTACAAGTTCGCCCTGGACCCGACCTGCGCGCAGTTACGATCATTAGCCTCACATGCGGGGGCCGCCCGGGTGGCCTACAACTGGGCGCTGGCAACGGTCAAGGCCAACTGGGACCAGCGCGCCGCTGAAACCTCCTACGGGATCGCCGAGGAAGACCTGACACCGTGGGTGGACTGGTCGCTGCCGGGGTTGCGGCGGGCCTGGAATCAGGCCAAACGCGCCGATCCGCGGTACGGGTGGTGGGCGGCGAACTCCAAAGAGTCCTACAACACCGGCCCGGGCAACCTCAACGCGGCGTTGTCGAACTGGCAGGCGTCCCGGAACGGAACCCGTAAGGGCCCCAAGGCCGGGTTCCCCCGGTTCAAATCCAAACGGCGCGCGACCCCTGCGGTCCGGTTCACCACCGGCGCCATCCGGGTCGAACCCGACCGTAAGCACGTCACCCTGCCGGTGCTGGGCACGATCACGATCAGAACCCACGAGTCCACCCGTAAACTCCAGCGGCGTCTGGCGGACGGGCGGGCGCGGGTGTTGTCGGCAACCGTACGGTTCGAACGCGGCCGCTGGTTCGCCGCCTTCCAGGTCGAGGTGGAACGCGACCACCGTCCACCCGCACGCCCCCACGTCGCGGCCGGGGTCGACCTGGGCATCACCCACCTGGCCGTCATCGCCGACACCGACGGCGGTGTCTGGTACGAACCGAACCCCCGACACCTCGACCACGCGCTGAAGGACCTGGCCCAGGCCAACCGGCGGTTGTCTCGCCGCGTCGGCCCGGCCGGGCGCGACCCTGCCACCGGGTCCAAGGTGCGGCGGGTTCCGTCGCGGCGGTGGGAGAAGGCCAAAGCGCGACTGGCCCAGGTGCATACCCGGGTCGCGAACCTGCGCGCCGACGGCCTGCACCAGCTCACCACCGCGTTGACGCGGGAGTACGGCGTGCTGGTGCTGGAGGACCTGAATGTGGCCGGGATGGTCCGCAACCACCGTCTGGCCCGGCATATCAGTGATGCCTCGTTTGGGGAGTTCCGCCGTCAGGTCTCCTACAAGGCGGGGTGGAACGGCGGCACCCTGCTGTTGGCGGAACGGTGGTTCGCCTCCTCCAAAACCTGCTCGGACTGTGGCGCGGTGAAAACCAAACTAGCGCTCAAGGTCCGGGTCTTCGACTGTGACGTCTGTCCGCTGGTGCTGGACCGTGATGAGAACGCGGCCCGTAACCTGGCCGCGCTCGCGGCGGAGTATCTGGCGCAGGCCTGTAGTGCAGGAACCGCAGTTGGCGGAAGCCTGACCGAGACCCCTGTCACTGATCGGGTCTCGGTGAACGCTCGTGGAGCCGGCCGTAAGACCCGCCGCTACCACCCCGACCGGGCAACCGGTCGGGGTGGGCGGGCTGGTGGCGTGAACCCGCGTAAGCGGAAGGAAACGAGCACCGCACCTAGTTCGACGCGGAAGACCGCCTGTAATGGGCGATCCACTGACTCAGAATCCATGAGAAACCAGTGAACGGTAGCCGAAGGTGAGTCAGGAGACGACGGGGAGCAGGATCGCGGAGGGACGGTCCGGGTCGTGGAAGATCTCCTGCTCGGCGGCGAGCAGGGTGACGGCGCTGCCGAGCGGCTCGCCGCTGCCCGGGTTGAGCGCGACCTTCGGGTGCGCGCCGCTGGCGACATGCACCCGGAGCCGGTGGCCGCGCTGGAACCGGTGCCCGGTGGGCCACATCTCCACCCGTACCCGCCGTACCCCGTCACCGTCGGCCTGCGAACTGCCCGGTACCAGCCGCAGGCCGCCCTCGCACACGTTCAGCGAGACGCCGTCCGGGGCGACGTCGCAGAGCCGTACGACGAAGTCGGTGTGCTCACGGGAGGACCGCACGTACAGGTCGGCGGCGACCGGGCCGATCACGTCCAGGTCCGCGCGCAGGACCTGGGAGGTGAAGAGCAGCACGTCGTCGCGGCTCTCCAGCGGGCGGTGGTCCACCGGCTTCGAACTGCCGAGCAGGGTGGGCCCGCCGAGCGAGGGAGTCGGGTCGGCGGGGTCGTAGCGGTAGGTGCCGGGCGCGGAAACCAGCGGCCCTCGCTCGCCGAGACCGCCACCCGGCTCCAGGTGCCAGCGCTCGGTCCTGGCACCCGGCACCGGCCAGTCCTTGAACTCCCGCCAGACCCCGGCCCCGGTGACGTACACCCGCACCGGGTTGGCGCGCAGGCCGCGGTAGTCGTCGAGGAGATGCGCGCGGAACCACGCCAGCGACTCACGGGTGCTGACCACCAGGTGCCGGGCGTCAGCGTGCCACCAGGGACCGATGGTCAGGTACGGCCTGCGGCCGGCGGCCCGCAGCGCCAGGTAGTCCTTCAACAGCCAGGGCAGGAAGACGTCGTACCAGCCGCCGAGCAGTGTCACGGCCGCGTCGACCTGGCCCACCGTGGCGGTAAAGTCCCTTTTATCCCAATATGGGCTGTTCGGGTCCTGGTTGGCCAGCAGATCCTGGAAGAACGGCATGGTCGCGCCGTTGGTGAGCATGTCGAGTTCGCTCAGCGGGCGCCCCGACCTCGCCGCCCGCATCGCGCGCCGCTTGGACAGCAGCCCGCCCTGCACCATGCCGAGCGGACGTTCCTGCCTGGCGGTCAGATCGGCCCAGGTCAGCGTGGACTCCAGGGCGAAGGCACCGCCGACGTACGCGGCGTCGCGGAACGAGGAGGCGGTGATCTGCGCGGCCATGGCCTTCAGTTCGGGCCCGGCCTCGGCGGCGATCGCCCAGGCCGTGTACCCGAGGTAGCTGGGGCCGTACGTGGCGAAGGTCCCGCCGAACCAGTCCTGCTTCTTCAGCCATTCGACCGTGGCGAGCCCGTCCTCGCGCTCGTCGCCGAGTGGGTCGAACTCGCCACCCGAGCCGAAGGTGCCGCGGACGCTCTGCACGAGGACCTGGAAGCCCAGATAGGCGAACGGCAGCCCGTTGATCATCGCGGACGCGCCGCGCCGTCCGTACGGTGTACGGACGAGGATCGTCGGCGGCCGGTCCGCCCCGGCGGGGGCGTAACGATCGGCCAGCAGAATCGTGCCGTCCGGCATGGGGACGCGGAGGCCGCGTTCGGTGTTGATCCGGACCCGTGGCAGGTGAAGTACCGGCGTAGTGAGGCGCATTGTCCCTCCCCCGTGGCCGTACGACCCCATCGAGAGGTGTCGGCGGCCGAACCCTGTCTTCACTGTAAACGGGTTTCGGCTCAATGGCCTCGGAGAAAGGTAGCGACGAAGGTCATCCTTTCGAACTCTTGACATCGGGGGCGAACCGGCGGCTGAGCCTCAGGCCTGCGACAATCGATCGCAATGTACAGACTTCTCTTCGCCCTGGTCATCAGCCGCCTCAACGCCGAGTCCGCGCACCGCGCGAGCATGGCCGGGCTGCGCCTCGTGCTCGCGGTCCCGGGGCTGGCGGCGCTGCTCCGCCGCCTGCTGGCCCCGCGCGACCCCGCATTGAAGGTCTCCGCACTCGGCCTGGAGTTCCCCAGCCCGGTCGGCCTGGCTGCCGGGTTCGACAAGGACGCCGAGGCATACGACGCCCTGGGCGCGTTCGGCTTCGGCCACATCGAGATCGGCACGGTCACCGCCCAGCCGCAACCCGGGAACGACCGGCCGCGGCTCTTCAGGCTGCTGCGGGATCGGGCGATCATCAACCGGCTGGGCTTCAACAACCACGGTTCGGCGGCCGCCGCGCTACGGCTGGCGAACCGGCGTCCGGGGACGATCGTCGGGGTCAACATCGGCAAGACCAAGGTCGTGCCGGAGGCCGAGGCCATCGGCGACTATGTCACCAGCACCGAGCGGCTCGCCCGCCATGCCGACTACCTCGTCGTCAACGTGAGCTCCCCCAACACTCCGGGACTGCGGAACCTGCAGGCCGTCGAGCACCTGCGTCCCCTGCTGAGCGCGGTCCGCGACGCAGCCGACCGGACGACCGGTACCAGGGTCCCGCTCCTGGTGAAGATCGCTCCGGATCTCGCGGACGCCGACATCGACGAAGTCGCCGATCTTGCCCTGGAGTTGGGACTCGACGGCATCATCGCGACCAACACCACGATCTCCCGGGACGACCTGCACGACGACCCGTACATGGCCGAGACCGGCGGCCTGTCCGGTGCTCCGCTGAAGAAGCGCTCCCTTGCGGTGCTGCAGCGGCTGCGGGCCCGGGTCGGTGACGGGCTCGTGCTCATCTCGGTGGGCGGCATCGAGACGGCCGACGACGCCTGGGAACGCCTGCGCGCCGGCGCCACCCTCGTCCAGGCCTACACGGGGATGATCTACGGCGGCCCGCTGTGGCCCTACCGGATCCACCGCGGCCTCAGCGCCCGCCTCCACGCCAGCACCTACCCCACCATCACCGCCCTCCAGAACACCCCCCCATCCCGTTGACTCGTGGCGTTTACCGCACCGTTGCGTGAATCGGTGCGGGAAACGCCACGAGTCAACGGGGTCAGCGGGCGAGGGCTGGGCCCGGGCGGCGGATGGATCCGGGGGTGCGGAGACCTCCGCCGGGGCGGGGGTACGGGTTCTGCTGCGGGTACGGAGAGGGCTGGGATGTGGGGCGGGGGTACGGTACGGGCGGGGGGTATGCAGGGGGCGGGGGGTACGGGCCGGGGGCGTGCTCGTGTGGGAGGGCGTGCTCGTGTGGGAGGGGGTGGTCTTGCGGGAGGGGGTGGCGGCGGGCGGGGAGGGGGCGCTGGGGCTCCAGGCGGAAGACCCGCAGGCGCCGGCCGGACTTCAGGGTGTACCGGTCGTACACCGGCCACACATCCAGGAGCCGGGGCCAGGCGCGGTCCCGTTCCGCCCCTTCGAGCAGCCGCGCCACCACCGGGATCTCGTAGCCCTTGTAGCTGACCACCGCCTGCGGGCGCCGGAGCAGGCTGATCGACCAGTGCGGATGGGTCTCGCGGCCCCAGTTGCTGCCGACCACCAGGAAACTGCCGTCCGCCTCGGGGAGGCAGGTCATCGGGGCCCGCCGCTGGTGGCCGGTACGGTGCCCGGTCGTGATCAGCAGCAGGGTGGGGATGAGGGTACGGCTCATCATCAGGCGCCCGCCGGACAGCCTGTGCACGCAGCGATCCAGCTTGGGGACGATCTTCGGACCGACGGCGATGAAGGCACGGGTCCCGGCGAGCCACCGGAAGAACGGGCGGGCCACAGCGATCAACGGGAAGGCCGTCCACCGGAACGGGGCGGTCCACCGCCGCTGTTTGTCCCAGGGTGAGACAACTTTCCCGTGATGTGCCATTTAGGTGCCTTCCGGGTCAGATACCGGAGGCGAACATATGCTGATCGACTAATTGGCGGCCATGTTACTGGCCAGATGCGGCCATTCCGGACCGTACCAAACCTTCTCCGTTCGGAACGGTCACCCAAAGTCACTGATCTCGAAGAATCCGTCCGCGACCAGTTCCGGCAGCACGGCCTGCGCGTGCGCCTCCACGTCGGACAGCGGCAGATCGAGGAGCTGGGCGATCGCCGCGAGGAGGGGACCGAGCGGCAACGTCCCGTCACAGACCCCGGCCAGCGCCGCCTCGACCGTGCCGACCCCGGCCGCCCGCCGCAGCCGTCCCGTCTGGCGGAGCACGATCCGCTCCGGGTCCTCCGCACCGGGCGGGCCTGTCTGCTCCTGTACGACTCCATCGGCCGTCTTGAGGATCACGTCCGACCAGTCGAGCCGCCAGGGCAGCTCGGCCCCGTCGGCGAACCCGCCGACGACGTCGGCCGCGTACGCCCCGACCGGCTGCTCCACGGCCTGCCTGAGCTCCTCGATCCGGACGGTCCGCGAGCCGCCCTTCCGCAGGGTGATCCAGCCGAAGCCGACGCCCTCGACCTTGCTGCGCTCGAAGGACTCCAGCCAGGCGTCGTACCGCCGCTGGTACTCCGGGGTGCCGACTTCACAGGAGTCCCGCAGCCAGAGCTCCGCGTACTCGGCGGGGTCCTGGACGTCACGTTGCACCACCCAGGCGTCGCAGCCCGCCTCGTCGGCCCAGCGGCCGACCCGCTCCTGCCACGGCTCGCCCTCGACATGCAGCCAGTTCGCCAGAAGCTGGCACCAGCCGCCGTCGCCTAGGTGCCGGGGCGCCTCCACGACCAGCCGCCGGCAGACCTCGTCACCCGGCAGGCCCGACTCCCGGTAGCTGAACCGGGCGGTGTCCGGGGAGATCACGAACGGCGGGTTGGCGACGATGAGATCGAATGTACGGTCCCGTACCGGTTCGAAAAGGGAGCCTTCGAGCAGTTCCACCTGCTCCACCCCGGACAGAGCGAGGCTCACCCGGGCCAGCTCAAGGGCCCGAGGGTTCACGTCCGTGGCGCAGATCCGGGCCGCCCGCCCGGCCAGGTGCAGGGCCTGCACGCCCGAGCCCGTACCCAGGTCCAGAACGCTGTCCACCGGGCCGTGCACGACGAGCCCGGCCAGGTTCGCCGACGCACCGCCCCCGCCGACCACGTGGTCGGGTGCGAGCACCATCCCGCTGCCCGGCCGTACCTTCGGATCGGAGACGACGAAGCCCAGATGGGCGGAGCCGGACTCCAGCGGCTCGATGTGCACCATCGCGCGGAGTTCGCGGCCGGACCGAGCCGCCAGACCCGCGGCCACGAGATGATCGGCGAGGCCGGGGAGCGCCTCATCGGGTACCGGAACCTGGAGCCAGAACAGCCGGGTCAGCGCCTCCAGCGGCGAACCGCCGCCCGTGACCCGCAGGGCGGGCACGATCTCGTCGCGTGCCAGTGCCCCTCCCGCCACCGGACCGAGGAGCTCCCGCACCCCCTGGACGGTGTATCCGGCCTCGTGAAAGCCACCGCGAACGCGGTTCAGAGGAGTCACTTGAAGTAGGCGACGAACCCGTCGGCGAGGGACTGGGCGATGGTCTGCCGGAAGCTCGAGCTCGACAGCTTCTGCATGTCCTGCGCGCTGGCCATGTTGCCGGTCTCGATGAAGACCTTGGGCACCGTGGACAGGTTGAGCCCGCCCAGGTCACCGCGGACGTCGATCGCGTTGGTGCCGACGTAGTTGGAGTACGGGATCCCGGTGCCCTTCAGGTAGGCGTCCCTGATCGCCAGTGCCAGCTTCTTCGACGGCACGACCATCTTGTCGTTGTGGCCCTTGACCAGTGCGGGCTCGATGACGTGGAAGCCCCGGTCCTGACTCGGCGCGCCGTCGGCGTGCACGGAGACCACCGCGTCGGCGTGCGCCCGGTTGCCGATCGCGGCCCGCTCGGTGATGCAGGGGCCGACGCCGGTGTCGCTGCTGCGGGTGAGGATCACCTTGGCCCCGAGGCCCTGCAGGATCTTCTTCAGCCGGTTGGAGACGTCCCAGTTGTACGCGTGCTCGGTGTACCCGGCGGCCGACGCGGTCCCCGTGGTGTCGCACTCCTTGTGCCCGTTGCCGATGTCGACCTGCTTGGCGATGGCGGCGGCATGGGTGTCGTTGCCGCCGTTGTGGCCGGGGTCGATCACAATGACCTTGCCGGTCAGTGCGGCCTGCTGCGGCGCGCCGATCGGGGCCGCGGACTGACCGGCGACCGGTGGAGGCGCGGCTTCGGTCTGACTTCTGATCGTGCTCGCGCCGCAGGCGGTCAACAGTCCCGTCGCGAGCAGCAGCACGAGCGCACCGCGATGGTAAATCCGCACGACCCGGCCCCCTGTGACTTGTCCGTTACCAGCCCTGCCAGTTTGCACAGGGCTGAGGCTATGTCAAAACGGAACCAGGAGAGCCAGGAAGAGGCCGTCCCCGCGGGGACGGCCTCACCCCGCCTCAGAAGAGGGCGTCCTCCTTGCCGAGGAGTGCGGCGAGGGCGCGTGCCTCGTCCGCATCCAGGCCCAGTACCACGCGGGGTCGCCCCCACGGGTGGTCGATCGAGTGGGCCACATAGCTGGCGACGGACTCCGACACCTGTTCAGCGAGCCCGCGCGCGTGGCGCCACCGCGACCATGCACGTTCCAACTCGGTTGCCGCACGCTGAGCGCACGACACCAACTCCGGATCACGCACGATGAAATCCCCCCTGGGTGAACATGATCCATTTCTGTGACCACCCGGCGGAGTCCCCTGTACGACCGGATACCCCGACCCGCCGAACGGCTGGTGCAGCAACACCATTAACCCCACCCGGCGGCCTTCCGGCAGGTCGATTGCGCGAGCCTTGGCCTGCGCCTTACTCCAGCATGACGAAGATCGACCCTTCCAGCCCACTAAGGGGGACACTGGCCGCTGGTCGCCCGGACCACCAGATGCGGCACCACCAGCGTCTGGCGGGCCGCCCTGCCCGGATTCTCGATCCTGGCGCAGAGCAGTTCAGCGGCGACCCGTCCCATGTCCCGGCGCGGCTGGTCCACGCTGGTCAGCGAGATGTGCCGGATGGCCGCCAGATGGGTGTTGTCGTACCCGACGATGGATACGTCCTGCGGGACGCGCAGGCCGAGTTCGTCGGCCGCCGAGAGCGCCCCGATGGCGACGAGGTCGTTGGGGCAGAAGATGGCGGTGGGCCTGGGTGTCCCGGCGAGCAGTTCCCGGGCGGCCCGGTAGCCGCCCTCCTCGGTGAAGTCGCCGAGCTGCACCCGCACCTCGGTGGTGAGGGCGTGCTCGGCCATGGCCTTCTCGTAGCCGGCCCGGCGGTAGCGGGCCGTGGTGGACGGTGCGCCCTCGACGTGCGCTATCCGGCGGTGACCGAACTCCACCAGATGCTCCACGGCGAGCCTGGCGCCCAGCTCGTCGTCGTCGACCACGATGTCGACCCCCTCGACATCGCGCTCGCCCACGACGACGACGGGCACGCTGGCCGCCGCCTCCTTGAGCGAGTCGGGTACGACACTGAGCAGCACGAGCCCGTCGACCCGCATCTCAAGGAAGGCCTCGACGGCCTCGGCCTCGAACAGCGGGTCCCAGCGGCCGCTGCCCACCAGCATGCGCAGCCCCTCACCGTGCAGGCTCTCCTGCAACCCGTCGAGGAACTCCGCGAAGAACGGGTTGTGCAGGTCGGCGACCAGCGCACCGATCAACCGGGTACGCCCCTCGACCAGGCTGCGGGCCACCGCGTTGGGCCGGTAGCCCAGCTCCCTCGCGGCCTTCAGCACGGCCTGGCGCCGCCGCTCGCTCACATGGGGTGAGCCGCGCATGACCAAGGAGACAAGTGACTTCGACACTCCGGCCCGCTCCGCGACGTTGCGAATGGTCGGCTTGGCGGCACCGGGCCTGGGCACGATGGCGGCCACCCTCTTGGCAGCGGAGTCCAAGGGCGGTGATTCATCAGCTGACATGGCTCTCCTGTCGGGGGGAACTGCAGGGCCTGCCGCCTTACCTCATTGGAGAAGATGCCATCTTGCCCTCTTCCATGGGCAAACCGCGCGCAACTGGGAGTAACGGACAGACGTCAATAGGGGTTCATGCCTGGCCCGGACTGGTTGAATGATCAAACTATGGTCACCCGATGGGACCTTCGAGCACGTGACCTCGGATACTCTTCGTGGGTGGGTGATCGCGCAGTCGCCGGTAAGGATCCCGGCGGACATCGAGCCTCGACTGCTTCCATCCGGCAACGGGGAAGACGGCGGCTGAGCGTTGCCGAGCGTCGTGATGAGCTCATCGAGGCCGCCCTGGAACTCTTCAGTCACACCTCGCCCGAAGACGTGTCCATCGATGATGTCGCCGCCGCGGCGGGGGCCTCACGCGCTCTCGTCTACCACTATTTCGGCGGCAAGCAGGAGCTTTACCTCGCCGCGCTAAGGAGTGCCGCCGCTCAGCTCGCAGTGCTTCTGGAGCCGCCGACCGACGGCAAGCCCCTGGAACGGCTGCGGATCTCGCTCAGCCGGTACTTCGACTTCGTCGAGGATCACGCACCCGGATTCAGCGCCCTGCTGCACGGCGGCCTGTCGAGTCGCAACGACGAGGTCGGCGAGATCATCGACCGGATCCGGCAGTTGCTGCTGACCCGGATCCTGCAGGCGTTCGGGATCGAAGAGCCCCGGCCTGTGCTGAGAATCACACTGCGTTCCTGGATGGCCGCGGTCGAGACCGCCGGCCTGGACTGGCTGGAACGCCGCGATCTTCCGCGCGCCGAACTCGAGCGGCTGCTCGTCGATCAGCACGTCGTGCTGCTGCACGTGGCCGGTCAGCACGACCCGGAAGTCGCCGAACTCTTCGAGCGCCTCTCAGCCGAAGAACTCTCGTAGGCGCTCGGCCAACGCGCGCCAGACACACCGCGCTTGGGCCGCGCGAGCGGAGCGAGCGCCATGAACACGAGCGCCATCAAACACAGAAGCCCGCCCGAACCGGATTGCCCCGGATCCGGGCGGGATCTATGTCCTCCCGCTCGCCACCCCCAGAGCCGGCGTTGCCGCCGGCAAGCGGGTTTGCCCCGGCTGCCCTGAGATCGCG
>JAOPYM010000311.1 GCA_025964615.1 Actinomycetes bacterium
GGCATCCGCCACGACGGACCGGCCACGATCGAGCTCACCAACGCCCAGCCACTCTGCCTCGCAGCATGATCAACTTAAGCTAAGTGGCATTGGGTGTAGGCAGCACCACGACGTGCGGGCTTGCCACTTTGCTCACCTATCCGCCTCAGAACCACTCGGCAAGTTTGATACTGGGGCTACTGGGCGGCGAACTTGCGGATGAGTCGCCACACCTCGGCGGGTGCTTCTTCTTGGGCGAAGTGGCCTGCGTTTGGCACCAGGGCCGTGGTCAGGTTCTCAATCCCGGCCTCACGGAATCCGGCTGCGTAGGTTGCGATGTTGCCTCCTTCGCTCTGGCCGCGCAGGTAGAGCAGCGGGGTCCGGATGGCGGCGGACGTGGCGGAGGCAGCGTTGTCTTGGGCGTCTTGAGCGAAGGCCCGGTAGAAGTCGAACCCGGCGGTGAGCGAGACGTCGCTGCCGTAAGCGGCGGCGTGGGCGGCCCGCGACTTCGGGGTGATCTTCGATGGGTCTACCGACAAGACGTCGTAGAAGTAGTCGAAGTATTCGGCCTGATGCCCTTGCACCAGCGTCTCGGGCAGCGTCGGAACAGTGTGCAGGCCGAAGTGCCAGATATAGGGATTTTTGAGAACTTCAGTCCACGGCTCGACGCCGGGGATCACCGTGTTCATGATGACGACGCGAGCGATCTGCGGGTATTGGCGGAGGTAGGCGTAGGCCACCATCCCGCCGGCGTCGTGACCGACCAGGGTGAGATCGGTGAGACCAAGGGTCTGGATCAGCTCGTGGACCCTGACGGCCACGTGCCGCTTGACGCCTCCGCCCCCTGTGGCGGTCGACTCGCCCACTCCCGGCAGGTCGATGGCGATGGCGCGGGCGTCTGGCGCGGCCAGGGCCATGATGTCCCTCCAGGTACGCCACGATTCCGGCCAGCCATGCAGGAACAGGTACGGCCGGCCGTGCGGTTCGCCGGCCTCGACGACGTGCAGCGTGCCGTCTCCGACGTTCAGGTGGATGTGACGCAGCTCGATAGACATGGTTCATGTATATCGAAAGACATGAATCATGTCTATCTACTAGAGTGGAGGCCATGAGTGGAAGCAGCGACGACCGTCCGGCGTTCGAGCGGGGCACCGGCTTCCTACTGGGGCGCCTGGGATCACTGGCTGCACGCTCATGGACCACGTTCCTGACCGACCACGGGCTGACCCAAAGCCAGTACTCAGTGCTGGTAGTCCTCAAAGATCAGGGGCCGGTGGGGCAGCAGCGACTCGCGCACCTGGTCGCCGTGGACGCCCGCAACATCGTGCCGGTGCTGGACACGCTGGCCGCCAAAGGACTGATCAAGCGACAGCCCGACCCGGCCGATGGCCGCCGTCGCACCGTCACCCTCACCGCCGACGGGACCACGCTCGCCGACACCACCGCCGCTGCGGCAGCCTCAGGCCAGGACGACTTCCTTGGTGCGCTGGACGACCAAGACCGCGAGCACCTCAACGACCTCCTTCAGCGGCTGTACGACGCACACGTACACAAGCCCTGACCAGAACCAGGGCGTCCGTCGAACCAACCAGGCCAACGATGCCTGATGTGCTCACGACGGAGCCCACTCAGAGCCGCATGATCAACCCCCACAGGATCAACGCGGCGATGCACTAGCTCGGAGCCGTACGGGAACCGCGGGGTTATTCCGTACTAGGGAGAGCCGAGTCATGGCACCTGCTGAAGCGCCCGGTAGATGGTGCCGCGGCCGACGCCCAGCGCCTTGGCGATCTCGGCCACGGTGACGTCCTGGGCCTCGTACCGGGCCCGGGCCATGGAGACCTGCTCGGGGGAGAGCTTGGCGGGCCGCCCGCCCACCCTGCCGCGGGCACGCGCTGCAGCACGGCCCACCGCCGCCCGCTCGGCGATCAACTCCCGCTCGAACTCGGCGAGCGCGGCGAGCGCGGCGAAGATATGGAACACCAGACGGCCCGTACTGGTGGAGGTGTCGATCCCCTCATGCAGGGACGCGAACGCCACCCCGCGCCCGGCCAGCGCGTTGACGGTCTCCACCAGATGCCGCAGCGACCGGCCCAGCCTGTCCAGGCGCCACACCACGGACGCCCCATGGGCCCCTGCGGTGTCTCCTGCCGTAGCCGGACCTCAGGTGACAGATGACAACCCGGACCCGACACCCGACCCCGGTCCGCAACGGCAGGAGACACCGACAGGTGAACCCGGACCACAGGACACCCGCCAGCAGAAGACACTGCGGGAGCCCGGTGACCCGAGCAGACACGACCCGCAGGAGACACCGCACCCCGGACAGCGGCAGCCCGCGTACGCCACCGCACTGGCCAACAACCGGACAGAACCCGTGTCACCAGACAAGTCACATGACTTGTCTCCTACCTCTGACCTGCACGTTCCCGCAAAGAACACTGGCGAGAAGGGAGACCTCGCCGCACAGTTCCTAGCCGCACTCGACGAGCACGCCGGGTCGGTCCCCCTGGCCCTCACGGCCATGGAGCAGGACGGCAAAGTGTGTCCGTCTCGCGGCTACGCCTACAAACTGCGCGGGATCTGGAAGAGCAGACAACCACCCGCTCCCGTGTCCGGTCGCCTGACCCGCGTCAAGTGACAGGACACACCACGGCCGTCATGTGACAAACCGAAGGCGGGTACGGGAGACATCCCCGTACCCGCCTTCGGCTCCTCAGGCGCCGGCAGCGGCGAGCGTGTGACGCAACAGCAGCGCGGTAGTGACCGGGCCGACCCCGCCCGGCACCGGCGTCAGAGCGCCGGCGCGGGCCTCCACACCGACGGCATCGACGTCACCGATCAGGCCCCCATCGGCCGTGGGGTTGGTGCCGACGTCGATCACCACCGCGCCCAGATGCTGACAGCCCATGGCGCACCGCAGCCGACACCGTCCGCGCCATCCGCTCGTCACCGGTGACCATCCCGGCTATCTCGAGGTGGCGGCCTGCACTCTGGTGCGCGGGCCCGGCTCGGCCACGGGCCGTCGCCCCCGTCATCCGGCCCCAGCCGTGAGTGCCTGTTTCTTGATGACCACCGCCGGAGAAGTACACACAGTAAAACGGTCGGGGGTGTTCCCGGCCGGACGGTGGCGTGCCCCCTGAGGGCTTGGCCGGTGGTATCGGTTTGAGAACATACCGCACAGTATTATTGAATGCGTCCGAATCTGTGCCTGATCCTTCACAGCAGGTAGCTGACCTGGAGGAATACGTAGCAGGACAGCCGCCATCCCGCCAGCCCGGAATCCGGGGATGTCGATACCCGGCTCGGGCGGGTGTGATGGCCGGTGACCGTCGGTGCGTCACGGTGGGTGCACTGCGTGCACGGTCCACCTGAGGTAGCGGAGGGAACACGCGATGCGGATGCTGTTCACCAAGGCCAGGCCCGTGCTCTGCCCAACAGCGCCCCAACCGCGGCGGGCGGCCAGGTGAAGCACGCGAAACGGCGCAGCGCGCACCGGGTGCGGCGGGTCGGTGAGGTCGCAGCGGCGCAGCGCCCGAGCATACGGCCGGGCCGCGCCCGCGCCCGCTCCTTGGCCGGCCGCCTGCGATACCAGGTCTGGTGTGGGCTGCGGGGCGGGTGGCACGGGTGCCTGCGGCTGACATCACGGCGGCGACCGGCGCCCGCCGGTGAGGGGCCTGTGTGGGCGGCTGCGCCGGGCGGGCTGGACGCCGCCCTGGTCAGGGCCCTGGCCGGGGGCGACGGTGACGGGCTGGCCGGGTTGTACGACCTCTACGCGACGCGGCTGGTGGACTATGCCGCCTGCCTGCTGGGTGATGTGCGGCGCGCCGGCGCGCTGGTCCACGATGTCCTCATCGACGCCGCGCAGCGGGCGCCCCGGCTCAGTGATCACGACCAGTTGCGGGCGTGGCTGTACGCGGCGCTGCGCCGCCGCCTGCGCCAACGCCACCAGCGGCAGCAGTTGTGGTGGGACTGGACCGGGCAGCCACCCACCCCGGGCGGCAACGGAGACCCGCTGGTCGCGGCCGAGTTCCGCACCGGCGCCGGTACCGGCGCCGGCGAAGTGCAGGCCATGGTCGAGGGCGCCCTGCGCCACATGGACCGCGCCGACCAAGAGGTCCTGCTGCTGAGCGTGCGGCACGGCCTCGATGCCGCCACGCTGGCGATCACGTTCGGGATCACCCGCCGGCAGGCCACCAGGTGCGCTACTGCCGCCCGGGCCCACGCCGTCACCGCCCTGACCGCCCAGCAACACGACCAAACCCTGCGGTGCGCGGGGCACGCCGCCCCTTCCCCCCACCACCGCCACGGACCGGATGGTGTCGCGATCGGCGAGCATGTGCTGGGCTGCCCGGTGTGCCTGCGCCGCCGGCACCTGACCGTGGCGGACCTGGTGATCGCCGGGTCGGTCCCGCCGCTGCCGCTGGGGTTGCGGGCATGGGTGCTGCACACCGGGACCGACACCGAACTGGCCGGCTACCGCGCCGACATCGCCGCCCGCGGCGGCCCCCTCACCGAACGCGGCCTGCCCTGCCAAAGCGACGCGCCCTCACCCCTGGCAGCCCGCGCCCGCAGGTCCGCCGCCAAGGCCGCCGCCACTGGCGCCGCGATGCTCGCCGCCACTTTGCCCGCGACCTTTGCCATCGGCACCGCCCTGCTACCCATGCTGGTGTTCCCGCCCGGCCCGCCCACGGCAAGGGCGCATCACCGCCATCCCACCCTGGCGGCCGACCCGCTCGCCGCCCACTGGCCCTTTGGAGGCGCGACCGCGACCATCGCGCCCAGCGGCCAGCCGCTGCCGAACGTGAGACCGTCCCCCTCGTCCCCGCCCGGCGGCCCCCACCTGCCCGACCCCGGCAATCCGCCGCCCGCCATCACCCCCGCCCCACCACTGCTGCCTCCCCCACTCCCCATCCCCGTGCCACCGCTCCCGATCCCACCGATCTCCATCCCACCGCTCCCGCTGCCCTCGCTCCCGATTCCACCGCTCCCGCTGCCCTCGGTCAGCGTTGGTGTCCACCCGCTGCCTCAGGTCGAGGTCAACCTCCCTGTGCCGCACGTGAGGGTGACCGTCTCCGTGCGACCCGGTCTGTCCGGGCTCCTGCCCGCGCGCGGCCGCGGCGGCCCCTGAACGCCGCGGCGGAAGGGGCCGCCCACGCCCCAGCCCCTCACCGCCGCGGCACATCCCATCGACCATCACCGCGGACAGCCCCCACCGGACTCTTCCAATCCCGCGCTGAGGAACCGGCGGATGCCCGGCGCCGGGTCGGCCGGCTCGCGCTCGCCGCCGAGACCATCACCGAGCAGGCGGCCATCGCCGGGATGAGCGCGCTGATCACCGCACGCGAATGGCCGGACCGCGAGCTGCTCATCACCGCGGTCGACATTGAGACCGGCGAGCTGAAGGTCTGGGACCGCGCCGGCGGCGCACCACTGCCGACCGCCGTAGCGTCCAGCTGCGCCCTGCCGGGCATCTTCCCGCCGATCACCATCAACGGGCGACAGTACATGGACGGCGGCATCGTGTCCGGAACCAACGCCCACGTCGCCACCGGCGCCGACGTGCTGGTCGTCGTCGATCCGCTGGCGCACCTGTTCCCCCGCGAGCCACTCGAACGGGAAATCGCCGCGACCGGCGCAGGCACTGTTGTCACGATCAACCCCGACCAGGCGGCGCTGGACGCCTTCGGCCCCGACCTGGGCGACTGGGCGGCCTGGCAGCCGGCCTGCCAGGCCGGAATCAGGCAAGCCGCCACAACCGCCGAGCGGGTCCGCGCCGCTTGGCGCCGGCGCGCCGGCTAGGGCGTGTCGCGGGTCCGGATCTCATCCGGGGTCGGCACGGCGCACTATCCGGCACTTCGCCGAGCAGAGCTTGACGAATCCCATAGGAACACCCCCTGAGGATCTTTTGGTCGAGTCTTTGGTGGGGCGGGAGTGAAGAGGTGGCGGGCTGCGGGGAGCTACGTGGGGTGAGGCTGACTTTGGATGTGCTGTGGGGGTTTTGCGGGTGGCTGTGGGCTGGCAGACCGCTATAGCGGGTCTGGGGTCGGCAGGTACGACGGGGGTTGGGATGGATCGTGGTTGAGCTGGTCCGATGCGGCGGTTGCCTGGCCGGGTACGCCGACCGGCTTCCTGGGCGCACGCTGGAGCAGCTTCTGGGCAAAAACGTCTGACGAGCCGAATCAATATTCCTGTAATCCGGCGAACGCGCACCACGCCGGATCGGGAACCAAAACAAGAGAGAGTGAGTGAATACCCGTGTCAGCTCAGAAGACGTTGACTCAATTCGACGGGGTCCTTGTCACGATTCGCTGATCACCTCGTGATCGACCTACTCCAGGGTGGAGGGTCAGTCGCAGTCCAAATGACGGACCTTCACGCGGCCGTCGTTCAGGCGGCGGAGCGCTCGGCGACCGGCCGGCGACGCAGGCTCACGTTCGAGACGGCCGGAGGCGTGTAGGCCACGTCGTTGGGGCCGGCGTCGGTACCGGGCGGAGCGATCTCGTCGATCCGGTCGAGGACCTCGTCGTCCAGGGTGACGTCGACGCCGGCCAGCAGGTCGTCGAGCTGTTCCATGGTGCGCGGCCCGATGATCGCCGAGGTGACGCCCGGGTGGGCGATCGCGAACGCCATCGCGAGGCGGGTCATCGGCAGGCCGGCCTTGTCGGCGAGCGGGTTGAGCTGTTCGACCACGTCGAGCTTGCGCTCGTCGCTGAAGTGCTTCGGCATGCCGCCGGACCGGTGGGTGTCCGTCTGCTGCCCCTTGCGGTAACGGCCGGTGAGCAGGCCATGGCCCAGGGGGCTCCAGACCAGCGTGCCCATCCCGTAGCGCTGGCAGATCGGCAGGACCTCGCGTTCGATGCTCCGGTTGACGATCGAGTACGGCGGCTGCTCGGTCCGGAAACGTTCAAGGCCGCGCCGCTCGGCGACCCACTGCGCC
>JAOPYM010000112.1 GCA_025964615.1 Actinomycetes bacterium
CCGGCACCAGCCGGTGCGCCTGCAATGGGATCCAGAGCGGGATCTGCACCTCCGGGAGCTGCCGTACCGGTCGTTGCAGATCGGGCTTTCGGGTGAGGCCGTGCATCGGTACCTCAACGACTGGATCATCGGGATCGAGGACGTCACCGACCGAGTTCGCGCGATCGCAGGCATGGTCGCCGCCGGACAGCATGAGCCGGCCCGCGAGCTGGTGCCGGCTGAACTCCCGTACCGGCTGGAGGCCGATCTGGCCGCCGCGATCGGATGCTCCGAGACAGTGCGGCCTGTGGGTCAGCCGGTAGAGGCGAAGCGCTGACCCTTTCCGACCGTGCCGCACGGCCGCGGTAACGTGGCGGCTGGCTCCCCCCTGCTCGTGGATCCCGAAGACCGGTCACCGGGCCGCTACGAACGAGCCGACAGAAGCGACCTCAGGCTGAAGACCAGGCACCCAGGAACTCGGCCGCCCCGAGCCCCATGAGTCGGAGCACATCACACCGCTGTCTGTCGTACCTGGCACCGAACGTCCGCTCATACCGCTGACCGATTCTTGTGGGCAGCCCGCCCGGGTGGCTGGCGGCGAGCTAGAACGCTCTGTCGAGATCCAATGCCACGCCACGGGGGCATCGCGTCCGGTCTCGGAGCGATGAACCGGTTTCACGTATGCGGTGGCGGGCCTGTGCCTTCGCGGGTCGGCTCAGTAGCCTGTGCCTCCGTCGGAGCTGTGTCCGTCGATGAGACCGAGCTGATAGAAATCCATTGTTCGGTCGGGTGCGGCGGCGCCTGTGGTCGGGTCTGGGGCGGCCTTGTAGGGATTCTTGGGGATCAGGGTCCGGCCGGGGGGTGGGTCGGGGGTCTCAAAGACGCGCCGCAACGTTGCGTCATCGATCCCTGTCGTGCCCAGGACAGCGATCTGATGCCCGGCTGGTTGCGCTGCCTTGAGCCGTCGGCGTACGCGGCGACCCTGGGCGGTGAGGGATGGCCCTGCCGGAAACCGGCGGCGGGCGGCGAGTCCCTTGGCCTTGAGCGCCTCGATGAGCGCGAGGACTTGGGGCGATCCGGTGACCGCTTGGACTACGGCGCCCAAGACCTTTCCGGTGTCGGGAACGGCGTCCAGAACTGCTGCGTGCATCGGTTCAGTGGCTCGGCGGTGCAGCACCGATACTCGGTGACGGCCGGCTGAGATACGGATGCGGCCCTGCTGATGCAGAGTCACCAGGACCACCAAGGCCACCCGGTCCGGCCCACCACACAGGTAGGCGATCTCATAGGGATCCAAATCGCAGTCGACCATGGCGTTGACCTCCTCCTCCCTCTGCATGACAACCCCCTTGCTCAGACGCGTCCCAGTGTGAGGCAACAGCACCGTCAGGTGACGTTCTCCTGTACCCATCGGGCGATCCCGCCGAGTTTGGCGGCCTCAGTTCACGGGGCATGTCTGGCCGGCTGCCGCGCGGTGTAGCGTTCGGTGACGCGACGCGCCTTCCGATTGGATGGAGTCGCGAAGCCGACCCTGGGGAGGTCGCTGACCTGCGCCAGGACTTGTCAGCGCTGCCAGACCAGGAGGTAGCCCGGCCGGATCCGCTCTACAGGCTGATCGCTCTGTCCTGACACGAGACGGCATCGTCGACCGGACGACCACGGCGGGTGTTGCGCACCGGAGTGTTCGAACCAACGAACGTGGTCTTGTCGGCACCAAGATCACACAACGTGATCAAGAGACAACAAGACCCCGGTTAACCTCGGAGAGCCTCGCGGGTCCTGCTCTTTCGTGGACTCTTTCGGCCTGCCTGTAGAGACTTTCCGTTCAAAGGGTCACCATGTTCCATTTGTTATGCGATGAGGTGATCCCCGAATCGGCTGGCCTCTACGATCGTGTAGCCCGACGGCTGCCTGGCTTACCGGGTTGCCCTTCTCGGCAGCCGTGAGATCGGATGGTGCCCAACCGTGTTGCGTCAAGGCCGCGCCGGACATGCCGTCCTTCCAGCCGGGGTGGGGCCGCTCTGGCCGGACGACGCTGCGCAGGTCGGTGGTTACCCGCTGCTCGGCCGGATCGGGGCGGGCGGCATGGGTGTGGTCTATCTCGGCGTGGCCGCCAACGGCTTCTATTGCGCGATCAAGGTCATCAGGGCGGAGTACGCCGCTGACCCGGTCTTCCGTGCGCGGTTCACCCGCGAGATCGAGCTGATGTCACGGGTTCGGGCAGCAAGTGTCGCCCCAGTCGTGGATGCGGACCCCCGCGACCTTCGGCCTTGGCTGGTCACCCCCTATGTGCCCGGCCCCACTCTGCACACCTACGTCCGCGACGTCGGCCCCTTGAACGCGGGCAGACTGCAGACCATTGCCCTGGGCGTCGCCGAAGCGCTCGCCGCGATCCACGCCGTGGGCGTTGTCCACCGGGACCTGAAACCCGCCAATGTGATCCTGTCTCCGGACGGGCCCAGGGTCTTGGACTTCGGGATTGCGCGGGCCGCAGACGAGACCGCGATCACCCGAACCGGGATCCTGACGGGCTCACCCGGTTGGATCAGCCCGGAACAGTACCGGGGCGAAGAGCCCGGCCCCGCCGCTGACGTCTTCGCTCTGGGTGCCCTCATCGCCTATGCGGCCAGCGGACGGCCACCGTTCGGAACCGGAAGCACGGAGGTAGTCGCGTTCCGCGTCCTGCAACACGATCCTGACATCCGCGGCGTCCCCGAGGCTCTGCGTACGCTCACGCTCCAGGCCCTGGCCAAAAGCCCCGCCGAACGGCCCTCGGCCACGGCGATGATCAGCCAGCTGGTGGCGGGCTGGGGAGGCGGCACGGGCTCAGCGGATCAGCCCACTCTCATCCTCGGCGGGCTGTTGGCGAGCGAGTGGGACGGCGCCGAGTTCAATCCCTCAGCCTCGCCGGCCCTTCCGGCACCGGCGGCACCCGGTAGGAGCCGGTGGCGGCGCAAGGTACTACTCGCACCGGTGCTCGCGATGATCGTGGCCCTCGCGGCGGTCATCACCGCCGGACTCCACCGATGGGTGATCAGTCCCGCTGTCGGCGGCCCGGCCGGCTCCGCCGCACCGCCTGTTGCAGGTCCCCAGGCCGCGCCCAGCGCGGCGGCATACGGCACCGCCCCGTGGCCTTCATTGGACCTGCTCACCGGTTTGGGGTGCTTCGGGTGCGGGGGCTCGCCCACGGTCGTGGACCGGCTGACCACAGATGGCCGGCCCTCGCGTCTGGTACTGATCGGTGGTCTGGTCCCCGGCGCGAACGTCGAGCAGTTGAAGATGTTCCTGCTGAACGCCGCAGACAACTCCGAGCTGTGGCGCAGCTCCGACCAGCTCGCCGTCGGGCAGTCGATACCCGCCGATGCGGCGACCCCCATTCGTGTCGATCAAACAGGCAGGGTCTTCGTTCTGACCTCGCTACATCAAAGCGCCGCCCAGCAGCAGGGATCCCTGCCCTTGTACGGGGTAGCGATGATCGACCCAAGACAGGGATCCGGTGTGATCACCGACGGCCTGGGCAGCACCCACATCGTCACCGGCATCGGCGAACTCGACCTCGTCGACCTCGACCACGACGGGCAGACCGAAATCTCCACGACCTTCAGTGAAGCCTCTTCCAACCCGCTCTTCTACTACCGGTGGAACCCCGAACGCGCGACCTACGATCTGTGGAAATGCGCGGCCATCGGCGCCGTCGCCATCCCCCTTACACCCATCGACCAGCCGCCCTGTCCCGACTACCGCACCTCCTATCCCCTCGAGCGGTGACCTCCCGTCCACTGCCCGCCCGCGCCGGCTCTCAGCCGTATGGCATAGGCCGCGTCGGCGGGCTCTGGTTCGCCGGAGAAACGAGAAGGGGCATGGCCAGGGTTCGCGCTGCGGCCGCCTCGGCCGCCTGCACTGCGGTCAGGAGATCGGCCATCAAAGGAGCGGGAATAGCGCCGTGCCCAAGTCCCGCGGACTGGACGGCTGTGGACAGGTCCCGTTCTTGGTCGCCGGTCAGGAGGGCCCTGCATCCGTCGTGGGCGAGGACGTCCCGCCACCGGCCCGCGCCGGCCAGTCACGGCTGCCGTCGGCCAGTAACCCCAGGAGCAGCCGCCAACCATCGCTTGGAACCAGCGATGAAATCCAAGGTCAGAGGCTTCAGAGCCGCCAACTAGAACTTGTGGCCACACTCCCCTTGTGTACTACCTCCCGGTCCGCGGTCCGGCGTACTTGCTGGCGTGGCGGGAGCGCGACGACGGCTGGCGGGTGGTCGCCTGGGTCTCGTGGGACGGTACCGGCTACCGCTGCAAGGAGGCACTGGTGATCGCCGAGGACGTACGTCGCTACGCGGACAGGATTATCGGCAGGTGCCGCGTAGGCCGCTGTCACGTCCACGCCGACCTCAGGACCTCACCGACCCACGGGATCCCGGCTACCGCCGACGAGGCGAGGAGCGCGCGCGGATCGTGGCATGGATGATGGCTGCCGAGGAGCCCGACTTCTGAGCTCCCCACGAGGGGTTACCGACGAAAGTTGGCCCTGTGTGGCGCCGCAACCTACCAGTGGCTTGGATGTTCCGGATTGCCCCTACTCGTCGCCCTCGTCCCAGTCCATCCCTTCTTCCGGATCGTTGCGATCAGCTGCCGCCTCCGCGCGGTCGTCGAACTCCGCCTTTGGGCAGAGAGTCCCCTTCTTCGTGGAAAGATCGACTATGGCAGTCGCTGGGACCGAGGTCGTCGGGTTGAGGACGGCACGCCAGGATGAGGCGGACGCGCTGAGCGAGCTGGCGTTGCGGTCCAAGGCGTATTGGGGGTACGACGCGGCATTCCTGGCCGCGTGCCAGGAGGACTTGCGGCTTCGGCCGCAGGAGGTGGCGGTACGCCGGGTCAGGGTCGCCGAGTGTGCGGGCAGGGTGCTGGGTTTCGCCACGCTGGAGGGCGATCCGCCCGACGGTGAACTGGGGATGCTCTTCGTCGAACCGGACACGATCGGCGGCGGGGTCGGACGGCTGCTCTACGACAACGTCCTGGACGACGGAGGGCGGCTGGGCTTCTCCCGGTTGACGATCGCGTCCGATCCGTACGCCGAGGGGTTCTATCTGGCGATGGGAGCGGAACGGGACGGGGACGCTCCGCCCAGCACGGCGGGGGCGCTGCCCCGGCTTGTCGCATGGCCGCGTCGGCCGGAGCCGTCCTGGGTTGGGGCGTGGACCGGCGGCCGACGGGTGGTGCTCGTCGGCAACGTCGCCGAGTTCAACGCCCAGTTCGGCGCGACTCCAGCAGCAGGCCCTGACCATTACTCCTGCCTGGCCCTGTTCGGCAGTCCACAGCCTGCCGCCGTCATCCTCCCCGAGGAGGTCGATGAGTTCTGGCTCCCGGAGTTGGCGAGAGAGCTCGGCTGGGCTGAGGTGAGGGTATACAGCGGGATCGCCGAGAACGGCCAGACGTCGGAGGCGATCCGAACCCGACCCGAGATCCTGGAGCACGTCAGGTCGTCCGGATCGGCGGTGTTGCCGTGGGGGCGTACCCCGGAGTTCGAACGGATCATGCCGTCGCCTGAGGGAGTGTTGAACGCCGTCCGCCGGTACGAATCCAAGGCGGGTTCACACGCGCTCTTCTGCGCGATCTCGCCCGGCCATCCGGGGATCACGGTTCCGACGCAACGGCCCATCACTTCGCGGCGCGCGCTCGCCCGCGAGCTGGCTTCGAACACTCCGATCGTATTGAAGAGCGACTATGGGGTCGGCGGATCCGGAACGCTCATCGTCACCGCGGGAACCGGCCGGGTGCGAGCACTGGCACGGCGCTGGGCTCACGAAGGGGTCCTGCTGGAGGAGTACGTCCACGGTTCCGGCCCGTACCGCAACCCGACCTTCGACGCCGTCATCGGCGCTGCCGGGGAGGTGCACCCGGTTGGTGTGGGCCTGATGCGGATCGACGGCACCAGCTACCTCGGGGTCACGGTCGGCCCGGGCGTACTGCCGGACGCGTTGGTGGAGACGGCCACGGGATTCGGGGTGGCCGTGGGCCGGGCGCTCGCCGCAGACGGCTACCGCGGCTGGTACGACGTGGACTTCGTCACCGATCAGCAAGGTCGACTGGCGCCCACCGAGACCAACCTGCGGCTCACCGGCCCGGCCGTGGCGTTCACCATCCAGACCAGGCTGGATCGGCTTCGTGGCGGGCGGCATCTCGTCCGGACCCTGGACCATCTGCGGCTCGGAGCGCGGCTGCGACAGGCGCCGCTACGCACGCATCTCGAGCGCCTGGCCAGCGAATGCCAGAGCCTCGGGGCGACGCTCCTGGTGACCATCCCCACTGCCGCCTTCGACCCCGTCCCCCATGTGGGCGTGGCGATCGCGGCACGTACAGCGCACGCTGTTGACCAGGCGGAAGCGGTGGTACGCGCCGCGAATCAGGAGCTCGGCGAGATCTTCTCCGACCTGGACGTCAGCTCTTCCGCTCGTTCCGCCTGGTGGCCACGAAGGCGACGACCACGGCCGCAGCGACCATGAGGGTGATGTTGAAACCGTAGACGAGAGCGGCTTGGCGCGGCCAGTCCGTCTTGGCGGTGAGCCGGTAGAAGTTGTCCTGCGGCCACCACGCGACAAGCAGCCACACGATCGCCAAGTGCGCGAGGGTAGTGAGCCCCGGCGGGCGCCCCAACTGGGTCACGACCGGACGGCCGAAGAACAAGAACATCAAGCCCAGGCCGAAAGAAAGACATTCGCAGAGATAAAGTCCAAAGAAGAGGCCGGCCCACGGCTCAGGTACCCCCGACAGATCCGTGGAGTACGGCCAGAACACCCCGGTCAGTAGGAGCGCCATGAAGGCCGTGACGAAGGTGCCCGCAGCCATCAGGCATCCCCTCGCCGACGGCGACATGTCGCTGAATCCCCCCGATTTCCCGCCCGCTGCGTAACCCGGCCATACGGGCAGGGGAAGGCTCGAATAGTCCAACTCGCCGTCCTCGGATCGCGGCAATGCAGGTACTGGAATTATCGCCCGCGGAACCCTGCCCGACGGCAGGTGGTCCTGCAGATACCTCTGAAGATCGCTCGTTTCCACCTTCTCAGTCGTGACGACGTACGCAGCGATTACTGTCCGCCCAGGCCCCACAACGATCGAAGCGACAGCGCATTCCCTCACCTTTGGATGCCCGCGCAGCAACGTGTCAACTTCAGCGAAGGAAGGGTCGGTGAACTCTTGAGCCATATCTCACCTTCACGGGAACGCCGGAAGAATCACTGCACAGATTGTTCCAGGCCACGGTACCACTGCCCTTTAATTTAGGATCTTCATGTCTCTTTGGGTAGATTTGACGTGATGATTTCGATGCTGTAGGTCACGGTCGTGCTGGGTTGTGTACGTCGTTGCTGGGTGGTGCGGGGGCTACTGCGGTGGCGGCTGGTCCGGTTGCGGGGGTGGGCGGCGATGTCGCCGATCAGGCCGGCTACTGGGTCGCCGCTGTCGAGGGGGCGTTTCCCGCAGTGGGTGCAGCACCGATCGGCGCTCACCTTGGTGCGGGTCAGGCGGACTGTGGCGATGAAGGAGATCTGGTCGGGGTCGATGTCGTCCAGGGCCGGAGGTCTGTCGCGAGAATCGCGGGGTGAATGTTTCCTACCGGCAGATCCGGGCCGCGCAGACGGCTTCGACGATCACGGTGGACCAGGCGTACGGACCGCAGATCGGCCGTGCGGCGGGCGAGACGGGCCGCTTCCCAGCGGCGTTCAAGCGGGATCGGATGACGTGGATCAAGCCGTCGTTCCTGTGGATGATGTACCGGTCCGGATG
>JAOPYM010000314.1 GCA_025964615.1 Actinomycetes bacterium
GTGCGCGCCGAGCCGCCAGGCCAGCAGCGCGAACGTCACCAGGGCCGTCGCGAGGACCGGCCGCCGGCGAAGCAGCACCGGCTCGGCCCAGTCATACCGGGGGGAGGTCACCCGGCGAACGCTACCGGCGTACGACGCCCAGCTCTACGCCTCCGACGACCCGGCCCTGCAGCAGCAGGGCGAGCCGGTCGGCTACCCGCTGGGCCACAAGGCGCTCGTCGGCGTCCCTGGAGATCGCGAACCGTACCGAAAGCTCGGCCACCTCACCCTTGCTGACGTGCACTCCGGTCACCCCGGGCTCGGCGCCGAACGCCGACTCGATGGCGGCCAGCACCTCGGGGTCCTCATGCGGCGGCGGGATCGGCCTGCCCTCGGCCAGCGACCGCAGGCGCAGCCCGTCGATCGCGAACGGCACGGGCCCCGCGACGTCCACCACCAGCGCGTCGGCCCCCTCGCTGAGCGCCGCCTGGCAGGCCTGGATGACATTGACCGGCACCGGCCGGGCGTCCTCGCGCCACAGCTTCAGCGAGTCGAGACAGGTGAAGCCGAGCACCCCGCGCCGGCCGTCCTCGCCGACCAGGGCGGGCAGCGCCATGTCGCTCTCCTTCTCCCTGCGGAGCTCGCCCGGCGCGACGTCCTCCTCTTCGGTGAGGATCGCGACGATCGGGATCAGCAGGCGGGAGCGGTAGAGCTCCTCGATGACGGCGTGCTCGCCGACCCTGCTGACCGAATAGCCGGCGAGGGCGTCGGTCAGCGCGGGGTTGGCGCTGCCGTCGTCGTCGGGGAACTGGGGCTGGATCAGGCTCGGTCCGTGCACGGCTAGGAGGGTATAGCCAAATTCCCCTACGGAGAGCAAGAGTTCGAATACTGTTCGCTATCCCACATCTGCGATGGCCGCGACGGTACCGCCCCCGGAGGGGCCTTGGTGGACGGCCGCAACCGAGACGAATACGGCCGGATCGCCGGTCACCACAGCGGTCACCCCGCCGACGCAGGCCTTGATCTGCCGATGCCAGTGCACGTCGGAGTCGTCCAGCATGATGTTGCGCCGGCCCCGCACCGAACCGCTCGGGTCGGCCTCGCACTTGAGGAAGACGTTGACCAGGCGGCCGTCAAGGTCGCTCGAACGCGGACGTTCCGGCAGGTCGAGGCCGGTGGACCTGATCGCCTCCCAGATGCCGTCCGCGTCCAGCGCGTCGCGCATGACGCCGTGCCCGGCCCGGTACCGGCCGCCGATGCCCCGCACGTTGCCGACGACCACGATCTGCGCCCGGTCCAGCTCGACCCCGGAGGAGCAGGAGGCGACGCTGGAATAGAGCGAGAGATCCTTGTGGATCTGCTCTGCGGACGGCATCTCGATCTCACCCAGGGCCACGGCGATGCCGAGGGCGGTGGTGGAGTTGGAGATGTCCATCGACTTGAGCGTGTCCTCGGTGACCACGCTCTGGCCCCGGCGTTTGGCGTCGTTGATGGTGTCCAGGACGAGCAACGGGGTCTTGGTCTGTACGTAGTGCACGTCGGCCGGATGGTCGATCCCGGCGATCTTCATGGCCTCCCTGACCCCGGCGGCGACCTTCTCCACCATGGCGGGACGGCCGATGTCCTCGGGCAGCAGGATGTCGCTCATCGCCACCCCCACCGAGACCCTCGGCTCGTCGGTGACTTCCGCCTTCTCGGGGGCGAGCGTCGCGAAGATGGTGGCGTGCGGGCTGAGCACCCCGTCCGTACCGCCCGACCAGACCAGCGGCACCTGGCTGATCTCCTCGGCGGTACGGGTCCCCTTGGCCAGCAGCACCTCGCGGAAGGCCCGGTCGGCCAGGATGCGGGTGTAGTCGTTGACCCCGCCGTTCCCCTCGGTCTTGCCGATGACGGCCACCACCCGGTCTGCCTCGATCACCCCGTCGTCGATCAGCCTCGCGAGTCCGGCGGCATCGGTGACGCTCTCGATCGGTACCTTGCGCACCTCGATGGGGTCGGGCATCTCTACTCCTTCTCGACGATCGTTCCAGCGCCGTCGGCGATGTGCTCCAGCGAAGTGATCACGGCTCTCCGCCCGCCCGCCTCGACGAACCGGACCGCCGCCTCCACCTTCGGGCCCATGCTCCCCCCGGCGAAATGCCCGGCCGCCGCGTAGGCCCGCAGTTCTCCGGGTGTCATACGACCCAGAGGTCGCTGACTCGCGGTTCCATACCCGATCATGACGTGGTCGATGTCGGTGGCGATGGCCAGAATGGTGGCACCGATGTGCCGGGCGAGCAGCTGACCGGCCAGGTCCTTGTCGATGACGGCCTCGACACCGCGCAGCACGCCGTCCACGCGGATCATCGGCACGCCCCCGCCACCGGCCGCCACGACGATGTGCCCGGCCGCCATCAGCGCGTCCACGGCCTTCGCGTCGAGGATCTCCAGAGGTTCGGGGGAGGCCACCACGCGCCGCCAGCCCCGCTCGCCGAAGTCGCGCCAGCTCTGCCCGAGCGCGGCGAACCGCAGGGCCTCCGCCGCCGGGAAGTACCGGCCGATCGGCTTGGCCGGATCGGTGAAGCCCCGGTCCGCGGGGTCCACCAGCGTCCGGGTCACCACGGTCGACACCGGGCGCTCCATGCCTCGTGCGACCAGAGCCCGCTCCAGCGCGTTCGCGATCAGCACCCCGATGGTCGCCTGGGTCTGCGCCACGCACCAGTCCAGCGGCACGGGCGGCACGACGTGCGCGGACAGCTGCTGCTTGATCAGGATGTTGCCGACCTGCGGCCCGTTCCCATGCGTGAGGGCCACCTCGGCCCCCCGGGCCACGAGCTCCGCGACCCGCTGCATGGCCGCCTCGACCGCGAGCGCCTGGGCCTGCGGTGTGGCACTGCCGTCGGGCGCCGTCATGGCGTTGCCGCCCAGCGCCACCAGAATCCGCTCACCGTCCACCCCCGCGAGGCTATCCGCGCCGTGACCGGCCGTTCATGGGCACACTCTGCCCAATCTCAGGGGATCCTTCGGGCGTTATCGATCGGATATCCCGATCCGGTACGACTTGCGTCCTCAACGAGAGGAGCCACAGTGGACTGGACACCCCCGATTCCCAGCGGTGCCCCGGCCGTCGACGCCTGGCGGGCGCTCGGCCCACAGGTGCGCAAACAGCTCCTCGCCGGTGAACCGCACCCGGACCCGCTGGTCGCCGCCGTGGCCGTCGGCTACGCGCGCACCGTCCTCGCCAGGCCGGCCTGGCTGCGCAACTGGCCCCGCCGGGTGGTGATCATCGCCCTCGGGGCGGTCGCCGGGGTGCTCGGCGCAGTCGCCTCCTCCGCCGCCGTCTCGGCGATGTACGCGGTCCTATGGGTGGTGGTCTTCCTGGTCGTGGTGACCGGCAGCGGGGTCATGTCACGGCGTCGTGATGTCGCGCTGCTCAGGATGGAGAACGTCAGTGCGGCCCGGCTGTGGCCGGTGGAGTCCCGGCCCGTTCCCGCGCCATTGGCCGTGCACGGACCCGTCGCGTTCAGCTTTGCCAAACGGGCTCTGTTCCGCGTCTACGGGACGTTCATCGGGGTGGTGCTCGTGTTCGAAATCCTGGTCTGGAGCCAGGGCAGGATCGTCACCGAGGTCTTCCTCACGGTGATCTTCGGGATGCTGCTGGCGGTGATCGCCTACAACACGATCCGGTGGACCAAGCCCTGGCTGCCGCCGCTGGTACTGGACCAGGACGGGATCTCGCTGCCCCCGCAGCGGGTCCGGGTGCCCTGGTCGGAGGTCACCGAGATCCGGGTCACCCCGGTCCGGGGCGGCAGCAGGCGAGCGTCCGGGCGGCGGGTCACCTCGTTCATGGTGGCCGACGCCGAAGCCGTCCTCGCCCAGTACCGGGGCGCTCCGCTCAAGCGGGCACGGCGTTCCGTGACCGCCTACGGCACCCCGTTCTCCATCATGGACCTTCTGCTCGAACGCACGGCGGACGACATCGTCGCCGCCGCGGGCGCCTTCGCCCGGCTACCGGTACGTCACCTGGGGACCTGAAGGCGGGTGAGGCGCTCGACGGCCTCGTCGATGACCTCGTCCTTCTTGCAGAACGCGAACCTCACGAAATGGGCGCCAGCCTGGGCGTGGTCGTAGAAGACCTGCGAGGGCACGGCGACGACACCGGCCCGCTCGGGCAGTGCGCGGGCCAGCTCGTACCCGTCGGTGAAGCCGAGCGGGCGGATGTCGGCCTGTACGAAGTAGGTGCCCTGCGGCTTGATGGTCTCGAACCCGGCGGCCTCGAGCCCGGTGATCAGGCGGTCCCGCTTGGCCTCCAGGGACTTGCGCAGCCCCTCCACCCAGGCCAGCTCGTGCCGCAGCCCGTACGCCACCGCCAGCTGGTACGGCGCGGACGCGGTGTAGGTCAGGAACTGCTTCACCGTCTGCACGGCGGCGACGTAGGGGGCGGGGGCGGTGACCCAGCCGGTCTTCCAGCCGGTGGCCGAGAAGCTCTTGCCCGCCGACGACAGCGTGACGGTACGGTCCCGCATGCCCTCCAGGGTGGCCAGCGGGATGTGCTCGGCATCGTCGAAGGTCAGGTACTCGTAGACCTCATCGGTGATCGCGACCAGGTCGTACTCCCGGCACACCCCGGCGATGACCTCCAGCTCGGCGCGGCTGAAGACGGTGCCGGTCGGGTTGTGCGGCGAGTTGACCAGGATCAGCCGGGTGCGCGGCCCCACGGCCGCGCGCAGCTCATCGGGGTCGAAGGTGAATCGCCCGCCTGCCGGGCGCAGCGTGACCGTCCTGCGCACCGCTCCGGCCAGCGTGATCATCGCGGCGTACGAGTCGTAGTACGGCTCGAAGACGATCACCTCGTCGCCCGGCCCGGCGAGGGCCAGCAACGACGCGGCGATGCCCTCGGTCGCCCCGACCGTGACGAGGACCTCGGAGCCCGGGTCGTAGGCCAGGCCGTAGCGGTCGAGCCGCTGCGCCGCGATCGCCTCCCGCAGCTCAGGGACGCCGGGACCCGGCGGATACTGGTTGGCCCCGCCCCGGATCGCCTCAATGGCGGTCTCCAGGAGCGCGGCGGGCCCGTCGGTGTCCGGGAATCCCTGCCCCAGATTGATCGACCCGGTCCGTACCGCCAGCCCCGTCATCTCAGCGAAGATCGTCGTTCCGAAACCCTGCATGCGCGCCACCAGCGGTCCATTCACGACGTCAGCCTAATCAGTGCGCGGTGGGGTGCCTCGGCTGGTACAGGCCGAGTTCCGCGCCGCCCGGCAGCCTGATCGCGGTGAGCCGTCCCCACCCCTGGTCGGTGATCGGCCCGGTGAACTCGGCGCCCTTGGCCGCGAGCTCCTTCATCGTCGCCTCGATGTCATCGCACATCAGCGAGAACTCGTGCCGGCCCAGGCCATCGGCCGGATGGACCCCCAGCTCGGCGGGCGGAAGCTTGAAGATCTGCCAGCCACCGCCCGCGTCGACGCTGTCGAATCCCACGACGTCCGCGAGGAACTTCCGCACCTCGTCCGCGGCCGGATTGTAGATCATCGCGTGTATTCCTGTGATCATTCGATCACCTCCGGGTACGAATCTAACCGGTGTGGTCCGGATGGACCGTATGCGGGAGACTGGAACCGAACTCATCGAGAGGAGTGCCCCGATGCGCGTGGCGTTGTGCCAGATCCCGGTCGGCGACGACCCCAAGGTGAACCTGCAGCGGATGCTGGACGCGATCGCGCAGTCCGCCGGGGCCGACCTCGCGGTCTTCCCCGAGGCCGCGCAGGTCCGCTTCGGCAACGACCTGGCCGCGCTCGCCGAGCCGCTGGACGGCCCGTTCGTCACCGCGCTGCGCGAGGCCGCCCGCGCGCATGCGATCGCGGTGATCGCCGGGGTCTTCGAGCCCGCTCCGGGCGGCCGGGTCTACAACACCTCCGTGGTGATCGACGCCAACGGCGACCTGGCCGGGTCGTACCGGAAGATCCACCTGTTCGACGCGTTCTCGTTCCTCGAGTCCGAGGTCGTCGCGCCGGGCGACGACGTGGTGATCGTGAACTTGGCGGGAACCAGGGTCGGGCTCATCACCTGCTACGACATCCGCTTCCCCGAGCTGGCCCACACACTGGTGCGGCGGGGAGCCGAGGTGCTGGTGGTCATCGCGGCCTGGGCGCAGGGCGTCTACAAGGAAGAGCACTGGGTCACGCTGGTGCGGGCCCGTGCGATCGAGAACACCGTGTGGGTCGTCGCCGTGGACAAGGCCCCCGACCAGACCAGCCCGCCCTCAGGTGGGCGGACCGGCGTCGGCCGGAGCCTGCTGGTCGATCCGATGGGCGTGGTACGGGCCGACCTGGGCCCCTTCCCCGACCTGCGCACCGGCGAGATCGACCTGGACGTCACGACCCACGTCCGCCGCAGCCTCCCGTCCCTGGAACACCACCGCACCGACCTGTTCGGCTGACCGAATCCCCTCCGTGAAGAACCCGGGCCGGACGGGCAGGCAGGTCGCGCCGGATTATTTTCGGTGCGGACCCGGCGATGGTGCCGCAAACCGATTCGCCGGGCCAGGCCCGGATCGGCGAACCGGTGGAAGGTGATGCCCCGCTTGCGGGATGCTATGCGGGTAGCGGGGTGAGCAGCTGTTCGCCACCGCGCCCGCCGTCTCCCCCGGGACGGGTGGTGAGGTCCGTCCTGAGCCCCCCCGGCTGAACGGACGTCATTACGACCTCCCGGCCGCACACCCTGCGGCCGGGAGGTCCGGCCGGCTTCTCTGCGGCGTGCGCCATGCGCCGGGAGTCTCGCCCTGTGTCTGGACGAGGAGATGGGGCCGGCCGGGACGTGTTCGACGCGCTCAGCTGATGACGCCGTAACGGCCGTCGCGGGCCGCGAGACGTGCCGCCTCGTCCATTGCGGCCAGGCGGGTCAGTTCCTCGGCGAGAACAACGGAGGTACGGGCGCAGAAGTCCTCGCCCTCGGGGAGGATCCGGTCGACGATGCCGTCGCGCAGCAGGTCCGCGGACCGTACGCCCTGGGCGTGCGCCATCTCGGCGGCGTGACCAACGTCGCGGTACACGATCGCGGAGGCGGCCTCGGGGGGCAGCGGGGACAGCCAGCCGTGCTGGGCGCAGAGCACCCGGTCGGCGGGCAGCAGCGCGAGGGCCGCTCCGCCGGTGCCCTCGCCGAGCAGCAGGCACAGGGTCGGGTTCGGCGCGACGAGCAGGTCGGCCAGGCAGCGGGCGATCTCCCCGGCCAGGCCTCGTTCCTCCGCCTCGGCGGAGAGCACGGCGCCGGGGGTGTCGATGACGGTGAGCAGCGGCAGCCCGAGTTCGGCGGCGAGGCGGATGCCGCGTCTGGCCACCCGGAGTCCGGCCGGGCCGATCGGGTGGCCGGCGCGCTGGGCCCGGCGGTCCTGCCCGACGACGACGCACGCCGCCGCGCCGAAGCTGGCCAGCGCGAGGAGCAGTCCCGGATCGGACTCGCCCTCCCCCGTACCCGAGAGCGGGGTCACTTCGGAGGCCTCCCGCAGCAGGTCGCGCACGCCGGGCCTGTCCGGTTCGCGGGAACGCAGGATCGACTCCCACGCGGGAACATCTGTCCCGTGGGGTACGGCGGGTACGGCGGACGGTGAAGCGCTGTCGGACTGTGGCGGCGCGGTGGCCTGCGGGGCGGTGGCTTGCGGTGCGGTCGCGCAGAGCACGTTCAGGGCGCGGGCGGCGATGCCGCCGACCTCTTCAGCGCTCACGACGGCGTCGACCAGGCCCTGGGCGAACAGGTTCTCGGAGACCTGGACGCCCGGCGGGAACGGCGACCCGTGCAGCGCCTCGTACACCCGTGGCCCGAGGAACCCGATCAGCGCACCGGGTGCGGCGGCGGTGACGTGACCGAGCGAACCCCAGGAGGCGAGTACGCCGCCGGTGGTGGGGTGCCGCAGATAGACGAGGTACGGCAGCCGGGCCGCCTTGTGCCGCATCACCGCGGCGGTGATCCTGGCCATCTGCACGAAGGCGACGGTGCCCTCCTGCATCCGGGTCCCGCCGGACGAGGGGGCCGCGAGCAGCGGCAGGCCCTCCGCGGTGGCCCGCTCGACGGCGGCGATGATCCGGGCGGCGGTGGCCGTCCCGATCGAGCCGGCCAGGAACGAGAACTCCGAGACGACCAGCGCGACCCGGCGGCCGTGGAGCGTTCCCGAACCGGTGATGACGGCCTCGTCATAGCCGCTGCAGGCACGGGCGGCGGCGAGTTCGTCCGGGTAACCGGGGGGATCGACGGGCGGGACGTCCCAGGACGTCCAACTGCCGGGGTCCAGGACCTGGTCGACGAGACCCCGCGCGCTCATGAGTCCAGCCAGGCCAGGACGGCCTCGGTGTGCTGGCCGAGCAGCGGCGGCGCGGTGTGCTCGCGCGGGACCGCACCGTCGAAGCGGAGCGCCGGGCCCGGCAGCTCGATGGGGCCGAGCTGCGGGTGGTCCACGGTGACGACCAGGCCCTGGGACCTCGTCTGGTCCCATTGGTAGACCTCGTCGATGGACCGGATCGAGCCCGCCGGGATGCCCGCGGCCGCCAGCCGCCGCAGCCAGGACTCGCGGGTGTCGCCGAGCAGCACCTTCTCGATGGCGGCGGTGAGCTCGTCGCGGCGGCCCGAGCGGTCCGCGATGGTGGCGTACCGGGGGTCGTCGGGGTCGAGCTCCACGATCGGCGCGAACTTCCGCCACAGCCCCTGGTTGGCCACGCCGATCTGAACGACCCCGTCGGCACAGCGGAACGTGCCGTACGGAGCGATCGACGGGTGGTCGTTGCCGATCGACACGGGTACGTCGCCGCCCACCGTCCAGCGGGTGCCCTGGTAGGAGTGCGCGGCCACGGCGGAGGCCAGCAGCGAGGTGCGCACGACGCAGCCGGTTCCGGTACGAGCCCGTTCGTAGAGCGCGGAGACCACGCCGTACGCCCCGTTCATCCCGGCGAGGATGTCACAGACCGACAGGCCGACCTTGGACGGCGCCCCGGGCGGACCGGTGACGCTCATGATCCCGGCCTCGCCCTGCATGATCGCGTCGTACCCGGGACGGCCGCCTTCGGGGCCGTCGTGGCCGAACCCGGTGATGGACAGGATGACCAGCGCGGGGTTCAGCTCGTGCAGGCGCTCCATGGAGAACCCGAGCCGGTCGAGAACGCCGGTGCGGAAGTTCTCCACCACCACGTCGGCCCGGAGCACCAGCTTGGTGAGCGTCTCCACCCCCGAAGGCGACTTGAGGTCGAGGGTGATGGACTCCTTGTTCCGGTTACAGGCCAGGAAGTATGTGCTGACCTGGTCGTCTCCGGCGAACGGCGGTCCCCAGTGCCGGGTCTCGTCGCCGCCGTCCGGCTGCTCGACCTTGATGACCCGGGCGCCGAGGTCTGCCAGCATCATCGTCGCGTGCGGGCCGGCGAGCACCCGGCTGAGATCGACCACGACGACATCGCCGAGCGGACCGGACACGGAATCCTCCATCAGGTGTTCATCAGGGAAATGGGCGACAGGAAGGCGTTGCGCGGGCCCTCGCTCAGCGGTCTGGCGGCCGGAGCGCGTTCAAGGCGCAGCTCCGTGCCGATCGACGTGCCGAGAGCGAGCACCTCGGCCTCCACCTCGTCCCACCGTAGGTCGCCGAACGGGGCGACGGTGACGGTGCCCGCGTCGGCGTCGAGCTGCCAGACACCCGCGGCCAGGCCGTCCTGGGTGACGGTGGAGGTGCCGTTTCCGGCCCTGTCGTAGACCTTCGGGTAGTCGGCGGCGGTGATCTGCCGGGCTCTTCCGCCCGGGGTGCCGCCTCCGCCGGGGGCGTACCCCATGAAGTAGGCGTCCCAGACGGGCAGCAGCCGGATGCTCTCCGCGGGTCCGGTACCGGTCAGCGCGTCCAGCTCATCCGCGATCAGCCACCCGCACCCGGCGACCTCGACGATCTCCCCGGCCTCGGCGAGGGTGGCGAGGGCCGGGAGGGTGTCGCGTTTGGTCCAGCCGGTCCACCACTTGAGGTCTTCGAGGGTCGCGGGCCCGAAGGCCCGCAGGTAACGCCTGGCCAGCTCGCTGCGCGCCTCGGCGGGGTCGATGTCGGGAACCGGATCCCCTGCCCAGTCCCGCCACAGCGCGTACGCGTAGTTGTCGCTGCGCCAGCCTCCCCGTACCTCGGAACGGACGATCCGCCCGAACCTGCCGAGGAGCGCGACGACCATCGGCAGCGCCTCCTTGGTGCCGGGCGGATCCTCGCCGAGGAGTTTGCGGATCTCCGGCACGGTCACCGGCGGCTGCCCCGCCATGGCGGTCTCGATCCGGCCCGCCAGGGCCAGGGCACCGTCCTCGCCGAGCCCGGTCCACTTCCCGACCCGGGTGAGGGTCCGGTCCTTCGCCTCGCCCGTGCAGGCGAACAGGGCCGGCAGCAGGTCCAGCGGCTCGATGTAGGCCATCCCGCCGCGCATGCAGCGCACCCGTACGGCGCTGCGCCGTTGAAACAGCACGGCGTCCAGGTCGGCCAGCCGGAAACCGTGGACCCGTGCCGCACTCGACAGGTAGCAGGTCGGCGCGGTGCTGTAGATCCCGGCGGTGGCGCTGATCGCGTCCAGCACCGTGTCCAGGCGCGGTCCGGCCAGTCCCTGCTTGGCCAGCACGTGCGCGCGAGCCTGCTCGATACCGGGCACCTGCCGACCTCCTCATCTTCCTTGCGAGTATGAAGGTAGGCCACCGGCTGCTGTGCGATCGCCCGCCCGAAAGATCCGCAAACGATCCCCCTCCCGCTGGGAAGGTGCTTTCCCATACCCTTGCGGTGGATCACCATGAATTGGGGGGCAGGATGACCGGCGATCAGGGCATGAGCCCCGGCTGGCAGGACCCGAACGCAGGGCAGCAATGGACTCCGCCCATGGGCGGTCAGGGACCGTACCCGCCGCCCGGCCAGTTCGGGTACGGGCAGTACCCGCAGGGCCCGCCGCCCAAGTCCCGTACCGGACTGATCATCGGGCTGGTGGTGGGAGGGGTGGTCCTGCTCGTCGGCGGAGTGGTCGCCGTGGGGGCCGTCGCGCTCAGCCTCGGTTCGTCGGGGAAGGGCAAGGTCACGCTGTCACAGGGCTCGGGCAGCGCGCGGCCCACGGCCTCGTCCGACAGTGCGGCGCCGACCTCGCCGCCGCCGCCCTCCCCGAGCGCCGTCAACACGCTCAGGCTTCCGTCGTCGGTCGCCGGTTACCACAAGGAGACCGGCAACGTCGCAGACCGCATCGTCTCCCAGATGCGGGCGCAGATGACCAAGGATCCGGCGACCGCCGCGGCCTACGGCAAGGCCCGGTTCGCCATCTACACCAACGGCGGAACGCAACTCGTCGTGGTCGGTCTCGCGGCAGCGGACGACCCGCTGATCGCCGCGGACCTGAGCTCGACGTCGCCGTCCGGTGAGGTCGACCAGATGATGGTCGGCGCAGGGATCGGCAACACGAGCGACTACCCGGCCGGGCCACTCGGCGGGGTGCTGCGCTGCGGCAAGGGCGCGACCCTCACGATGTGCGGCTGGGCAGACTCCTCGGTCGGGGTCGGCGTCATCTCCAACGTGCCGGCGAGTCGGCTGGCCCGGATCACCCTCAGCATCCGGGCGGCCTCCGAGAAGCCGCCCGTCGCCTAATCCAGCTCGGCGCGGGTCAGGCCTCCGGAGAGTTCGCGGAACCCCGGGCCCCGGTCGAAGAAGGGGGCCGGGCCGCGTTGCGCCCGGAGCCGCTCGCGCAACTTGCAGGTGGCCTCCTCGTCCCCGGGTACGACGCCGTAGTCGTCGCGGGCGCCGGCTTGCGAGACCTTGCCGTCGCGGACGTCCTGGGCGACCCGCTCCGGGTCCCGGTCGAGGGGGTCACCCCAGCCTCCGCCGCCGGTCGTACGGATCCGGATGAGCTGACCGGCACGGACCGGTTCCGCGTCGACGAGGCCCTCCATCTCGGCACCGTCGATGTCGACCCGGAACGGACGCCCGGCCGCACCGCCGTTCACTCCCCAGCAGGACAGGATCGACCGGTCCGCGATCGACATGTAGCTGGCGTCGCGCAGCATCCGCAACCGCTTGTCGTAGCCGAGCCCGCCACGGAACTCCCCCGGCCCGCCCGAGTCGACCGCGAGCCCGAGCCGTTCGACGACGAAGGGCCAGCGCGCCTCGGCGAACTCCACCGGGATGTTGCGCGAGTCGGGCACCACATGAATGGTGTCCTCACCGTCGGCGTAGTAACGCCCCCCGGATCCGCCACCGAGCACCTCGCGCATCAGGTACGGGCCCCGGTCGTCCTCGCCGTACACCCCGGTGTAGCGGATCGTCTCCTGGTCGGCGGGCATCCGGCCGCCGGTGGCCTTGGCCAGCACCCCGGCCAGCACGCCGAGCAGCCGCAGGATGACGAAGGTGCGGGCGTTGGTGGGGGCCGGGAAGATCGGCGTGAGCAGGGTGCCCTTCTCCGGGAACCGCATCTCGATGAGCGGCACCACACCCTCGTTGACATCCAGCTCGGCCATCCGCTCCGGAGTGTCGGCCAGGTTGCGGAGCACCGGGGCCAGCCACTTCTTCAGGAACACCCCCTCTGCGTAGTCACCCGCATGGTTGATCGGGCCCTTGGCCTGCGGGGAGGTGCCGGTGAAGTCGAGGATCAGCCGGTCGGGGGTCTTGGTGAGGGTGATCCGCTGGCCGTGCAGCCGGGGCGGGTCGACGCCGTCGTGTTCCGCGTAGTCCTCCCAGGCGTACGTCCCGTCGGGGATCTTGGGGAGGATCTCGCGCCGGAAGGTCTCGGTGGTGTTGTCGATGATGGCGTCGAAGCACGCCTCGATCGACTCCCGCCCGTACCTCTGGAAGAGCTCGCCGAGCCGGCGCGCGCCCATCAGGCAGGCCGAGCACTCGGCGTCCAGGTCCCCGGCGAGCGAGTCCGGCATCCGGCTGTTGCGCGTCATGATCCGCAGGGCCGCCTCGTTGGGCACGCCCTGGTCGTACAGCTTGATCGGGGGGACCATCAGGCCCTCCTCGAAGACGCTGCGGGCGTGCGAGGGCATCGAGCCGGGTACCGCGCCGCCGATGTCGTCGTGGTGCCCGAAGGCCTGGACGAACGCGACGACCTCGCCGCCGTGGAAGACCGGCACGGTCACGCACAGGTCGGGCAGGTGGCCGATGCCGCCCTCGGACAGGTAGACGTCGTTGTGGAAGTACACGTCGCCCGGCCGCATCGTGCTCAGCGGGAAGTCCCGGGCGATCGGCTGGACCAGGGCGGAGTACGACCGTCCGGTGAGCTTGCGGAGCCGCCGGTCGTGGATGCCCGCCCGGAAGTCGTGCGCATCCCGGATCATCGGGGAGCGTGCGGTCCGGGCGATGGCCGTCTCCACCTCCCTCTCGACCGAGGCGAGGGTGCCCTCGACGATCTCGACGAGTACGGGATCGGTCATTCGATCGCTCCAATCTGGCGGATCACCAGGTTTCCGTAGGCATCGGTCTCGGCGCTGAAACCCGGATGCAGCGGCAGGGTCGAGCCGTACTCCTCGATGATCGCCGGGCCGTCGATCAGGTCACCGCGGCTCAGGTCGGTCCGGCGGTACACGGGGGTGTCACGCCAGGCCGCCTCGTCGAAGCAGACGCTCCGGTATCCCGCCGCCCGGCCGGCGGAACGCGTCTCGGGGAGTTCGGTGAGCTCGGGGCGCCGGATCGGGCCGATGCCGGAGACGCGCACATTGACCCATTCGACGGTGTGCCGGGGGTCGTCCCGGTAGCAGTAGCCGTACAGCCGCTCATGCTCGTCATGAAAGCGCCCGGCCACCTGGCTGCGGAAGGCCTCGTCCACCGGCCCGTCCGGCGCCCCGACCCGTACCTCGAAGGCCTGCCCGAAGTAGCGCAGATCCGCCGACCGCACAAGGCCGTGCGTCTCCTCGGCGAAACCCTCCCTGATCAGCGCCCGCCGCGCCAGGTTCTCCAGATCGGCCAGCACCCCTCCCAGATCGAGCTCGGTGGTCACCAGCGTCTGCACATAGTCGTTCTTCACATCCACGGTGAGCAGCCCGAACGCCGACAGGTTCCCCGGGTTCACCGGGATGATCGCGGCGGGCAGCCCGAGGATGTCGAGCAGCCGGCAGGCCAGCAGCGGCCCGGACCCGCCGAACGCCACCATCGGGTAGTCCCGTACGTCCAGGCCGCGCTTGACGGTGACCTGCCGGATCGCGTTGGCCTGGTTGAACGCGGAGATCTCCAGAATCCCGGCGGCCGTCCGCTCCGGGGTCAGGCCGAGCCTGGCCGCGAGTCCCTCGACCCCGGCCCTGGCCGCGCCGACGTCGAGCGGGACCTCTCCGCCCAGCAGGTGCGGCGGGATCCGGCCGAGGTAGGCGTGCGCGTCGGTGACCGTGACCTCGGTGCCGCCGCGCCCGTAGCAGAGCGGCCCCGGATCGGCCCCGGCACTTCCCGGGCCCACCTTCAGGGTGCCCTCCGGCGAGATCCACGCGATCGAACCACCGCCCGCGCCGACCGTGACGATGTCGATCATCGGGATCTTGGAGGGGAACCTTCCGATGGACCCCTCGGTGGTGAGTGCCGGCTCCCCGTCGATCACGACCGCCACGTCCGTCGAGGTCCCCCCGCCGTCCAGCGTGATCACCGAGCCCGCACCGGCCGTGTTCGCGACGAGTGCGGCCCCGAGCGCCCCCGCGGCCGGACCGGAGAGCACCGTGGTGATCGGCTGGTGCACGACCTCCTCGGCGGACAGCACGCCCCCGTTGCTCTTCATCACATAGAACGTTCCGAGTTCGGAGCCGATGTTGCCGAGATAGCGGATCATCGTGGGCTTGACCGCGGCGTCGACGAGGGTGGTCACCGAGCGCTCGTACTCCCGGTACTCGCGGAGCACCTCGCAGGACAGCGACACCACGGCGCCGGGGTGTTCGCTGCGCAGCACCTCCCGCATGGCCAGTTCGTGCGCGGCGTTCGCGTAGGAGTGCAGGAAGCAGACCCCGATGGTGTCGATGCCCTGGTCGCGGAACCACCGGGCGATCTCGGCGGCACCCTCCCGGTCGAACGGCCGCAGTTCCTCGCCGGTGTGCGAGAGGCGCCCGCCGACCGCCCTGACCCGGTGAACGGGCACGATGCGCGGCGGCTTGACCCAGAAGTAACTGTTGCCGTACCCGTCGGGGACGCTCTGCCGGGCGATCTCCAGGAGGAACTCGAACCCCTCAGTGGTGATGAAGCCGAGGTCGCCGATCCGGTCCTCGAGAAGCTGGTTGGTGGCGACAGTGGTCCCGTGCGAGACCGAACTGACCTCGTCGCGATCGGCGTTCAGCAGCCCGAGCACCTTGCGCACCCCGGTCATGAACCCCTCGGCGGGATCGGCCGGGGTGGACGGCGTCTTGGTCGTGACGATCTCACCGGAACCCTCGTCGACGGCCACCACGTCCGTGAACGTCCCACCGGTATCGATCCCGATCCGAATCCTCCGCATGCCCCCATCTCTACCGCAGAGCACCCCCCAACGCCCCGTCAACATCTGCCCAACCCCCGTCGACTCGTGGCGTGTCCCGCACCGTGAGCCCTCCCGGTGCGGTAAACGCCACGACTCAACGCGTAGGGTTGGGGCGACCTGAAGGCACAACCCATGGAGCCAGGCAATGGCGCTTGAACGGCCCGAGATCGACTTTCCCGAGGGCACTCCGCCCTCGAATCTTGACGTGACCGACCTGATCGTCGGTGACGGACCTGAGGCCACCAAGGGCTCTCAGGTGTCCGTGCACTACGTCGGCGTGGCCTTCTCCACCGGCGCGGAGTTCGACGCGTCCTGGAACCGCGGCGACACGTTCGACTTCCCGCTCGGCGGTGGCCGGGTCATCAAGGGCTGGGACATGGGCGTGCAGGGTATGAAGGTGGGCGGCCGGCGCAAGCTCATCATCCCGCCGCACCTGGGCTACGGCGACCGCGGCGCAGGCGGGGATATCAAGCCCGGCGAGACCCTGATCTTCGTGGTGGACCTGCTCGGGGTGAGCTGATCCCCACGAACGGGGCGTAATCGGACGGCCAAATCCCGGTCCGGTTACGCCCCGTTTTAGTTTCCGCACCCGGTCCTAGCGCCGTCGGCCGATCGCGTAGCCGATGGCGATACCGGCGAGCGCGAGGAGCCCGCCGGCGCCGAACGCGGCCGTCATCGCCCACGCCACCGACTCGGACTTCACCGCTGCGGGTGGCGCCGTGTAGACGGTTCCCTCGGGTACGACTCCCGCGGCCGCCGGCTCGACCACCGCGACGGGCTGTTCGGTGAGGCTGCGTTCGACGGCGGCGAAGAACTCGCCCGCCGTACGCCGGGCCACAGTGCCGAGCATCCGCTGGCCCACTCCGCCGATCATCCCGCCGACGGTCGCGTCCGCGTCATAGTCGATGAGGGTCCCGGAGTCGGCCTGCGACAGCCGTACCATCACGGTCGCGTCGACGGTGCCGGGCGCGCCCTGGCCCCGGGCGCGCAGCACGAACGAGTGCGGCGGGTCCGGGTCGGCGAGCGCCACCTCTCCGACATAGGTGCCCTTGATCGAGGCCACCCCCGCGGAGACTGTCATGGCGTACGTGTCGGGCCCGACGGTCCGCAGGCTCTCACAGCCGGGGATCGTACGGACCAGTACCGCGGGGTCGCGCAGGGCATCCCATACCAGGGCGACCGGGGCGGCGAGGGTCGCGCTGCCGTTGACCTTCATGCAGCGACTCTAACCACCGGTCATGCCGCCGCCGACGGCAACATCTGCCGACATCGCCGACCGGCGCCTGAACAGCAGGTCACGTAACCGCAAACATCTCGGATGGCCCGGACATAACCCTCCGATCTGGCCGACAAGCTAAACCCTTCCTGACAAGATCCTTCGAGGAGGTTGAATGACACCCGGCCGAAGGCTTGTCTTCCGTACGGCCGCCACGGTGACCGTGGCGGCTCTGGCTGCGGATGTCATGACCGGATGCGGGCGGGCCGCGCTACCCGCGCATGCCCTCGCCCAAATCCGTTCCGCCGCACCGACGACGCCGCCGCCGCCCACCGCACCCGCGCCGGCCCCCGTGCGGCCCGCACCGCTGGGACATGACGGGCTGCCCGAGGTGCACAGCCAGATCAAGACCACCGACAAGGTCGTGTTCATCACGGTCGACGACGGCTGGCAGAAGGACCCGGGCTTCGTCAAGCTCATCCGCGACCGCAAGATCCCGATCACGGTCTTCCTGATGAACGACGCCGCCAAGGAGAACTACGGCTACTTCCGGCAATTGCAGCAGGCCGGTGCGCTGATCGAGGACCACACGCTCATCCATCCCGTGATGACCCGGCTCTCGTACGCACAGCAGAAGTACCAGATCTGCCACTCGGCCGACCTCTACGCGCGGCAGTACGGCGTGCGCCCGACCCTTTTCCGTGCCCCGTACGGCATCTCGAACAACACCACCCGCAGGGCCGCGAAGGCGTGCGGAATGCGGGCGCTGTTCCTCTGGAAGGAGACGGCACGCGGGACGATCCTGTACCAGGTACGCGGCGGCCTGCACCCGGGCGACGTCATCCTGGTGCACTTTCTCCCGCACATGACCCGCAACTTCCTGGCCATGCTCAAGCGCATCGAGAAGCAGGGCTTCACCCCGGCCGCCTTCAAGGACTACCTACCGGCGGGCTACTTCCAGTAGTAGGGATTTCCAGCAGTAGGGGCCGCGGGAGCTGGCGGGGCTGCTCGGGGAGCGGGGGACCTCAACCCCGCCAGCCATCTGCACACTACGACGCTTTCCGCCGCGGTCGGAGGGGTTTGACGATGCCGGTATCAGTGCCGGCGGAGCCTGAACAGGTCGTCCGGGGAGATCGGCATCGCGGAGATCTCGAAGCCCTCGGCGTCCTCGATGGCGGAGGCGATCACTGCGGACACCGGGATGACGCCGGCCTCCCCCGCGCCCTTGATGCCGAGCGGGTTGAGCGGTGACGGGGTCTCCAGGTGGTCGATCTCGATGCGGGGTATCTCGGTGGCGTACGGCATGAGGAAGTCCATGAACGAGGCGTTGAGCAACTGCCCGTCCGAGTCGTACTCCATCTTCTCGTAGAGAGCACCGGCGATGCCCTGCGCGACGCCACCATGGATCTGGCCCTCGACGATCCGCGGGTTGATGAGCCGGCCGCAGTCGTGCACCACCGCGTACCGCAGGATGCGGATCTCGGCAGTGTCCGGGTCGGTCTCCACGATGGCGGCGTGCGCGCCGGCGGCGAAGGTGGAGCGGACCGGCGAGTAGTAGTCCTTGCCCTCCAGGCCGGGCTCCTCGCCGGGCGCGATCGGAGGTTCGTCGGGCGAGGAGCCGGTGGCGAACTGCGTCGCGCGCTGGGCCTCCTCGTCGAAGGCGTAGCGGAGCGGGTTCGACAGCACGGCGACGGTACGGAGCGGAATGGAGGCCGAGGGGTTCCCGCGCACGTACACCTGGCCGTCGGCGATCTCCAGGTCGCGCGGGTCGGCTTCGAGGGCTTCGGCGGCGATGCGCAGCGCCTTCTCCTTCAGGCGGCGGCAGGCCAGGGCGATCGCGTTGCCGCTCATGACCGCGGCGCGGGAGGCGAACGTACCCACCGCGTAGCCGAACCGACGGGTGTCACCGGTGGTGACCTGGACATCGGAGATGGGGACGCCCAGCTCGGCGGCGGCGATCTGGGCGAACACCGTCTGGTGGCCCTGCCCCTGGGAGGTGAGGCCGGTGGAGACGTGCACCCGGCCGGACGAGTCGACCTCTACGTGCCCGCCCTCATAGGGCCCCACCCCGGTGCCCTCGACATAGCAGGCGAACCCGATGCCGATCCGCCGTCCCTCCGCGGTCGCGACCGCCCGGAGAGAGCCGAAGGAGTCCCAGCCGATGAGGTCCCGTGCCTTCCGCAGCAGCGCGGGATAGTCCCCGGAGTCGTAGATCAGCGGGCGTCCGTCCTGGAAGATCAGGCCCTGGTCGTAGGGGAACTCGTCGGGCTGGATCAGGTTGGCCGCCCGCACGTCGATCCGGTCGAGGTGCAGGTGGGCGGCGATCCGGTCCATCGTCCGCTCCATGCAGAACACGCCCTGCGGGCGGCCCGCCCCGCGGTAGGGCGTGACGATGAGGGTGTTGGTGTAGAGGCTGGTCACCTCCGCCCGGTACGCGCCGAGTTTGTAGGGCCCGAGCAGCTGCGTCGAGGTGATGATTGGGATGATGATGCCGTACGGCGTATAGGCGCCATGGTCGTGCAGGATCTTCACGTCCAGGCCGAGGACCCGGCCCTCGTCGTCGAACCCGACCCGGACGAACTGCACCTGCCCGCGTTCGTGCGCAGAGGAGACGAAGTGCTCCCGCCGGTCCTCGGCCCACTTGACCTCCTGGTTCAGCAGCCGCGCCGCCCAGGGGACCAGGACCTCCTCCGGCCAGGGATGCACGATCTTGACACCGAACCCGCCGCCGACGTCCGGCGCGATCACCTCGACCTTGGCGGGCGGGAGTCCGAGCTTGGCCGCGATGGCCATCCGTACGCTGGTCGAGGTCTGGGTGGAGGAGTAGACGCGCAGGGACTCGTCGTCGGCGTCCCACCGCGCGTACACCCCTCGCCCCTCCAGCGGCATCGACGCGCTGCGCTCGATGTCGAGCCGGAACTCCAGGACGTGCGGCGCCGCGTCGATGGCGGCGGGTGCGTCGCCGACCTCCTGGACGAGGAACGCGCCGACATTGCCCGGCACGTCGTCGTGCACGAGGTACTCCGCGGACGCCGACTTCTCGATCCCGACGACCACCGGCAGGGGCTGGTACGTCACCTGGATCCGCCCGGCGGCGTCCTCGGCGAGGTACCGATCCCGGGCGACGACCATCACGACGGGTTCGCCGACATGCCGTACGACGTCGCGGGCCAGCGGGTAGGCGGTGCGCCCATGGGTGAGCGCGGGGTGCGGGATGAGCAGCGGCAACGGCTCCCCCACCCGCCCCGGCAGGTCCTCCCAGGTGTAGACGGCGACCAGCCCGTCCACGTCCAGCGCCCCGTCCACGTCGATCCCGGTGATCCGCGCGTGCGCGTAGGGCGACCGCACGAACGCCGCCGCGAGCGCCCCCCTGCCGAGATCATCCAGATACCGCCCCTGCCCGGTGAGCAGCCGAGGATCCTCCACCCGCACGATCGGCTCACCGAACATGGTCACCACTCCCCCGTTGAGTCGTGGCGTTTCCCGCACCGTTCTCCTGTGCGGTGCGGGAAACGCCACGGCTCAACGAGAGGACGGCCTTGATGATGTTCTGGTAGCCGGTGCAGCGGCAGAGGTTCCCGGAGATGCCTTCGAGGACTTCGGCCTCGGTGGGGGCGGGGTTGTCGCGGAGCAGGGCGGTCACGGTGCACAGGAAGCCGGGGGTACAGAAGCCGCATTGCAGGCCATGGGAGTCCTGGAAGGCCTGTTGTACGGGCGAGAGGGTGCCGTCGGGGTCGGCGAGGCCCTCGACGGTGGTGACCTCACGGCCTTCGACCGTGATCGCGAAGGTCAGGCAGGACCGGACCGGGTCCCCGTCGAGCAGGACCGTGCAGCAGCCGCAGACGCCGTGCTCGCAGCCGACATGCGTACCGGTGAGTCCCAGGTCGTGCCGCAGGAAGTCCGACAGCAGGCGGCGGGCCGGTGCGGTCGCCGAGCGCGGCACCCCGTTGACGGTCAGCCCGATCTCGTACACGCGCTCATTCATCGGTCGTGCCCCCTGTGATCCGGTGCGCTGAAGGTCCCGGGGACGAGGCCGTCGCGTGCGCCTCGCTGAGGGTGCGGGCGGCCAGCAGGCCGAGCAGATGCCGCCGGTAGCCGGCGCTCGCGTGGATGTCGCCGTCGGGTTCGGCCCGCTCCCGCACGTACGCCACCGCGTCGGCGAAGGCGCCGGACGCCATCAGGTAAGGCGTGAGATCGAGTACGAGGGGGGTGGCGGCGACTCCGAGGCACCCGATCCGTGCTGAGGTCACAGCGCCGGAGGCGTCCAGTTCGACCACCGCGGCGACGCCCGCGAGCGCGTAGTCCCCGTGCCGCCTGGCCAGCTCGGCGAACGCGGACCCGGAGCGGGGCGGCAGCGAGGGGAAGAACGCGGACACGGCGAGTTCCCCGGGAAGCAGCGCCGACTCCAGCGGCCCGGCAAAGAACGACGCCGCCGGGATCGTCCGGGTACCCGACACCGAGGCCACCTCGACCCAGCCGCCCAGGACGGCGAGCACGGCGGGGAGTTCGGCGGCCGGGTCGGCGTGGGCCAGCGACCCGACGACGGTCCCCCGGTTGCGGATGGCGGGGTGTGCGACGTGCCGCAGCGCCTGCCGGAGCAGCGGGTGCCCGGACGACCGCTCCACCCGGGAGTGCCGGGCCAGCGCACCGACCCGTATCCCGCCGGGCTCGCGGACCAGCGTGTCGAGGGCGGCGACCCGGTTGATGTCGATGAGCTGCCCGGGAGCGGCAAGGCGCATGTTGAGCAGCGGGATCAGGCTCTGCCCACCGGCCAGCACCTTGCCGTCACCACCGGCCTCGGCGAGGGCGTCGAGCGCCTCGCCGAGGGTCCGGGGTGCGTGGTAGTCGAAGGGCGGCGGTTTCATCCGGCGGGCGCCTCCGACGCCGCCGGCCGGGAGGCGAACGTGTTGAGTGCGTGGTAGCCGATGAGCAGCACGATGGTGCCCAGCGCGATGCCGGACAGCGGGAACTTGTCGGTGATCTTGAGTGTCACGTTGCCGATCGCCAGGATGATGCCGGCGGCCACCGGGACCAGGTTGACCGGGTCGCCGAAGTCCACCCGGCTCTCGACCCAGATCTTCGCGCCGAGCAGTCCGATCATGCCGTACAGCACCACCGTGATGCCGCCGAGAACGCCGCCGGGCGTGGCGGCGACGAGCTGCCCGAACTTGGGGCAGAGCCCGAACAGGATCGCGACCACGGCGGCCACGTAGTAGGCGGCCGTGGAGTAGATCCTGGTCGCGGCCATCACCCCGATGTTCTCGGCGTAGGTGGTGGTGGGCGACCCGCCGACCGCGCTGGCCAGCACGGTACCGAGACCGTCGGCCGCGATGGCCCGGCCGAGCACCGGGTCGAGGTCCGCGCCGGTCATCGCCGCGACGGCCTTGACGTGACCGGTGTTCTCCGCGATCAGGGCGATGACGGCGGGCAGCGCCACCAGGATCGCCGAGGTCTTGAAGTCGGGCCCGTGCAGCTTGGGGAACCCGAACCAGGCGGCGGCCCTGATGTTGTCGAAACTCACCCGCAGGTGCGGGAACGGCGACGCCACGCAGTAGGTCCCAACCTGGGTACAGGCCTTGCCGGCCACGTCCAGGAGGTGCTGACCGGGCAGTATCGAGGTGATCTTCCCGGCGGTCTGGTCGAGGATCCAGGAGAGGGCGAACCCGAAGATCAGGCCGAGCAGGATCGCGATCCGCGACCAGAAGCCGCGCAGCAGTACCGAGCAGATGACCACGAACGCGAGGGTCGCCAGGGCCACCCACTGGTCCTGCGGCCAGTAGATATCGGCCACCACCGGCGCCAGGTTGAAGCCGATCAGCATGACCACCGCGCCGGTCACCACCGGCGGGAACACCGCGTGGATGACGGCGCCGCCGAGGAAGTGGATCGCCACCCCGGCCAGGCCCAGGACGGCGCCCGCCACCAGGATGGCGCCGGTCACGTTGGCCGTCGAGCCGCCCGCCGCCCGGATGGAGACCACCGCGCCGACGAACGAGGCACTGGTGCCCAGATAGCTCGGCACCCGGCCACCGACGATCACCAGGAACAGGATCGTGGCGATACCGGACATCATGATCGCGAGGTTGGGGTCGAGCCCCATCACGATCGGGAAGACGAATGTGGCCCCGAACATGGCCACGACGTGCTGGGCACCGATCCCGATGGTACGCGGCCAGCTCAGCCGCTCGTCGGGCCGTACGACCTCTCCGGGTGGCGGGGTTCGCCCGTCACCGTGCACTTTCCAGCCCACAGCCATCTTGCCCCTCCCAAGGGCTCGGCGGAGGGATCGTGTACCCCGGATGCAGACCCGCCGCTACCGTCTCACTTGCGGGCAACGTAGATCTACCCAGCTCAGTGGGCATCGTCGAGAGTTGCCCAAACTCCCCGTTGTTCTTGGTCTCAAATGCCCCGCATACGCAGCACATGCAGGGCGAGTGTCAGGTTGAGGCGCAAGTGGGCGTCCTCGGTGAAGGAGCCGAGCATCCGTTCCAGCTTGCCGATGCGGTACCGGAGCGTGTTGTAGTGGAAGTGCAGCCTGCGGGCGGTCTCGGCCACGTTGAGGTTGGTCTCAAGGAGCACCTGGAGCGTCCGCCGCAGATCCACCGCCTCGGGGTCCTCATCGTCGGCCAGCGTGCCCAGCGTCTCGCGGACGAACGAGTGCAGCTCCGCCGGATCGCTGACCAGGCTGAGCAGCCGGTACACGCCCAGCTGGTCGAAGTGGGCCTGCGCGCCGAGACCGTGCAGCTGCCGCCCGACCCTGACGGCTTTGAGTGCCTGGTCGTACGCCTCGGGCAGGGCGACCGGTGAGCCGACCGTACGGCTGATACCGGTCGAAAACGTGCGGCGTCCGCCCTGGTGCTCGGCGAAGAGCGCGGCGGCTTCGCGGACCAGGCCGGTCAGGTCGCCCTGCTGGGATGGATCGGCGGGCACCCCGGCCACCGCGACGATCTCGTGGGCGAAGCTGGCCACCGCCCCCCGGCGATCCCTGCGCCGTACCGCCGCCGTCCACGCCGCGGCCAGCCGTTCCTGCACCTGCCGGTCGTCGCCGCCGCCGGTCGCCGCCGGGTCGAGCTCGGCGACCAGCACGGCGAGCGGCCGGTCCAGGTCCCAGCCGAAGCCGGTGCAGTGCGCGATGACGCGCTCGTCTCCGCCGGCCCGCCCGGCCAGCACGTCCCGCAGGAAGTCGGCCCGGTACTTGCTCTCGACCGCCGCCACGGCCTGCTGCTTGGTGACGACCAGCGCGGCGACGGTGGCCGCCCGCTCCAGGATGCCGACGTCGGTCTCGCGCAGTTCGCCGCCCGGGTCGTACGCGACGATCCGGCCATGGTCGAACCCACCGGCGACGACGGCGGCACCGGTGTGCTCGCGCGGCGGGCACTCACGCAGCACGGCGAGCTGCCACTCGGGGCCCGACCCGGCCGTGAACCTGCCCTCGTCGTCGAAGACCATGACCGCGGCGTCGAGGATACCGGCGACCTCGTCGGCGACCTCCTGCAGGCCACCGCCGCCCAGCACGATCTGCACCAGCGCCCGGTGCACCTCCTCGGTCCTGGCGAGCACGGCGGCCTGCCGGTTGAGGATGTCGGTGAGCACCTGGTTGAGGATGTCGTCGAAGCCGACGTCGTCGGGCAGCTGGATGAGCGGGAAGCCGAGCCGGTCGGCCTGCTCGATCATCTCGGCCGGCACGTCGTCGAGGTAGCGGCCCAGCTTGATCGCGAGCGCGGCCAGGCCCTGCCCGTCCAGGTCCGAGACCAGCCGGTCGAGGGACTGTGGCGTGTTGCGCAGCGGATAGCCCGTGGTCAGGAGCAGCTCGTTAGGCTTGACCCACGCCAGGATGTCGGGGACCTCCATGACGTTCAGGCGCTGCACGATCCGCCCGAGGCCCGAGGCTCCGCCCAGCAGGCGGGCTTTCGCGAGGGTGGAGACGCCGAGCACCTCCCCCACCGAGAGCCCGTAGGTGAGGGTCCCGGTACTGGCCAGGCGGAGCGCAGGCGGGCGGGGGTTTGCAGGGCTGAAGGTCATTGATGACGCCACCTTCCCTCGTGAGCGCATCTGGTGTGTTTCTCGCCACGTCGATCAGAAACAGCACGCATGCGCGACCAACCATGACAAGAAAGACGAAGAAAGACAACAAGCCTTGGCATCTTTCTCCATACGGCCGCAGCCGGTGTCGGCTTACGTTCAGCGGAACGAACCATGACCCACGGGAGGGCCGCCGATGACGTCTCTTCGTGAGCCGACTCCCCTCGCCGGCCTGCGGGCGGACGGGGCACGTACGCCGGTGCCGGGTGCCGCGAGCCTCGCCCTGCGGCCGCTGCTGTCGGGCCCGCGCCGCTGCGCGCGGGTCATCGCCGTCTTCCCCTCTGCCGTGTACCTGGAGTACCGCAGCCCCGCCGAGCCGAAAGTGATCGCACTGGTCAGCTCGGACGCGACCCGGCTGCCCAACGCGGTCGTCGTCGCCGCCCGCAGCCGGGAACTGCCGTTCGGGCCGGTGCGGCAGGGCGACGAGGCGTGGATCGGCGACGCGTCCCTGGAGATCCCCGCGCTGCGCGTGCGGGTCCGCCGCTGGTGGGACCCGTCCCCGGTCCTGGGGCCGATCTCCGCCGTACGCCTGGCGCACGGCGCCGACGCTCTGGAGGCCGGATCGAGCGAGGCGCCGTTCGGCCTGGCCGGCCATCCGGGGCCCGTCAGGCTGGCCGACCGGTGCGCCGCCGGTGACCTCGCGCAGGCCGTGGACGCGGCCGAGCGGATCGTCGGTCTCGGACCCGGGCTGACCCCGAGCGGCGACGACGTACTGGCCGGGCTGCTGATCTCACTGCGCCTGGTCGGCGGTTCGGTGCTCGGCGGGGAGAGCGCGATCTGGCTGGCCGACTGGATCGGCGCGGCGGTGACCGCCGACGCGGGAACCCGGACGACAGCCCTTGCGGCGACCCTGCTGCACTGCGCGGCGCACGGCCAGGCGGGCGCCGAGGTCTCGGCCGTCCTGCGGGCCATCGCCGGGCAGGAGCCGATGGCCCCCGCACTGCGCCGGCTGCTCGGCGCGGGCCACACCTCCGGCGCGGATCTGGCGTGGGGCGTCCTGGCGGGCTGCCGGGCGACCCTGGCGCTGAGCGGCGCGGCGGCCCAGTCCCGCAGGGCCACCGCGTGACCCTGCCCACCGGGCCGGACGGGACCCGGCAGACTGTGGAGCTATTGCCCGGCGCCTACTACGACTCGGTGACGCTGATGCGGATCGGCCGGGCGCTGGCGGAGCGGGACGGCGTGCTCGCGGCGCAGACCGCGATGGCCACCGAGCTCAACCGCGAACTGCTCACCGAGCTGGGCTTCCCGGTACCGGCCGGAGCCGGTGCCAACGACCTGGTCATCGCCATCCGGGCCACCGGCGATGCGGCGCTGACCTCGGCGCGTGCGGCTCTCGGCGCGTTGCTCACCCGGCCCGTCACGACGCAGGGCTTCGGTGCTCCCGCCCCGGCCCGGACGACCGGATCTGCGGCCAGGCGCCTGGACGCGTCGCTGGCGCTGGTCTCGGTGCCGGGACCGCACGCCGCCACCGAGGCGATGGACGCGCTCACCGCCGGGCTGAACGTCATGGTGTTCAGCGACAACGTCTCGGTGGACCAGGAGATCACGCTCAAGGACGAGGCGGCCAAGCGCGGCCTCATCGTGATGGGACCGGACTGCGGCACGGCCGTCATCGGCGGCGCGGGACTTGGTTTCGCCAACGCGGTACGGCCGGGCAAGGTGGGCCTGGTGGCCGCCTCCGGTACGGGTGCGCAGCAGGTGATGTGCCTGCTCGACGAGGCCGGGGCCGGGATCAGCCATGCCCTCGGGGTCGGTGGCCGGGACCTGTCGGCGGAGGTGAGCGGCAGGTCCGCGCTCGCCGCCCTGGCCGCGCTGGACGCCGACCCCGCGACCGAGCTGATCGTGGTGGTGTCCAAACCGCCCGCGCCGAAGGTCGCGGACCTGATCCTGGAGGCCGCCCGGCGGCTGGCCACTCCCACCGTCTTCGGGCTGCTCGGACCCGGCAGCGACGACCTGACCTCGGTCGTGGAGAAAGCGCTGTCGGTCCTGGGCATCGCGGTACCGCAGTGGCCCACCTGGCCCGCACCCGTCGCGCGCGCACCCAGGGCCGGGATGCTGCACGGGCTGTTCGCGGGGGGCACGCTCTGCGGCGAGGCCCGGCTGATCGCCGCGGAGACACTCGATCCCTCCCGCTTCGCCATGGTCGACTTCGGGGACGACTCGCTGACCAGGGGCCGCGCCCATCCGATGATCGATCCGACGTTGCGGCTCGAACGGCTCGCGGCGCTCGGACCGGGCGCCGCAGTGGTGCTGCTCGATGTCGTCCTCGGGTACGGGTCCGAGGCCGACCCTGCGGCGCTGCTCGCCCCGGCCATCGCGGCGGTGCGGGACGCGCAGGTCGTGGTGTCGCTGTGCGGGACGCCGGCGGACCCGCAGGACCGCGACCGGCAGGCCGCCGCGCTGCAGGCCGCGGGCGCGGCCGTCTTCGCCTCCAACGCCGCCGCCGCCAGGTACGCGGTCTCGCTGATGCGGGAGGTTCCATGACCGAGCCCAGGGCGCGCCTGAACGGGCTGCTGAGCCGGGAGCTCCGGGTGGTCACCGCGGGTGCGCCAGTGCTCGCCGAGGCACTCGCGGAGCAGGCCGTTCCGGTGGAGGTCGTGGACTGGCGACCGCCGCCGCCCGGCACCGAGGCGGCGCTCGCGAGGGTGCTCACCGATCCCCGGCACGCCGCCGCCGACGCCACGGCCGCGGGCCGGCTCTGCGCGGCCCGCCCGCAGCTGGTGGACGTACTGCCCGCCCGGGAGGTCATCGGCCTCGAAACGGGCACGCTCCTGCACGCCGGTCCGCCGATCACCTGGGAGCGGGCGTCGGGCCCGATGCGCGGCGCGCTGATCGGCGCGATGCTCTCCGAGGACCTGGCGCCGACACCGGAGGCGGCCGCGGAGCTGCTCGCTGCGGGCGCGGTGACCCTGGACTCCTGCCACCATCACCGGACGGTCGGGCCGATGGCCGGCGTGGTCACGCCTTCGATGTGGATGCTGGTCGTCGAGGACGCCGAGCACGGCGGGCGGGCGTTCTGCTCGCTCAACGAGGGGCTCGGCAAGGTGCTGCGGTACGGGGCCTACGGGCCTGAGGTGATCGAGCGGCTCGGCTGGATGGCGGCCGTGCTCGGGCCCGTACTCCAGTCCGCGGTGCGGCGGCACGGCCCGGTGGACCTGCGCGCCATCATGGCGCAGGCGCTGCAGATGGGCGACGAGCTGCACAACCGCAACCGGGCGGCGACCTCGCTGTTCATCAGGGAGATCGCCGCCGACATCGTCGAGGCGGACGCCCCGCAGTCCGACATCGCCGCCGTACTGCGCTTCGTCAACGGCAACGACCACTTCTTCCTCAACCCCGCGATGGCCGCCTGCAAGGTCAGCGCCGACGCCGCCAGGGACGTGCCCGGGTCGGGCTTGGTGGTGGCGATGGCCCGCAACGGCACCGACTTCGGCATCCAGATCTCCGGCACGGGCGACCGCTGGTTCACCGGGCCCGCCGGGGTACCGGACGGCCTCTACCTGGGGGCGTACGGCCCGGACGACGCCAACCCCGACATCGGCGACTCGGCGATCACCGAGACCACCGGGGTCGGCGGTTTCGCGATGGCCGCCGCGCCCGCCATCGTCCGGTTCGTGGGCGGCGAGGTACCGGACGCGCTCGCCGCGACGCAGCGGATGTATGAGATCACGCTGGCCGAGCATCCCGCGTTCCAGGTCCCGATCCTGTCCTTCCAGGGCACTCCCACCGGCATCGACGTGACGAAGGTGGTGCGCACCGGAATCCTGCCGGTCATCAACACCGGCATCGCCGGCAAGGTCGCCGGTACCGGGCAGGTGGGCGCCGGCCTGGTCTC
>JAOPYM010000134.1 GCA_025964615.1 Actinomycetes bacterium
AAGCGCAGGGGCTGGATGACGGCCGGGAAGACGCCGGTCAAGAACGTCGACCTCTGGCAGCGGCTTGAGGCGGCGGCGGAACGCCACGAGGTGCAGTGGACCTGGGTCCGGGGCCACGCCGGGGATCCAGGGAACGAACGGGCCGACGCGCTGGCCCGCCTCGGTGTGGAACAGGTACGCGCCCGGGTCTGAGTCAGCCGACCGACGCCTGGAAGGTCGCGAAGGACTCCTCGAGGACCGCACGGTGGGTGGCGCGCGCGTCCCGCCAGCGCTCCCGGCCCAGGTCGGTCAGGCACACGAAGACGCCACGGCGATCGTCGTCGCACATCGAGCGCGAGACGAGGCCCTCCCTGTCCAGGCGGGACACCGCACGCGACAGCGCGCTCTGGCTGAGGTGGACCGCCTCGCCCAGGTCGTGCATACGCGCGGAGTCCTTGCCGTCCTCGGCCAGCCGGTCGAGGATCTCGAAGTCGCTCATGCCCAGGCCGTGTCCATCGTGCAGGGCCTTGTCGAGCCGGCACGAAACGGTCGCGAACCGGCTGGCAAGTTCGCGCCACTCCCCGACGAGCCCCGACGTTACCTCGATCACAGCGCGAACATAGCATGCACCCACATCAGATGCAAGGGAATTAAATGTTTGCGCATCCAATGCGCATGCATGTAGTTTGCTCGGCATGACCGCTACAGCCGTTGGCACCTCCCCGGCAGACACCTCCCCGGCACCGACCGGTATCGACCTTGACCAACGATGGTCGCCCCGGCTGTGGGGCGCCCTGCTCGTGCTGTGCACCGTGCTCTTCCTCGACGGCCTTGACATCTCGATGGTGGGCGTGACGCTCCCCGCCATCCAGGCAGACCTGCACCTGTCCACCTCGACCCTGCAGTGGATCGTCAGTGGCTATGTGCTCGGATACGGCGGCCTGCTCCTGCTCGGCGGGCGTACCGCCGACCTGCTCGGCCGCCGCCGGGTGCTGCTGATCGCGCTCGGCGTGTTCGCCGCCGCGTCCCTGCTCAGCGTGTTCGTCGACAACGGCACGCTGCTCATCGCCACCCGTTTCATCAAGGGCACCGCCGCCGCCTTCACCGCGCCGGCCGGCCTGTCCATCCTGACCACCACGTTCGCCGAAGGGCCGGTACGGAACAGGGCGCTGGGCATCTACACCGTCTTCGGCGCCAGCGGGTTCTCGTCCGGGCTGATCCTGGGCGGGCTGCTCTCTGAGATCAACTGGCGGGCGACCTTCCTGCTGCCGGCTCCGCTGGCCCTGCTCGCCCTGCTCGCCGGAATCAAGTTCATCCCGAAGAACAGCGAGCGGGCCACCGGCGGGCACGACATCCTCGGTGCGCTGACCTCCACAGCGGCCCTGCTGCTGTTGGTGTTCACCGTGACCAACGCGCCCAGCGCCGGCTGGGGTTCGATCCGTACTCTCGGATCCTTCGCCCTGGTGGCGGCTCTGGCCGCGGCGTTCATCGTGACCGAGCGCAAGGTCTCACACCCACTGGTCCGGCTGGGGATCTTCCGTAACCGCGTCCTGGTCCGCGCCAACCTGAGCGCCATGTCGGTCTTCGGGGCGTACGGGTCGTTCCAGTTCCTGGCCGCGCTCTACCTGCAGACGGTGCTGGGCTGGTCGCCGCTGCAGATGGCCCTCGCGCTGCTGCCTGCCGGGCTGATCGTCGCGAGCTCCGGTCCGGCGATGGGCAAGCTGATCACGCGGTACGGCCCGAGCCGGCTGATCCCGGTCGGCATGATCTCCTTCGTCCTGGCGTACGGGCTGTTCCTGCGGGCCAACGCCGAACCGAGGTTCCTGACCGTGATCCTGCCGACCGCGCTGCTGCTGGGCATCGGCTTCGCGCTGTGCTTCTCCTCGCTGAACGTACAGGCCACCACCGGCATCGCCGACGACGAGCAGGGCCTGGCGTCCGGCCTGGTGCAGACCTCCTTCCAGGTCGGCGGGGCGGTGGTGCTGGCCGTGACCAGCGCTGTCGTCAGCCACAGCGTCATCCGGCCGGGGCATGTCCCCGACACCTTCTATCCGGCGCTGGGCGTCGTCACCGGGGTCGCCGTGCTCGGCCTGCTGGTCGCACTGTTCGGCGCTGCCCGCAAGGAGACCACCCGATAGGACCGCATCCCGCCATCACCCCGTCCAGGGTGATGGCGGGACGCGGTGCAGGGTGGCCCGGCCGCTGCCGCGATGATGGACGACCAGGGCCGGCTGACCTGTGATGACCAGGTCATACGTCCCGCCGCAGCCTGCGCCCATGGCGAGCAGAACGGCACGCCGGGTTGCGGCCGAGAGCGGGGCGACGAGACAGGTGCGTCTCCCCCAGGTGACCGTCCCGGCAAGGCCGGGCGTGCCGTCGACGAGCGTGAGCACGATCCCGTTCCGCCCGGTCCACTTCCCGAAGAAGGCTGCGGGCAGCCTCGGCGGACCGGAGGCGGGCTCCCGGGTGAGCGACGCGGTGCCGGCGGCACCCGGTCCGTACCCGGTGAGGGCGAGCCTGCCGCCGGAGGTCGCGCGCACGTGCGGCGCACCGGCCACGCAGCCACCCTGGGTGATCCGCTCGGTCAGGACGAGCTCGCCACCGCTGATGTGTGCGGGAGTCAGCGAACCCGCGCAACCGGACAGCGGCAGGGTCTCCGCACCGGCCTGCGCACCCGCGTGCAGCTCGATCCGGATCAGTTCGGTGCCGCCCGCACCCGGGTGGTTCAGCAGGCCCGTCCAGGTCCCTGCCAGGTCACCGGGCACGGCGACCGGTCGTACGGCAGTGTGCTGCTGCCGACCTCCGAACCAGGAAGCGACGAACAGGGCGAGGAGCAGCATCATCCCCAGGACGGCGGTCAGTACGGGCCGGGGTTTCGGACCCGGACGCGGGGCGACGAACCTCGGTGGGCGAGGCTCCCGGTCCACCTCGACCTCGGCTCGGCCCGGCCGGAGGTAGGCGTCGTACTCGGCCCTGCGCGTCGCCAGGATGTCGCGGGCCACGTTGAGCAGCCGGGTCTTCGCCTCGGCGTCGGCGAAGTCCGCCGACCCGTGGTGCTGGTCGGAGTGCCACACCCTGATCTGCGCCCGGTGCGCCTGCTTGATCGCGTCCGGCGAGGCGTCGGCGGTCACCCCGAGCAGCTCGTACGCGTCCTGCCCATTGAGCTCCGCGAAGCGCCGGCCCACGTTCGTCCCCTCCATCCCAGACACCTGCCGCTCCGTCACGGCATTATCGCGAAGCTCACCGTATTCTTCTACGAGGCCTGGATCTTCCGGACAATCCCAGGCAATCCGAGGAACGACTTGGCCTTTACCTGTGACCGCTTAGACTCAGCTTTCCGTTTTGCACCGCTGCCGTTCGACGGCATGGAGACCCAGCATGACCTCACAGACTCCCCAAGGACCTCAGCAGATCGGTGGCTACCGGATTCTCCGGCGGCTTGGCGAGGGCGGGATGGGCCAGGTGTTCCTGGGCACCACGCAGAGCGGCCGCCAGCTCGCCATCAAGGTCATCCGGCCCGAGTACGCGGAGGAGGCCGAGTTCCGCCGCAGGTTCCAGCACGAGATCGCGGCGGCCGTCCGGGTGCAGAGCCCGTACACCGCGCCGGTGATCGACGCCGACCCGGCGGCCGCCCAGCCCTGGCTGGCCACCGCCTACGTGCCGGGCCCCTCACTGTTCGAGGCCGTGACCAAGTGGGGCCCGATGCCCCGCGAGCGCCTGCCGGAACTGATCCTCGGCATGGCCAGGGCCCTGCAGGCCATCCATGGGGCCGGGGTGATCCACCGCGACCTCAAGCCCTCGAACGTGCTGATGTCCCCGGAGGGCCCGAAGGTCATCGACTTCGGAATCGCCCGGGCCTTCGGCGACACCGCGCTGACCAGCACCGGCCTGCAGCTCGGGTCGCCTCAGTTCATGGCCCCCGAGCAGGCACTCGGGCGGCCTGCTACGCCCGCCGTGGACGTGTTCGCGCTGGGTGCCGTCACGTTCTTCGCCGCCACCGGCCGTACGCCCTTCGGGGAGGGGCCTGGAACCTCGGTGCTGTACCGGATCGCGCACGGCGAGCCCGACATGCAGTGGTGCCCGCAGGAGTTCCGGCCGGTCATCGCCGCGTGCCTGGCCAAGGACCCGGCGCGGCGGGCCTCGCTGCCGGCGATCATCGAGGCGTTCGCGCCCGGCACCACGTCCCGCCCGCCGGTGAGCGACTCCGGGACCATGGTCATGCCCGCCCTGTCCGAGGCCGCCTTCGCGTCGTCCGCGCCACCGCTCGAGCGCCGCGGCGTGCCCACCGATCGGCGGATCATGATCGCCATCGGCGCGGGCACCGCGGTGGTGGCCGCGGCGCTGGCCCTCGCCGTCTTCGCCACCAGTCAGGGCGGCGCCGCCACCCACCGGGCCGGGCCGCTCGTCGCCGCCAAGGCCTCCGCGGGCACCACGCCGGCGGCCGACCCGTCCACCTCCCCGGCACCGACCCCCACTCCCACTCCCACGCCCAGCGGGTCCGTGCTCGGCGCACAGCTCGGGACATACCCGAACATCCAGCTGTCCGACGGCTACTCGATCAACCTCTCCCCGGACCCGCAGCATCCGAGCCAGGACGGCGACCCGGGGAACCGCCAGGGCGACCTGCAGTTCGTCGGCGGCAAACTGCAGGCCGCCCAGCTCGCCATGGTCGCCCCCGGAGCCGCGGCCGGGTACGTCGCCTGCCGCGACAACACCGCGTACGCGCCGGCGCTGCCCGTGGCCGACGGCACGCCGGGCAACCCGGGGCTCGCCCCGGGCGCGCAGGTGTGCGTCACCACCGACTCGGGACTGATCGGGCTGCTGACGGTCGCCGCCGTACAGGCCACCCCGGTGAAGTACGTCTCGTTCAGCCTGACGATCTGGCAGGGACAGCCCGCGGCCCAGCCCAGCGACGGCCCGACCCAGCCCTGATCATCCGGGAGGTGACCGGAGCCGAACCGTCGCGCCCGTTTTGCGGCGTCGTGTCCGGGCATCCGGGGGTGGAACATTCGACTCACGTCCGGAGGCATCACATGCCGGCCCTCTTGGTCGTCATCACCATCACCGTCGTGATCGTCGCGGGTGCGGGCTTCCTCGCCTGGAACCAGGCGCGGACGCTACAGCTCCGCCGGCGGTTCGGACCCGAGTACGACCGGGCCGTCGACCGGCTCGGTGGCCGCCGCGAGGCGGAACGGGAGCTGCACGCCCGCACGCAGCACCACCAGGAGCTGGGCATCCGCCCGCTCGACGAGCGGGTCCGCGCCAGGTACCTGGAGGAGTGGGCGCGCATCCAGGCACTGTTCGTGGACGACCCAGGGCCCGCCGTCGACCAGGCCGGGCATCTCGTCATCACGGTCATGGGCGAGCGCGGCTACCCGGCCGGCGACTTCGAGGTGCGCCTCGCCGTACTGTCCGTCGAGCACGCGCGTGCCCTTGACCACTACCGGAACGGGTACGAGATCAGCCTCCGTGACGAGGCCTCCACGGAGGACCTCCGCCAGGCCATGGTGCACTACCGCGCCGTAGTCGGGGACCTGCTGTCGGCCAAGGTCCCCGCCATGTCAGGCCGGCCCCGAGGAGATGAATGACCATGAAGAACTGGACCTGGGGACAGGACGAACCCGAGCAGCCGAAGCCTCTGCCCTACGCCGGCCCCATCGCGGACGTGCGGGTGGCCGGTCCGCCGGCCGTACCCAAGGAGCCCGCCGCGGACGAGCCATCCGGCGAACCGCGCGCCTGGGTGGCGCTGGAGGACTCGACCCCCGCGATCGCACCGGAGGTGCCCGCTGAGCAGCCCGAAGCGGCACCGGTCTGGGAGCCGGCCGAGCGGCTCATGGAGTCCGGCGCCGCGCGGGACTTCCAGGACCGCATGCGGGTTGTCCTGCTGGGCTTCATCGACGACCCGCAGGACGCCGCGCGACGGGCGGACGACCTCGCGAACGAGGTGATGGCCTCGCTCGCGGACGCGCTCGCCACGTACAAGCGAACACTCGACGACCGCTGGGGCACCGAGCACGACGACACCGAGACGCACCGGCAGGCGGTGCGCGCCTACCGGACCTTCATCGACCGGATCCTGAACACCTGACCGGGTTGCTCAGGCGCTGCGGCGGGTGGCGCCTTCCTGGCGGCGGGG
>JAOPYM010000144.1 GCA_025964615.1 Actinomycetes bacterium
GAGCGCAGGCGCAGGCCGCGCGGGGTCGGGTGGAAGCCCGCAGCCTCCAGTGCCGCCGCCAGCGGCGAATCGTTGATCGACTCGCCGTCGGCGCGCTCGACCGTCAGCTTCCCGAGCGCACCCTCCCGCACCGCCAGGGCGAGCGCGTCCACGGCGGGTTGCAGCGAGTTCCCCTCGCCGGGGACGCCCGCCTCCGGCGCTGAGTGGAAGGACAGCAGGGTGCGCCCGCCGCGCTCGACGTACAGCACCAGGTGGCCGTCGACGAGCACCACGAGCGCCCCGGCCTTACGGCCCGGCCGGTGCCCGGCCGCCGCGTCGTCGGGACGCTCCGGCCAGGGCACCGCCGCACCGTACGGGCTGGCGGGATCGGCCGCGGCCAGCACGATCGCCCGCTGCTCGCCGGCGCGCATGGCGCGGAGCCTGTCGACGGCTCCGGGCAGCGCGAACTGGGCGGCCCCCAGGCCCTCCACGAAATAGCCGCGCCTGCACCGGCCACCGTCCTCAAGAGCTCGCAGCACCGGATAGACCGCCGCGAAACCGCCGGGCGTGCGCTCGGCCGCCACCGCACCGCGGATCACGATCCCGTACCGATCGAGCAACGTCTCGGCCAGCGCGTGGGCCCGCCGGGTCGGATCCTGCACACGGGCCGGCGGCAGCCACCAGCGACCGGCCACCGTGGGCGGGCCGGTCCGGGACGGCAGCACCGGCCGGCCACGCCGGGTGGCGGCCCGGGACCGGTGTGCCGGCCGCCCCGAGCCGAGCGTCGCACGCAGCGGGGCGAGGGTGTCGTTGGTCAGCAGCCCGGCCCAGACCAGATCCCAGACGACGGTGACGAGCTCGAGATCATTCGTGCCGTTGATCCGGTCGGAGAGGGTGCGGAAGAACAGCGCGCCGCCGTCCGAGAGCGCATCGAGGACCGCTGTGTGGACCGGGGTCAAGGTGATCTCGGCGGGCTCGCCCATCAGCAGCGGGGCGGTGTCGGCCAGATACAGGGAGATCCACCCGTCGCCGCCGGGCAGCCCGCCCCGGCCGGTCCAGATCACCTCGCCCGCGGAGGTCAGTTCGTCGAGGAGCGCGGGAGAGTAGTCGGGGACCCGGGCCGGCAGGATCAGCGACTCAAGCGCCGAGGCGGGCACCGCCGCACCCTGCAACTGCTCGATGGCCTGGACGAGCGCGTCGATGCCCCGCAGCCGGGAAGCCCCGATCCCGTGCCACGCGGGAAGGAAACGCGCCAGCGCCTCGGGCGGCGACGGTTCCACCTCGGCGCGCAGCCGGGCCAGCGACCGGCGCCGGAGCATCCGGAGCACACCCGCGTCGCACCACTCGGTACCCGGCGGGCCGGTCAGCGCCTCCACGGGCAGGAACTCGCCCTCGGCCACCCGGCCGGTCGCCGACAGCCGCCGCAGGGTCTCCGTCACCACGGCCGTCCCCAGCCCGAACCGCAGCGCCGCCTCGCCCGCACGGAACGGGCCGTGGGTACGGGCGTACCTGGACAGCAGGTCGCCGAGCGGATCGGCCACCGGTTCCATGAACGCCTCGGCGACACCGACCGGCAGGGGGGCGCCGAGCGCGTCGCGCAGCCGCCCGGCATCCTCGATCGCCGCCCAGTGCTCCGCGCCGCCGATCCGGACCCGGATGGCCCGCCGGGTCCCCTCCAGCTCCGCCAGCCACCTCGCCGCCGCGACCGCGAAGACATCCGCACCGTCCCGCAGGGTGATGCGGGCGGCGACCTCGTCTGTCGTCAGGGGGCCCAGAGTGCGCAGCAGATCGGCGACACCCTCCAGGTCGTAGGCCCGGCGGTCGGCGGTGAGGCGCTGCAGTTCGGCGGCGGCCTCGGCGACCACGTCCGGATCGAGGAGCTCCCGCAGGTCGGCCTGGCCGAGCAGCTCGGCCAGCAGCGCCGAGTCCAGGGCGAGGGCCTGCGCCTTACGCTCGGCCAGTGGCGCGTCCCCCTCGTACATGAACGCGCCGATGTAGTGGAAGAGCAGCGACCGCGCGAACGGCGACGCCGACGGGGTCTCCACCTCCACGAGCCGTGCCTTGCGGCCTGCCAGATCACGCATCAGGTGCACCAGGCCCGGCACGTCGAACACGTCCTGCAGGCACTCGCGTACCGTCTCCAGGACGATCGGGAACGACGCGTACCGGCTCGCCACCGACAGCAGCTGCGCGGCCCGCTGCCGCTGCTGCCACAACGGCACCCGCTTGTCCGGGCGGCGCCGGGGCAGCAGCAGCGAACGCGCCGCGCACTCCCTGAACCGGGCCGCGAACAGCGCGGACGAACCCAGCTCGTCCACCACGATCCGCTCGATCTCGTCCGCGTCGAACAGCGCGAGGTCACTGGGCGGCGGCTCGTCGGTGTCCGGAATGCGCAGCACGATCCCGTCGTCGGCATGCACGGCCTGCGCATCCATCCCGTACCGCTCACGCAGCCGCGCCGCGATCGCCAGTGCCCACGGCGCGTGCACCTTCGCCCCGTACGGCGAATGGACCACCAGGCGCCAGTCGCCGAGCTCGTCCCTGAACCGCTCGACCACCAGCGTCCGGTCATCGGGCACATGCCGGGTGGCCTCCCGCTGCTCCGCCAGGTAGGCGACCAGATTCCCGGCGGCGAAGTCGTCGAGCCCGGCGGCCTGCACCCGGGCGACGGCCGCGTCGGCGGGCAGCGCGGCCAGCTCCCTGACGAACGCGCCGAGCGCCCGGCCCAGCTCCGCCGGGCGGCCAGGGGTGTCGCCGTGCCAGAACGGCAGCCGGCCCGGCTGGCCGGGCGCGGGGGAGACGAGGACCCGGTCGGGGGTGATGTCCTCGATCCGCCACGAGGACGCGCCGAGCACGAACACATCGCCGACCCGCGACTCGTACACCATCTCCTCGTCCAGCTCGCCGACCCGGGAGGTCTTGCCGGAGGCGAGCCTGGCAGACCCAGCTTCGCCGACGAGGAAGACGCCGAACAGGCCGCGGTCGGGAATGGTGCCGCCGCTGGTCACCGCGAGACGCTGCGCGCCGGGCCGGCCCCGCAGCACCCCTGTCACCCGGTCCCAGATGATGCGCGGCCGCAACTCCCCGAACTCGTCGCTGGGATACCGCCCGGCCAGCATGTCCAGGGTCGCCTCCAGGACCGGGCGCGACAGCGCGGCGTACGGCGCGGCCCGATGGACGAGGCGCTCCAGGTCGTCGACGGCCCACTCGTCCAGCGCCACCATCGCGACGATCTGCTGGGCCAGCACGTCCAGCGGGTTGCGCGGGTAGCGCAGCTCCTCGATCCGCCCGTCGCGCATCCGCTCGGCCACCACGGCGGTCTGCACCAGGTCCCCCCGGTACTTCGGGAAGATCACGCCCTTGGACACGGCCCCGACCTGGTGGCCGGCCCGGCCCACCCGCTGCAGGCCGCTCGCCACCGATGGCGGAGACTCCACCTGCACCACCAGGTCCACCGTGCCCATGTCGATGCCCAGCTCAAGGCTGGAGGTGGCCACCACCGCGGGCAGCCTCCCCTGCTTGAGGGCGTCCTCGATCCCGGCCCGCTCCTCCTTGGACACCGACCCGTGGTGGGCGCGGGCGATCTCCTGCGGCGCCCCCCGCGCGGAGCCCGCCTCCGCCATGATCTCCGCGGCGGAATGCCCCTCGGGCAGCGCCTCCCCGTACTTGCGCTCGTAGGCCAGTTCGTTCAGCCGGCCGCACAGGCGCTCGGCCAGCCGCCGGGAGTTGGCGAACACGATGGTGGACCGGTGCGCCTCGATGAGATCGAGGACCTTCTCCTCGACGTGCGGCCAGATGGACCGCCGGGACGGCTCCTCCTCGCCGGACGCGCCGCCGATCTCGGTCATGTCCTCAAGGGGCACGACGATGCTCAGCTCGAACCGTTTCTCGCTGGGCGGCTGCACGACCGTGGCGGGCCGGGCACCGCCCAGGTAGGCGGCCACCTCCCCGACGGGACGGACGGTCGCGGACAGGCCGATCCGCTGGGCGGGCCGTTCGAGCAGGTCGTCCAGGCGTTCCAGGGACAGTGCCAGGTGCGAGCCGCGCTTGGTGCCCGCGACGGCGTGCACCTCGTCGACGATCACCGTCTCGACGCCGCGCAGCGACTCGCGGGCCTGCGAGGTCAGGATCAGGAACAGCGACTCCGGAGTGGTGATCAGGATGTCCGGGGGCCTGGTGGCCAGCCGCCGCCGCTCGTCCGACGGAGTGTCACCAGACCGGATTCCGACCCGCAGGTCCGGTTCCGGCAGGCCGAGGCGGCGGGCGGCCTGCCGGATCCCGGCGAGCGGCGCCCGCAGGTTGCGCTCCACGTCCACCGCGAGGGCCTTCAGCGGCGATACGTACAGCACGCGGCAGCGGTGTTTCGGATCCTCGGGATGCGGAGTCGCGGCCAGCCGGTCCAGCGACCACAGGAACGCGGCCAGTGTCTTACCGGAACCGGTCGGCGCCACGACCAGGGTGTTGTCGCCGCGCGCGATCGACTCCCAGGCGCCCGACTGCGCCGCCGTGGGCGCGGTGAACGCCCCGGCGAACCATGCCTGCGTGGCAGCGGAGAACATGCCCCCATCCTGCCTCGCCCCTCCGACAGAACAGCGACTCGCCCATTGAGTCGTCCAGCAAAGGCAGGCGTTTCCCGCACCGTTTCTGCGCTCGGTGCGGGAAACGCCACGACTCAACGGAGACGAGGACCGTGGGCGGTCAGTGCACCCGGCCGAGCCGTACCGCCTCCTGACGGGCCGACTCCTGCTCCGCGCTGCGCCGCGTGCGCAGCAGGAGCAGCGCAGCCGCCCAGGCCACCGGACCACCGCTCACCAGCGTCCACACCGACACCACCACCAGCGCCACCGGAACCAGCGCGGTGAGCTGCACCTTCGAGACCCGGGCCCAGGCCTTGCCCTGCAACGTCCACGCCTCATCCGCGTGCGGGCCGCCGATCGCCGCCGGATAGGTCGCCGCCGGGCCCATCCCCGGCGGCCCGTTCACCCGGAGACGGCGATGCACCGACCCGTCCGAGGACACGAAGTCGCCGTAGCAGACCCGGGACAGCACATCCTCCTCGCAGGAGGTCACCCTCGCCGTACCCGCGACCCCCTGACCATGGATGATCCGGTACCCGTCCACCCGATGCCGTACATCGGCGTTCAGGAACACCAGGGAGATGAAGAACACCAGCGCGCCGAGGGCCACCAGGCGGCCCAGGGTCATCGAACCGGCATCGGCGTCGTGCGAACGAGTCAACGAGACCTCCAGAAGTGCTGTTACCAGCACGGTAGGCGGGGGTTTCCCGCCCTCCCATGTCCGGTGACACACACCTGAGACGAAAATCCCGTACGTCCGGATTCACTCGCCCGAGAAACTCTGCGGGTACTCTGGGCGCCGTGCGTCTCACCCAGTTCTGGCAGCGAATGGAAATGCAGTTCGGCTCCGTCTACGCCTACAGCGTGGCCAAGGACTACGTCATCGGCGAACTCGGCGGGCGCACCGTCGAACAGGCCCTCGCCGACGGCGAACGGCCCAAGACCATCTGGGTGGCCGTCTGCGCCACCTTCGACGTCCCCGCCGCGCTCAGATGACGCTCACCCCGGTGACCAGGCCGATCATCACATAGGTCACCGACAGCAGGACCGCCGCCGGCTCCAGCTTCGGCTCCGCGCACAGGTCCGCGACCTTCACCCCGATCAGCAGGTTGAACACCAGCATCGCGACCGTCTGCACCACGATGCCCACAAGCCCGTACACCAGCGTCGCGATCAGGCCCTCCGCCAGATTCCCGCCCGACGCGTAGATCGAGAACGACACGATCAGGCCGATCGCGACCATCCCCGCCGTCGCCAGCGCCGTCGCGTTCGGGTTGCGCTCCTGCCGGATCACCGTGATGAGCCGTCCCGGCGTGGCCAGGTCCACCACGCGGAAACCCACCACGAACAACACCAGGCCAAGGCCCGCGTACGCCGCGATGGCCACCGTGTTGTGACCGAGCGCCGAACCGAAGCCGCTCTCCAGGACGAAAGACATGACGTTCTCCTCTATTGGGGGATCCGGTGCGGAACGAAGGACGAACTGTCATCGGTGATCAACCCGGTCGTCTCCCGGATGCCGAGCCCGACGGACTCGTCACCGACCACCCACGCGCCGAGCACCGCGTGCTCGCCGTCGAACTCGGGCAGCGCCCGGAACTCCTGGAAGACGAAACCCTCGGCACCGTACTCGCCCGGCATCTCCACCACCAGGCCGTCCTCCGGCGTCACGATCCGCATGTTGCCGCCCTCCCGGCCCAGCAACGGCTTACGGATGTAGGACTCGAGTGGCCCCGGTGCGTTCAGATACGCGGGCAGCAGGTTCGGATGCCCGGGGAACAACTCCCACAACAGCACGAGCAGCGCCTTGTTGGACAGCACCATCTTCCACATCGGCTCCACCCAGCCGGCCTGCCGGACATGCCGGCCGAAGTCGTCGGCGACCAGGAACTCCCACGGGTAGAGCTTGCAGACCGTCGTGATCGGCCGCTCGTCCAGATCGACGAACCGCTCGATGCCCGGATGCCAGCCGATGTCCTCCACCGCGATGGCCATGCAGTCGACCCCGGCCTGCTCGGCCGTCTCCTGGATGTACGCGATCGTCATCGCGTCCTCACCGGACTCCTCGTCCGCGCTCCACGCGAAATGCGTCAGCGCCTCCGGGGCGATCCGGGACCACTGGGCAATCAGCGCCTCATGGATGGAGTTCCACTGGTCATCAGCGGGGAAGACGTCCTCCTTCCAGAACCACTGGACGACCGAGCTCTCCACCAGCGTCGTCGGAGTGTCGGCGTTGTACTCAAGGAGCTTCGCCGGGCCCCGCCCGTCATAACGCAGATCGAACCGGCCGTACAGATGCGGGTCCCTGCGCACCCACGAGGCCTCGATGAGCGGCCACGACCACTCCGGCACCCCGAGAACGTGATACCGGCCCGTCGACACGACGTGCTCCACCACGTCCAGGCACATCCGGTGCAGCTCCTCGACGACCTCCTCGAGCGCCTCCACCTCCGCCATCTCGAAGACGTAGTGCACCGACTCGTCCCAGTACGCGCGCTTGGCGTCCACCGGATGCGACGTCCGGTGGAACGCCATCCCCTGTGACTCGATGATCCGCTCGAAGCCGAACCGCGGCACCGACCGCTCCCGATGCACCTCAGCCGCCGAACGAATGCGAGGAGTGCCCGCCGAAACCGCCCCGGTGGATGTGCGAGCCGTGCAGCCGGACCGAACTGCCGTGCGAGACGTAGCCGTGCCCGCCCGAGGTGTACCCCTGGCCGCCGTAGTACCAGAAGTACCGGCCGAACGACCCGCCCCCGGCACACTTCGAATCCGGTACGACCAGGTAGCCGCCCTTGGCGTCGACGAAGAACCCGCCTCCGCCCTGCCGGTCCACGCACCAGGCCCGAGTCGACGACGAACCGCACGCCACCAGCGTCAGTGACAGAGTGCCCACCACACCGATCTGCACGGCCCGGGATCTCAACTGGCGCTTCTGTGGTGGCATAACGGCAGATCGTAGACCTTTAACCTTCCATTAACCAGGAAACTGCTCGTACAGATCCGCCGGATCCACCGACGACGGCAGATCGCTCACTTGACCGTCGCCCACCTCCACCACCCGCCACGCACCGTCCTCCCGCTGCGCCAGGTCGGTCGTGATGAACCGGCAGCCGAGCCGCCGCACCGCGCTCCCCACCTCTTCCAGCGCCGGTTCCGCGTGCGCACGCGGCGAATCCGGATGCGGCCCCACGAAGACCGGCTCCCCGTCGATCCACCACACCCTGGCCTCTTCGGTCCTGTACGGCTCGAACGCCCGCACCACCAGGCCCCCGCTGAGGAACTCGCCCTGCAGCTCCAGCATCCTGCGCGTCGTCCGGTGCAGAGCCTCGGTGTCCCGCAGGTCAGGGACGAAGCAAGCCTCGTCCCACTCGTGCTTTCGGGACTTCACGTAGTCCTTGATGATCGCGCGCCCCGCGGGAAGCGGCGTGACGAGCTCCGCGAGGCTCTGCGGATCGGGGATCTCGCCCACCGACAGGGGGAGCCAGACGCTCTGCGGGGTGAGGCCGTCGAAGACCTCGAGCCAGCCCGGCAGCTCATGCGCCCGGCGGTAGTCCTCGGGCCTGGTGATCAAGGTGACGCCCCGTGACTCCAGGGCCTTGGCGAGGCTCTCGTACTCCACGCCCGTCACCATCCAGCCCCGGTACCAGGCCGCGCCGAGGCCGTGCGGGACCTTCTGGACGGCGCTCTCCGGGTCTCCGTGCTGCAGCGCGCCATGATCGACCACGGCCGCGACCCCGCCGAGATCCCTGACGACCGACGCCTCGCGGGCGAAGTGCCGCTCGACCCCGCGCGGGTCGAGCGGATCGGCGCAGAAGAGAACGGACATCGACATGCTGGTCCCCCCGGTTCACCCGTTGGTCAGCGTACGGCGCTCCGGCCGCACGGCGCATGGAGATTTCCCGACAAACCGGCGTGTCCGTTCATGATCGAACGAATGTTCGGTAAGGTGGGGTTCGCGCACGGAGATATCCACAGATCTGGCGGGACCGCCAAAGTGTCAGTGGGTACCCGTAGCGTCGTTCTCGACAGACAAGCTACGGCCCCCGCGAGGGCCGCTGGCCAGGCACAGAGCCTGCGCCTGGGATAGGACAGGGGCACCCTCATGGCAGCAGCGAACGACCGCGAGAAGGCTCTCGAGACGGCGCTCGCCCAGATCGAGCGGCAGTTCGGCAAGGGCTCCATCATGCGCCTGGGTGACGAGGCGCGAGCATCCATGGAAGTCATCCCCACGGGCTCCATCGCCCTCGACGTCGCCCTCGGCATCGGCGGCCTCCCCCGCGGGCGCGTGGTGGAGATATACGGACCTGAAGCTTCCGGCAAGACCAGCCTTGCGCTGCACGCGGTGGCCAACGCACAGAAGGCGGGCGGGATCGTCGCGTTCGTGGACGCCGAGCACGCACTCGACCCTGAGTACGCCAAGAACCTGGGCGTCGACACGGACGCGCTGCTCGTCTCCCAGCCGGACACCGGGGAGCAGGCTCTGGAGATCTGCGACATGCTCATCCGGTCCGGCGCCATCGACCTCATCGTCATCGACTCGGTCGCCGCACTGGTTCCCCGCGCCGAGATCGAGGGCGAAATGGGCGACAGCCACGTCGGCCTCCAGGCCCGGCTGATGTCCCAGGCGCTGCGGAAGATGACCGGCGCGATAAACCAGACAAAGACCACCGCAATCTTTATCAATCAGCTCCGGGAAAAAATAGGTGTGATGTTCGGGAGTCCCGAAACGACAACGGGCGGAAAGGCGCTTAAATTCTACGCATCCATTCGTCTGGATGTGCGTAGAATTGAAACTCTGAAGGACGGAACCGAGCCGGTCGGGAACCGGGTTCGCGTCAAGGTCGTGAAGAACAAGTGTCTGGCCGAGGGCACGAAGGTGTTCGACCCGACGACGGGTCTGACGCACCGTATCGAGGACATCGTCGGTGGAAGTCTTCCCGTGCACGTCGTGGCGACCGACAAGAAGGGCGTGCTGAACATCCGCCCTGTCACCTCCTGGTTCGACCAGGGAGAGCAGGAGGTGATCGGTCTGCGGCTCGGCGACGGTACGGAACTATGGGTCACGCCGGACCACAAGGTCCTCACCGATGACGGCTGGCGGCTTGCCGGTGAAATGGGTTCCGGTGACCGGGTCGCGCGGCCTCGCGAGTTCCTCGGATTTGGTTCGCATGAACCAATTCCGGCAGATCACGCGCGACTGCTCGGTTACCTGATCGGAGACGGATACGTCGGCGGAAAGACGCCGATCAACTTCATCAACATTTCCGAGCAGCTTCATGAAGACGCCGCCCGTATCGCGGACTCGCTCGGCTGTGTGGCCAAGGATCAGAGCAAGCTCTCGGTGGCCTTCTCGCACCGCCCGGGTGAGAAGAACGGTGTCCTGGAATTGTGCCGTGAGGCGGGGATCTGGGGGAAGCTGGCGCCCGAGAAGAAGATCCCCGAATACTTCTTCGGCCCCGATGTCTCCGCTGAGGTCGTGGCCAACCTGATCTTCGGTCTCTTCGAGAGCGACGGGCACGTGTCGCGCGAGCAGACCGGAGGGATCCGGGTCGGCTATACGACAACCTCGGAGCAGCTCGCTCAGCAGATCCACTGGCTGTTGCTGCGGTGGGGGATCGGTAGCACCGTTCGGGGCCGTGGTGTGAGGCAGACGCACGGTGGCCTGATCGCAGGACGGATCGTCCAGTCAAAGCTTCCCGTCTGGGAAGTGCGCGTGAGCGGGGTCGACAACGTCACGGCGTTCGCCGAGGCCATTCCGACGTGGGGCCCCCGGGGGCAGGTGCTGGTGGCGCATCTCGATGGCTTCGAAGGACGTCACAGGGGGTCCCAGCGGATCTATCTGCCGGAGGAGGTCATCAAGCCGGTTCTGCACCATTTGGAGCAGCGGGGGGTGACTCCGATGGTGGCAGCCCAGCTCATTGGGGACCTGGCCGGGGACCCAAGGGGTGGGATGAAGCAGGTTCTCGGGGTGCAGCGGCTTCGCCGGGATCGGCTGGGGCTGCTGGCGGACGCTCTGGATGACGGGTTCCTGCGGGAGGTCCTCGCTGACCAGATCTGGTTCTCGCGGATCGATGAGGTGCTCGCGGCGAAGAAGGCTCGGACCTTCGACCTTGAAGTCGAAGAGCTGCACAACCTCGTCGCGGAGGACATCGTCGTGCACAACTGCTCACCGCCTTTCAAGGTCGCGGACATGGACCTCATGTACGGAAAGGGCATCTCGAAGGAGGGCGGCCTTATCGATATGGGGGTGGAGCACGGCTTCATCCGCAAGTCGGGAGCCTGGTACACCTACGAGGGCGACCAGCTAGGCCAGGGCAAGGAGAACGCCCGGAACTTCCTCAAGACCAACCCAGACATCGGCGACGAGGTCGAGAAGCGGATCAAGGAGAAGCTCGGCGTCGGCCCGAAGGTCGACAAGCCCGCCGAGGAAACCGCCGTACCTCTCGCCGGAGCGCCCGAGCCAGCCGCGGCGGCGACCAAGCGGGCCGCGGCGAAGACGCCGAAGCCGGGAGATTCCTGACAGGAAAACCCCGAAGCCGGGTGTCTCCTGACGAAGAGTGAGCGATGATCTCTAGTGACGGGCGGCGGCGCCGTATCGCGGAGCCAGTGGCCGGCACCGGGAGGACCGGTGCCGGCCAGGCCGGAAGGCCTGCGGCTCAGCGGGCCTTCCCCGGTGGCGCCGCCGCTCCACCACCGGGCCCCGCATGACGGGCCGCGCCGAGGACCGCCGAACCGGCGGCCAGGGTGGTGGAGAAGACGGCCCGAGGCCGCCCAGAGACCCGGAGGCGACGGCCCGGGAGGTGTGCCTGCGGCTGCTGACGATGGGGCCGAGGACCAGGGCCCAGCTGGCCGAGGCGCTGAAGCGCAGGCAGGTGCCCGATGACGTGGCCGAGCGGGTGCTCGCGAGGTACACCGAGGTCGGGCTGATCGACGATGAGGCGTTCGCGCAGGCCTGGGTGGAGTCCAGGCACCGGGGCCGGGGACTGGCCGGGCGGGCGCTCGCGCAGGAGCTGCGGCACAAGGGGGTGGCGGACGAGACGGTCAAGGAGGCCGTGTCCGCGCTGGGCTCCGAGCAGGAGGAGCACCGGGCGGCGGAGCTGGTGGCCCGGAAGCTGGCCGCCACCGGGAGCATGGACCCGGAGAAGCGGTTGCGCCGCCTGGTGGGAATGCTCGCCCGCAAGGGGTATCCGCCGGGTCTGGCGTTCCGGGTGGTGAAGGAGGCCCTGGGCGCCGAGATCGAGGACCTTGACACCGGCCCCTGACGCGCGAGGTCACGACACGCCCGGGGCGCAGATATTGATCAGGGCGGCGGTCTCATGGCGATCTTCGCCGGTAGGAGTGCAGGTGGGGGTCCTCTCATGGGGGAGTGGAGTGTCCGGATTGACCCTTGTTTACTTGCTCATTACTCCCTGGCCGCTTACCTTTGCGGCAGTGAGGAGTTACTCCGCGCGTTAGCGGATCGCCATACGACCGAGCATGACCGAGTAGTTGAGAGGCGCCCTACAGCAGAACCCCCGGCCGATGTGGATGTGCCTGCTGGTTCCGGTGTGGCCGGAGCCCGGTCGGCCGACATCCGCTGGACGCGGTTTGACCCCTCGCGTTGTCAGGCTCCCCATCCCCCGGTGGAGCCGGCGGGAGTGGGAGAGGGAGGCTGCGCCATGGGGAGCGTCCTGCTGGATACGGCTCTTCTTGTCACTTTGGTCGCTCTCCTGGTTCTGTTGATCCGCAGGCCGCACGTCCCGGCCGTACCGGCCGTACCGGCGGTCGATGAGGACGAGTTGCGCCGGGAGGCCGACGAGCTGCGGGCGCAGGCCAAGGCGGAGGCTCAGGAGATCCTCGCGAAGGCCGACGCGCAGGTGCTGACGGTGCGCGCGGAGCTGGACGGCGAGTCGAAGGCCCTCAAGGACGAGCTGAGGACGCTCCGCGAGGATCTGGAGCGCCGGGAGATTCGGCTTGCGGAGCGCGAGGAGCGGCTGGACGGTGACTCGCGGCGGCTGCAGGACCGTTCCGATCAGCTCGGCGACAAGAAGCGGCTGCTCGATGAGCGCCGCCTTGAGCTGGACCGGCTGGACGAGGACCGCCGGAAGGTGCTGGAGCGGGTCGCGGGGCTGACCGCCGAGCAGGCCAAGGGTGAGCTGGTCGCGGTGATCGAGAATCAGGCCAAGCGGGAGTCCGTGCTCCTGACCAGGGAGATCGAGAGCAGGGCGCGGGAAGAGGGCGACAAGCGGGCCCGGAAGATCGTGACGCTGGCGATCCAGCGGGTGGCGAGCGAGCAGACGGCCGAGTCGGTGGTGTCGGTGCTGCATCTGCCGAGTGACGAGATGAAGGGCCGGATCATCGGCAGAGAGGGCCGTAACATCCGGGCCTTCGAGTCGACGACGGGTGTGAACCTGATCATCGATGACACGCCGGAAGCGGTGCTACTGAGCTGTTTCGATCCGGTGCGCCGTGAGGTGGGCAGGCTGACGCTGGAGAAGCTGGTCCTGGATGGACGGATCCATCCGCAGCGGATCGAGGAGATCTACGAGCGGAGCAAGGCGGATGTGGAGCAGCTGTGCCAGCGGGCGGGGGAGGATGCGCTGGTGGAGCTGGGTATCACGGAGATGCACGACGAGCTGATCGCGCTCCTCGGCCGCCTGAGGTACCGGACGTCGTACGGCCAGAATGTGCTGAAGCATCTGGTGGAGGCGGCGCACATCTCCGGGATCATGGCGAGTGAGCTGCGGCTGCCGGCGGGTCTGGTGAAGCGGTGCACGGTGCTGCACGACATCGGGAAGGCGCTGACGCACGAGGTGGAGGGCAGCCACGCGCTGATCGGGGCGGAGATCGCGCGGCGGTACGGCGAGGACGAGGATGTGGTGCACGCGATCGAGGCGCACCACAACGAGGTCGAGGTCCGGACGGTGGAGGCGGTCCTGACGCAGGCGGCGGACGCGATCAGCGGGAGCCGGCCGGGGGCGCGCAGGGAGTCCATCGAGGCGTATGTGAAGCGGCTCGAACGGCTTGAGGAGATCGCGATGGCCACCCATGAGGGGGTGGAGAAGGTGTTCGCGATGCAAGCCGGTCGTGAGATCCGGGTCATGGTCAAGCCGGATGCGGTGGACGACATTCAAGCTTCGGTTATCGCCCGGGACATTGCGAAGCAAGTCGAGGATGAGCTGACCTATCCTGGCCAAATTCGGGTGACGGTGGTGCGCGAGTCCAGGGCCACCGAGTTCGCCCGTTGACCTGCTCTTCTGTGAGGTCTCTGTGAGACACATCGGAGTTTCGTGTGGCGTGTCGGAGGATCTTTAGCATTGCCCAAGCATGGGTAAACCTGTAGTTTGCGGAAATGCGGACGGGGCGAACGAGACTTTTGGGTTCGGGCGTTGTGGCCGGCACGGTGGTGCTGGTGGTCGCGGGCGGAGCGCTGGCGTTGCGGGGAGGTGCGACCGCGAGCGCGGCGGTCGAGAGCTATCGCGTGGGCACGTCGGGGGCGAGTGACACCGCGTCGTACTGGACGTCGGGCCGGATCGCCGCGGCGACCCCGGACGTCGGCGCGGGTACCGGCACCGCGCTCAGGCAGGCGCGGGCGCTGGGGTCGGCCCAGATCTTCGCGGGCAGCCCGGTGCTCGGCATCCTGCTCTACAACGACGGGAAGACCGATCACTACTGCACGGGCAGTGTGATCAACAGTCAGAAGCGGGATCTGGTGCTGACGGCGGCGCACTGCCTCTACAGCAGCGGCGGCTTCCGAAGGAATGTCGCGTTCGTTCCGAAGTACTACGGGGGCAAGGAGCCGTACGGGCTCTGGACGGCGAAGGTCCTGGTGGTCGACCACCGGTGGAAGAGCTCGTACGACATGGATCTCGACTTCGGGTTCGTGGCGCTCAACTCGCGGGGCGGCAAGCAGATCGGGGACGTGGTCGGTTCCAACCAGTTGTGGATCGGCCAGGGCTACCGCAAGTGGGTCGACGTGATGGGGTATCCGTCGTCGGGCAGCCGGCCGATCTTCTGCGGTGGCTGGACCAAGAAGAAGTTCACGTACCAGATCGAGTTCGACTGCCACGGCTACTACGGCGGTACCAGCGGCAGTCCGTGGGTCGTCGGGTACGACGCCAAGACCGGTACGGGTGGCGTGATGGGTGTGATCGGCGGTTATCAGAGGGGCGGGAACTCGGAGTACATCTCGTACTCGCCGGTGTTCGACAAGGACGTCTGGAACCTGCGGATCGCCGCCAACGCCAAGGCCTGAAAGGACGAGGCCCCCTGATTCCAGGGGGCCTCGCGCGTGTGTCGCTCACACTGTTTCGGGCAGGGATTCCGAGCGGGTGACGGGCTTGCCGATGGTGAGCTCGATGGGCCGTACGCCCTGCGGCGTGAAGCCGAGGGTCTGCCCGTAGAAGGCCAGCTCGGCCTCCAGGCAGGCGATGGTGGTCACGGACCGCCGGAAGCCGTGCGACTCGCCCTCGAAGAGCAGGTAGGCGTACGGCGTCTTCATGGCGGCGAGGGCGTCGGCGAACTTCTCCGACTGGGCGGGCAGCACGATCGGGTCGTCCGCGCCCTGCAGGAGCAGCACGGGGCAGGCCGTCTGGTCGGCGCGGTTGAGCGGGGAGCGCTCGTCGTAGGCCCGTTCGTACCCGGGCATCGGCCCGACGAGCCCGTACAGGTACTGGGATTCGAAGTCGTGGGTCTCGGCGAGGAAGCTCTTCAGGTCACTGATCCCGAAGTAGGACGTGGCGGCCTTGAACAGGTCGGTGTGGGTGATGGCCGCCAGGGTGGTCCAGCCGCCGGCGCTGCCGCCCCGGATGGCGATCCGGGCCGGGTCGGCGTCGCCGGAGGCCACCAGGGCGGAGGCCGCGGCGATGGCGTCCTCGACGTCGACGACGCCCCACTGGCGGCGCAGCCGCTCCCGGTAGGCCCGCCCGTAGCCGGTGGAACCGCCGTAGTCGACGTCGACGATACCGATGCCGCGGCTGGTGAAGTAGGCGCGTTCGAGGCTGAGCACGCTGGAGGTACGCCCGGTGGGCCCGCCGTGCACGAAGACGACGTACGGGGGCCGTTCGCCGTGCGGGGCCTCCACGGCGGGGTTGGCCGGCGGGTACACGTAGGCGTACACCGGGCGGCCGAACGGTCCTTCGAGCTTGCGCGGCTGCGGTACGGGCAGGTACGCCGGGTCCGGCAGTGCGCTGAGCTCCCGGCGGAGTTCGCGGAGCCGTCCGGTGGCCACGTCGACCCGGACGACGGTGGACGGGGTGGCGGGGCCGCCGGCGATTCCGACGACGGTGCTGCCGTCCGCGGACAGGGCCAGTTGCCAGTCGGTATAGGGGAGGTTCAGTTCGGTGAGCTCAAGGGTTTCAGGGTCGTACACACTGAGCCGCTGGTCGCCTTCGCCGTGCAGCACCGCGAGCCGCCCGTCGCCGAGCAGCGCGTACGGCATGCCGCCGAGCTGCCACAGCGGCCCGGCGAACTCCTCCTCGGCGGGGTAGAGCGCCTGCGGGGACTCGCCGTACAACCCAACCTGGTAGATGTTCCACCAGCCCGGCCAGTCGGAGACCACATAGAGGCTCTTCTGGTCGCGCCACAGGGGGGCGAGCGCCGATTCGGTCAATCCGCCCTTGACGGTGCGAGGCGCGGTGATCTTGCCGTCCTCGACGGCGCCGACGCGCAACTCGGTGCCGTCCCACGGCATCCGCGGGTGGTTCCACTGCACCCAGGCGAGGTGGCCGCCGGTGGGCGAAGGTGTGGGGGAGGCGTAGAAATGTGATCCGGTGACCAGTTCGCGGATCGCGGCGGGGTCGTCGGCGGCGCTCCCGTCCAGGGGTACGGCGACGATGGCACGCCGTACGCCGTCCGGGGTGTGGCCCTCGCAGACGCACCAGATCTCGTCGGCGTCGGGGGACAGCACGAAGTCGGCGTAGCGCAACCCGGCAGGTACCGCCGGTTCGGGCGTTAGCGGCCTCGGCTTCGCGTCCCCCGGGTCGAGCCGGTGCAGCCGCTGATCGTCATAGTTGGCGAAAACGATGCCCTTCGACGACCCCAAAGGCAGGTATGACCGCCCGCCGTACTCGTGCACTCTGGTGCGAGCGTCCCACGGTGCGGGCAGGAGTTCCTTCCCGCTGTCGCCGTGCAACTGGATGACAGTGGTGCGCCCGCCCTCCTCGGGCCGGGTCTCCTGCCACCAGACGTCGGTGCCGTGCACTGTGGGGAAACTGAGCCGGAGGCGGGCCTTGGCGACGTCTGCGGCGGAGATAGGGGAGGGCCAGGAGCCGTAGGGGGCGGTAACGCGAGCGGTCATAGGGGAATCGTCCCGCAAAGTGGGACGGAATGGGGCCGCGACCGACGAGTTGACCTCGGAAAGATACGGCAGGGTGACCGCACCCGGGACCCCTCCGCGCCGCGTACCCTTGGTCATTGTCATGAGCGCGCCTACCTTGCAGCCCCGCACGTACGAGATTCGTACCTACGGGTGCCAGATGAACGTCCACGACTCCGAGCGGCTCGCGGGCCTGCTGGAGACGGCCGGCTATCTTCGCGCCGACGGCGCGGAGCCTGACGTGGTCGTCTTCAACACCTGTGCGGTGCGGGAGAACGCCGACAACCGGCTGTACGGCAATCTGGGCCAGTTGCGGCCCGTGAAGGCCGGTCACCCCGGGATGCAGATCGCGGTGGGCGGCTGCCTGGCGCAGAAGGACCGCGACACGATCGTGCGCAAGGCGCCGTGGGTGGACGTGGTGTTCGGTACCCACAACATCGGGTCGCTGCCGGTGCTGCTCGAGCGGGCCCGGGTCGCGGAAGAGGCCCAGGTCGAGATCAGGGAGTCCCTGGAGGTCTTCCCCTCGACGCTGCCGACCCGCCGTGAGTCGCCGTACGCCGCGTGGGTGTCGGTCTCGGTGGGCTGCAACAACACGTGCACGTTCTGCATCGTGCCGGCGTTGCGCGGCAAGGAGCAGGACCGGCGCCCCGGCGAGATCCTGGCCGAGGTCGAGGCGCTGGTCGCCGAGGGCGTCCTGGAGATCACCCTGCTGGGCCAGAACGTCAATGCCTACGGGGTGGACTTCGGTGACCCGCAGGCGTTCGCGAAGCTGCTGCGGGCGTGTGGTTCGGTGCCGGGCCTGGAGCGGGTCCGGTTCACCTCCCCGCACCCGCGTGACTTCACCGACGAGGTGATCTCGGCGATGGCGGAGACGCCGAACGTGATGCCGTCGCTGCACATGCCGCTGCAGTCGGGGTCCTCCGCGGTCCTGAAGGCGATGCGGCGGTCGTACCGGCAGGAGCGTTACCTGGGGATCATTTCGCGGGTACGGGAGCTGATCCCGGATGCTGCGATCACCACCGACATCATCGTGGGCTTCCCCGGCGAGACCGAGGAGGACTTCCAGGAGACCCTGCACGTGGTGCGGGAGGCGCGGTTCGCTTCGGCGTTCACCTTCCAGTACTCCAAGCGGCCCGGTACTCCGGCGGCGACCATGGAGGGGCAGGTGCCCAAGGAGGTCGTGCAGGAGCGGTATGAGCGGCTCGTCGCGCTGCAGGAGGAGATCTCCTGGGCGGAGAACAAGCGCCAGCTCGGGCGGACCCTTGAGGTGCTGGTCGCCGAGGGTGAGGGCCGTAAGGACGGTGCCACGCACCGCCTGTCGGGCCGGGCACCGGACAACCGGCTGATCCACTTCGCGCGGCCTGCGGAGGAGGTGCGGCCGGGCGACATGGTGACGGTGGAGGTGACCTACGCGGCGCCGCACCACCTGGTGGCCGATGGTGTCGTACGGGCCGTACGGCGGACTCGTGCGGGCGACGCATGGGAGGCCCGGTCGTCGGCGCCCAAGGGCGTCTCGCTGGGCATGCCGTCCATCGGCGCCCCGCCTCCGGTCGCCGCGTCCGGCTGCGCCGCCGGACCGTCGCCCGCCGCCCTGTGACCGCATGCGACCAGGTGTGATGAGGGTCGTCGTGGTGACCGCCTGGCTGTACGCGTGTTGATCGCTGCCGCGGTCTGCCCGCATCCGCCCATCCTGGTCCCGGAGATGGCGGGCGCCGCCGCTCCCGAACTCGACGGGCTGCGCACCGCCTGTTACGAGGCGGTACGTGGGCTGGCCGGGGCGGCGTTCATGCCACGAGGTCACGATGGGCGGCTCACCGGTCCTGGCGACCCCGCCGCCGGACCGCAGCTGCTGGTCGTCATTGGCGCCGACGATGCGACCCGTACCTATGACGACGAGGCCTTCGGAGACCTCACTCCCTACGGCCTCCCGCAGACGGTCGGCCGGGGGCAGGGGGAACCGCTGCCGCTTTCGCTCACCATCGGGATGTGGCTGCTGCTGCGCGGCCAGGGTGTGGTCACCTGCCAGACGCGCTTCCAGGGTGTGGCGGAAGGTGCCTCTACTGAGGAGTGCCTGGCGCTCGGCCGGGAACTGGCGGGTTCCGCGGAGCGGGTGGCGATGCTGGTGATGGGCGACGGGTCGGCGTGCCGGGACGAGAAGGCCCCTGGTTACCTGGATGCCCGTGCCGAGCCGTACGACACGGAGGTCGCGCGGGCGCTGGGGCAGGCCGACACCGCCGCCCTGGCCGCCCTGGACCCCCTGCTGTCGCGCGAGCTCCAGGTTGCCGGGCGCGCGGCGTGGCAGGTCCTCGCCGGGGCGGCCGGCGAGGACCCGTTCAACGGCGTGCTGCTGGCCGACGAGGCCCCCTACGGCGTCGGCTACCTCGTCGCCGGCTGGTCGGCCCGAACCGGCCGGCCAGGCATGCCGGGCTTATCGTGCTTGTCAGGCTTGTCAGGCTTGTCAGGAGGTGGGCTGTTCGCCGCCCTCGGGCGGCGTCGGCCGGCTGTCGTCGATGAAGCCCTTGGCCTTGTCCTGCCCCATGTCGACCTGGCTGGAGTACTTGCCGCCGGTCCTCTCATCGATCATGTCACCGGCCTTGTCGACGCCCTGCTTGGCCTTGTCGGCGTGGCCGCCGAGCATTTCCTTGACCTTGTCAACGATCGACATGTCATCCCCCGATGCTGTGTCTGTGACGCCGGATCGGATCCCGTCCGGATCCCGTCCGGAGCCCGTGCATGGGATCCGTACCCATTCTGAGGACATGATTAAGCCCGTGAGCAGTTCAAACGTGATCGCCGTCGTGGGCCCGACCGCCGCGGGCAAGTCCGATCTGGCTGTGGAGCTCGCGCTGGCGCTCGGCGGGGAGGCCGTCAACGCCGACTCGATGCAGCTCTACCGGGGCATGGACATCGGGACCGCCAAGCTCACCCCGGAGGAGATGCGGGGCGTCCCGCACCACCTGCTCGACGTCTGGGACGTCACCCGGACGGCGAGTGTCGCGGAGTACCAGGAGCTGTCCCGGTCGGTGATCGATGAGGTTCACGGGCGCGGCCGCATACCGGTCCTGGTCGGCGGTTCGGGCCTCTACATCCGGGCCGCCCTGGACGATCTGGAGTTCCCCGGCACCGATCCCGTGGTGCGGGCCCGGCTGGAGGCGGAGCTGGCAGCGGTCGGCCCCGCGGAGCTGCACGCCAGGCTCGCCCGGCAGGACCCGCCCGCGGCGGAGGCGATCCTGGCGGGCAACGGGCGCCGGATCGTGCGGGCCCTCGAAGTGATCGAGATCACCGGCCGCCCGTTCACCGCGACGCTGCCCAAGCCGAGGTCCCTATACGACACGGTGCAGATCGGCCTCACGGTCGCCCGCCCCGAACTGGACGCCCGCATCGAGACCAGAGTGAACCGGATGTGGGAGGCGGGGTTCGTCGAGGAGGTCAGGAACCTGCGCGGTTTGGCCGAGGGCGTCACGGCCGCCCGAGCCCTCGGCTACGCCCAGGTCCTGCGGTTCCTGGCAGGCGAGTGGACCGAGCAGCAGGCCCGAGAGGAGACCGTGAAGGCCACCCGCAAGTTCGCCCGCCGCCAGGAGTCCTGGTTCCGCCGAGACCCCCGCATCACCTGGATCCCCTCAACCGCCCCCGCCCTCCCAGCCCTCGCCCTCTCGTTGAGTCGTGGCGTTTCCCGCACCGAACGCT
>JAOPYM010000180.1 GCA_025964615.1 Actinomycetes bacterium
CGCTGTTCCTCACCCGGTTCGGCAAGACCGTGACCCTCGTGCACCGGCGTGACACGCTGCGCGCGTCGAAGATCATGCAAGAGCGGGCGCTCGCCAACCCGAAGATCAAGTTCCAGTGGGACAGCGAGGTCGTCTCCATGGAAGGCGACGGGAAGATCTCCGGGCTGCGAGTGCGGAACGCCCGCACCGGCGAGGAGACCGTGCTTCCGGTCGGCGGCGTGTTCATCGCGATCGGTCACCTGCCGCGTAGCGACCTGTTCGCCGGCCAGCTTCCCATCAACCCGGACGGCTACCTGGAGGTCGAGGGCCGGACTACCCGGACCGCGATCGAGGGCGTCTTCGCCTGCGGCGACGTGGTCGACCACGTGTACCGGCAGGCCATCACCGCGGCCGGCACAGGCTGTTCCGCGGCGATCGACGCGGAACGATGGCTCGCCGAGCACGAGGACGCGGACGTTAACGCGGCCACAGCAGCCGTCAGCCTATAGAACACAGGGTTCAACAGAAAAGGTGTGATCACAATGGGTACCACCAGGGCCGTCACCGACGAGACCTTCGAGGCGGAGGTTCTCAAGAACAGCAAGCCGGTTATCGTCGACTACTGGGCCGAGTGGTGCGGCCCCTGCCGGATGATCGCGCCGGTTCTCGAGGAGATCGCCAGCGAGCACGCCGACAAGATCGACGTCGTCAAGCTGAACGTCGACGAGAACCCGGCCGTGGCGCAGAAGTACCAGATCCTGGCCATCCCGACGCTGAATGTTTTTCAGAACGGCGAGGTTGTGAAGCAGATCAAGGGCGCCAAGCCTAAGTCTGCTTTGCTGAAGGACCTGGCTGAGTTCATCTAAGCTCCTCAAAGAGCTGTCGCGGGGCACGCGGTGGTGCTTCCCGCGCTGTCGGCCCCCGGATTTAACCCGATCCGGGGTCGAACGCGCGGTGGCGCACCACTCGCGCGCCCCGCTTCTCTTTACTGAGTCGCGATGACCACGCAGCGGCGGAATTCGGCTAGGTCGGTGGGGCCCTTGATGGTGAGGGCGGACGATTCGCCTGGGGTCTCGCGGTTCCAGGCCCAGCGGAGGAGGGCGGTGGGAGAGCCGGTGATGGTGGTGTCGGTGCTGGTGAAGTTCGGAACTGTCATGCCGGGGCCGCCGCCTACGGTGAAGGTTGCGGGTGAGGTGCCGACCAGCCACTCGACGCCATCGGTGCTGATCGTGTAGGAGCGGGCGGGCGAGTCGGCGAGAACCTCGGCGTAGTCATCGGGGCACTTCTTCGCGTCGTAGGCGACGAACACCTTCAGCAGCTCGTCGATCCCGTCGATCGCGAGATCGTCCGGGACGGGTGCGACCGGGACGCCGGCACCGAGCTCGGCGTCGATCCGATGAATAACCGTCTCCTGCGCCATCCGCCGAATCCAGAACCCCACGCTCTGATCGGGCTCGTACCAGGTCCCCGAGAACTCCCCCGGGCCGCGGCGGTTGAACTCCCCGATGAGCTCGGCATACGCTCGGTCGAGCAGTGCCACCGGCTCCTCGTCGTTCAGTCCGACCGGCGGCCAGTCCGAGGGCGCTGCCCCGTCCCGCATGGTCGCGACCTTATGCAGGTAGACAGTCCCGACGTGCTGCACCAGGTCACCAACCGTCCACTCAGGACAGCTCGGCACCAGACGGTCGAGATTACTCGGCACCACAGTCCGGATCCGCCCGTAGTCCGCCGCCAGACACTCAAGAAACCGCGAGTTCTCCATAACCAAACCCAACCATAACGCGCGGCGGGCAGTCCGGCCGACGCCTCAAACGCGGCCGCTCACCGCGGCCGGGCTCGGGCGGAGCAGAACCCGGTCGGGCGTCATCGAGCCGAGCAGGCGCTCCAGGGCGACCTCGACGTCCTCGCGCCACGTCAGCGCGGTCCGCAGTTCCATCCGCAGCCGCGGGTTCCGGTGATGCGGGCGGACCGTCTTGAAGCCGACGGCGAGCAGGTAGTCGACCGGGAGCACGCACGCGGGAGCGGTCCACTGCTTGTCACCGAACGCCTCGATCGCGCGGACGCCGCGCCGGGTGAGGTCCTTGGCCATGCCCTGAATGAGCATCCGCCCGAGACCGCCGCCGGAGAACTCGCTGAGCACCCGCGCCGTCATCAGCAGCACCGCGTCCGCGCTGACCGGACTCGTCGGAAAGGCAACCGACCGCGGCACGTACTGCGGCGGCGCGAAAAGCACATAAGCCGCCGGAACGCCGTCGACGTAGAGGATTTTCCCGCAACTGCCCCATTCGAGCAGCACGGAGGAGATCCAGGACTCCTTTTCCAGTGCTGGGTCATTGGCCTCGGCACGGGACTTGCTCACCGGATCGAGTTCCCAGAAGACGCAGGAACGGCAGCTCAGCGGAAGATCGCCGAGATTATCCAGTGTGATGTTGACAAGTCGGCGCGACATCCCGTTCTGTTCCCCGATCACAGGTCAGCGTGAACTAGCCACTATTTTGGCATGGTACCCCGCTCACCGGCAGGGAATGCTGTGACCGCTGATCTTTAGTTATGCACTTGGAGGACCGGATGACCGGCCAGGCACCACGGAAGAGTT
>JAOPYM010000320.1 GCA_025964615.1 Actinomycetes bacterium
CGTTGACCGAGAAGATCCGCGCGAGGTCGTCGGCGGAGAAGCCGGGCCGGAGCGTGCCGCATGACTGGGCGTCGCGGATGAGCTCGGCGCCGAAGGCCAGTGACTGGTCGCAGACCGCCCGCAGGTCGGGCGCGTCCGGGTAGCGGCGGGAGAAGACGTCGTTGAAGACGGGGTCCGCGGCCTGCTCCTCGCACATCCCCTGCACGAAGGCGGCGAACCGGCCCCATGCCGTGCCCTGCCCGGTGGCGCGGTCGATGACCGCTCGCAGCCAGCCGGCCGCGACGTCCGCGACCACCGCGTCGAGGAGCCCCTCCCTGCCGCCGAAGCGGTTGTAGATGGTGCCTGCGCGCACGCCGGCGCTGCGGGCGATGTCCTCCAGGGGAACGTCAAGCCCGTCCCGGGCGAAGGCCTCCGCCGCAGCCTCCATCACTTTCTCTATGTTACGGCGCGCATCCGCGCGCAGGGGCCGTTCCCTGGCCAGTCCCTCTCCGCTGCTCATGCAGGCAACCCCTATTATCTTGACATGCCATCAACTTAAGGTAGGCTCGCCACCGTCCAGATAACTTGATGGTATCTCAAATTAGGAGTTCCCGCGTGAGCGTCATTGTCACCGGCGCCAGCGGCCAGCTCGGCCGCCTGGTCATCGACCATCTGCTCGCCACCGTCCCGGCCTCCGAGGTCACCGCGGTGGTCCGCGATCCCGCCAAGGCCGGCGACCTCGCCGCCCGGGGTGTGACCCTCGCCGTCGCGGACTACAACTCCCCGGAGTCGTTCGACGGGCTGCTGCGGAGCGACGACCGGGTGCTGCTGATCTCGGGCAGCGAGATGCACCTGGACCGGGTCGCCCAGCACAAGGCGGTCCTCGGCGCCGCCGTCAAGGCAGGCGTCGCGCTGTTCGCCTACACCAGCGTCCTCGGCCTCCAGGGCGGCCCGGTCAACGACGACCACCGCGCCACCGAGGACGCCATCCGCGCCTCTGGGGTCCCGTACAGCCTGCTGCGCAACGGCCTGTACCACGAGATGGCCACGATGAACATCCCGGCCGCGCTGGAGCGCGGTGCGCTGGTCCGCGCCGCGGGCGACGGCCGGCTCGCCTCGGCATCACGCGCCGACTACGCCGCAGCGGCCGCCGCCGTCCTGGCCTCCGGCGGCCACGAGGACACCGTCTACGAGCTGTCCGGCGACACCGCGTGGAGCTTCGCCGAGTTCGCCGCCGAGGTCAGCAAGCAGTCCGGGCGGCACGTTCCCTACCACGCCGTCACCGGCGAGGAGTACGCAGCGATGCTGTCCGGCGCCGGGCTGCCCGACCCGCTCCCGCACGTCATGGCCGGCATCGACGCCTCCATCGCCGCCGGGGAGCTAGCACTCACCACCGGCGACCTATCCCGCCTGGCCGGTCGGCCCACCACCCCGGTGGCGGACGCGATCGCCGCCGCCCTGGCCGGGTAAGGTGACCCGGCGATGCTGCACATCGACATCGGGACGGACATGGGGACGGTGAGTTCTGGCCGACATCATGGCCGAGAGCGTCAACCGAGTCGTCGGGACAGCCGGGTGGCTATGCTGCGCCGATGACGGCGAACGCGGGAACGGACGCGGAGGTGGCGGTAGCCGCGGCGCTGGCGGGCGCGGCGGTCGTCCGCGCGATGTTCGGGTCGGCCCTGGCCCGGTTCGACAAGTCCGGCGGCGACTTCGCTACCGCCGCCGACCTGGCTGCGGAGAAGGCCGTCACCGAGGTCATCCGAGCGGCCCGGCCCGCTGACGCGATGACAGGCGAGGAGAGCGGCGCTGTCGGCGCGGAGGGAGCGGAGCGCCGGTGGCTGGTCGACCCGCTGTGCGGCACGCTCAACTACGCAGCCCGCACCATGCTGGCCGCCGTGAACGTCGCCCTGCGGGCCGGACCTGGCATCACCGCCGCCGCGTCGGCCGACCCGTTCTCAGGCGAGGCCTTCTGGACCGACGGTGACCGCGCCCGGCTCCGCAGCGGCAGCGGCAGCGGCAGCAGCGACGCCGATGCACTGCTCGAGCCCTCCCCCCGAACGCAGCTGGTGGACGTCAACCTCGACCCGCCGTTCCCGAACGCGCCGCGCTTCAGGGCCGTGAGCCTGCTCGCGCAGGAGGCGTTCACCGCGCGGTTCCGGCCGCGCGTCGTGTCGACCACGCTGGCACTGGCTTGGGTCGCCGCCGGGCGGCGAGCCGCCTATGTCACCGATGGGCACCTGATCGACAGCGTGCACTTTGCGGCCGGCATCGCCCTCTGCCAGGCGGCCGGATGCATCGTGACCGGCATTGACGGCCAGCCCCTGCACGCCGGGACGGGTGGCCTCATCGCGGCCGCCGACCGTCAGACCCACGCCGCGCTGCTGGAAATGATCACCAACCAGACAGCACCGCGCCGCTAAGCCAGCCTGCCTTCTCGACTCAACTAGCCACGAGCGCTATAGTCAGCGCTCGAATAATGTTTGTCTCGATCGGGACGGACGCGGTGGGCACGAGTCGAATACGCCGGGCGGCGGGAACCAAGACGTTTGCAGACCTGATGCTCAACTACGAGCAGAACCGGCGGGTCAGCCGGGGGCTGCCGGCCACCGACCCCGCACTGGACCTCGAGTACCTGGCTGCTGGCGAGGCGCTGGCCGTGCTCGCGCACCGGCGCGTTGACTCGCAGCTGCGAAAGGGGATGTTGATCCTCCGCACGCAGGGTGCGGAGCCAATCACGTGGTTCCCCGGCTTTCCCCGGCGGGCGAAATCCGGGCTGTCCATGAGGCCACCCATCACGGTCGACGTGGTGGGCGACGTTAGCGGCAAGGACGCATGGCGTGTCAGGGCCGGAATGTCCGTCGTTATCAACGCCCACGCCGGAGGCGAGCCGTGGACGTTGGCCGTTCGCACCATCGACCTTGATCTGGTGCTCGCCGCATTCGCCGCGGTCAGCACCCAGCAGCAAGCAACCTCATGACTATCGCTTAAATGGGAGCCGAGCGGCACCCCGGGAGTCGCTGAACCGGCCAGCCAGCCGGCGCCTTCCCGGTACAGCAGTTCCACCTCGGGACCGCGCAGGCCGGGCAGGCCGCGCAGCACCCGCTGCCCCTGTGCCTCCTGCACGTACCCGAGGTGGCGGTACCCGTCAGGGAACGAGGCGAGCCTCGACCGGTCGAGCGCGAGCGACGCGGCCGGATCGACGACGTCGAGGCGGTCCTTCTCGTAGATCGGCTGACGGCGCACGATTCCCCAGCGCCCGGCGCGCAGCTCGAGGAAGTCGTAGAACCGCCCCGAGCAGGTCACGTCCACCTCGGTCCCGTCGACGACGGCCCGCTGCTCGATCTTCATCTTGGTCTGGGCGATCGCGCGGCTCCCGGCTACCTCGCAGCTGAAGCCGCCGAGGAAGTGCGCGATGTTCACGCCGTGCTCGAACCCGGACCGGCTGACCGCGATGAACTCGGCGTACGGCCCCTGGAACCAGGTTGCGGTCATCCAGCCGTCGTCATGCCAGACCCGCGCGAACTCGTCCCACCGTCCCGAGTCCCGCAGTACGACCCAGTCTTCGACAACTTTCCGGATTGCTGACGCCGCCGCGGAGTCAAATTCACCGTCCACGCCTACATCCTCCCTTACAAGCGCCGCAAACACAGGCTTAAAGGCAGGCCGCAGAGAAGGGCGGCGTGCCGCGTGGGTCCAGGGTGGGTGTCGGCCCGCCCCCATCGGGCATACGGCCGCCCGATGGGGGCACGATGCCAGCTAGCCCGTGAACACAACTCTGCCTGGAGGCCCCATGTCGAAACCACCGCTTCCCGACGCCGCCGTGGCCATGCTGCGCAAGCCCAACCCGGCCGTCATCACCACGCTGCGGCGAGATGGCCAGCCGGTATCGGTAGCCACCTGGTATCTCTGGGCCGACGGCCGGGTGCTGGTGAACATGGACGAGGGGCGCAAGCGGCTGGAGCACATGCGCGCCGACCCCCGGGTGTCCCTCGACGTGCTCGACGAGAACAGCTGGTACAACCACGTCAGCATCATCGGGCACGTCGATGAGATCTACCAGGACGCAGACATGTCCGACATCGACCGCATCGCCCGGCAGTACACCGGAAACCCGTACTCCGACCGCGTCCGAGGCCGCTTCAGCGCCTTGATCGCCATCGACGGCTGGCACGGCTGGGGCTCGCTCAAGGACTAGGGGTAAACCAGCGGCTCCAGCACCGGAGGACGCCAGCGCCTACATGTCGCCCAGGGCGACAGCAGGCGACTCGATGCAGTCGGCGACGTAGCGGAGGAACCCGCCCGCCGTCCCTCCGTCGCAGGCTCGATGGTCGAAGGAGAGCGTCAGCTCGGTGACCTTGCGCACCGTGAGCTGGCCCTCGACCACCCACGGCCGGTCGATGACCCGGCCCATGCCGAGGATCGCGACCTCCGGATGGTTGATGATGGCGGCCGAGCCGTCCACCCCGAACACGCCGTAGTTGTTGACCGTGAACGTGCCGCCGGCCAGGTCGGCGGGGGAGAGGCGGCGATCGCGCGCCCCCGCCGTCCGCTCGGCCAGCCGAGCCGACAGGTCGCGCGTGGTCAGCTGGTGCGCGTCGTGCACGACCGGGACGACCAGGCCGTGGTCGGTCTGGGCGGCGAAGCCGAGATTGACCGCGTCGGGCACGACGATCTCGTCGCCCTCGATGCGAGCGTTCAGCTCGGGGTAGCGGCGCAGGCCGAGGATGGTGAACCGGCCCAGCAGGGCAAGCAGGCTGACCGGCCGCGAAGAATCGGCCGCGTTCAGAGCGCGGCGCGTTTCCACCAGGTCGGTCGCGTCGACGTCGACCCACACGGTCGCCTCGGGGATCTCCCGACGGGACCGGGACAGCTTGTCGGCGACGGCACGCCGGGCCCCGCGCAGCGGGATCCGCCGCTCGCCCGTTCCGGTCGAGCCGGTCCCGGTCCCCGTACCCGTGGTCGCGCCAGCATCCACCACGGCCGACTGCCGCTGCATCGTTCGTCCCGCAATGGCCGCACGGATGTCCCGTCGGCTCACCACGCCGTCAGGCCCGGTCCCGGTGAGAGCGGCCAGATCCAGCCCGGCGTCCCTAGCCTCCTTGCGCGCAAGCGGAGAGATAACCGCCACCCGATCCGAAGCTGCCGAGACAGCCGAGGCTGCCGAGACTGCCGAGGCCGCCGATGCCGCTGGAGGTGTAGAAGATGCGGGCGCCGCAGCACCCGCAGGCGACGCCCCAACAGCGCCCCGACGCCGACCGCGTCGCGTCCGGGTCGGCGCCACCGTCGTCCCGTACCCGATCAGCACGCTGCCGCTCGCTTCCTCGACCCCGTCGGCCTCGCCCGCGTCAGCCCCGGCCGGGACCTGCTCGGGAACGACAACCCCAGGCTCGCGGAACCCACCCGCCCCGTCCTCCGTCACCGAAATCAGCGGCTGCCCCACCGAGACAACGCTCCCCGGCGTCGCATGCAACGCCGCGACCACGCCCGCGTAGGGAACCGGTACCTCGACCACGGCCTTAGCCGTCTCCACCTCGGCGATCACCTGGTCGACGCTCACCCGGTCGCCCGGCGAGACCCGCCACGCGATGACCTCCGCTTCCGACAGTCCCTCACCGAGGTCGGGCAGCAGGAAGTCAGCCACGGTCCTCGTCCTCCCACTGCAGCCGGGCGATGGCGTCGAGGATGCGGTCGGTGTTCGGCAGGTGGAAGCGCTCCAGGTGCGGCGGCGGATACGGGATGTCGAAGCCGGTGACGCGCAGGATCGGCGCCTCCAGGTAGTGGAAGCAGCGCTCGGTCAGCCGGGCGGCCACCTCGGCCCCGTAGCCGCCGAACCCCGCCGCCTCGTGCACGATCACCGCCCGGCCGGTGCGCCGCACCGACGCGGCCACGGTCTCCTCGTCGAACGGTGACAGCGAGCGGAGGTCGATCACCTCCACGTCCCAGCCTTCAGAAACGGCTTCCGAGGCGGCCTCCATGGCGGTCGCGACCATCCCGCCGTAGGCGATCAGGGTGACGTCCCGGCCCGGCCGCCGCACCACGGCCCGGTCAATCGGCGGCCCGTCAGTGCTTAGTACGACGGTCTCGCGAGACCAGTAGCGCCGTTTCGGCTCGAAGAACAGGACCGGGTCCGGGCACGCGATCGCCTGTCGCAGCAGCAGGTAGGCGTCGGCCGGGGTGCCCGGCGTCACCACCCGCAGCCCCGGGGTGTGCGTGTAATACGCCTCCGACGAGTCGCTGTGGTGCTCCACCCCGCCGATCCCGCCGCCGAACGGCACCCGGATCACCACCGGCAGCGCCAGCCGCCCCCTGGTCCGGTTATGGAGCTTGGCGAGGTGGCTGGTGACCTGCTCGAAGGCCGGGTAGCCGAACGCGTCGAACTGCATCTCGACCACCGGCACGAGGCCGTTCATCGCCATCCCGATGGCGGTGCCGACGATGCCCGCCTCCGCCAGCGGTGTGTCGAACACCCGGCGCTCGCCGAACCGGCCCGCCAGCCCGTCGGTGACGCGGAAGACCCCGCCCAGCGTGCCGACGTCCTCGCCGAACACGACCACCCGCTCGTCGGCGGCCAGGCTGTCGGCCAGCGCCTGGTTCAGCGCGGCGGCCATCGTGACCGGCTTCGCCTCCGCCGCCGCAGCGCTCTTGTCAGGGGAGTCAGTGGACATAACGCGGGTCACAGCGCGGGCTCCTCCAGCTCGCTGAGCTCAGCCAGCAGCTCCGCCCGCTGCCGCTCGAGCGCCGCCGTCGGCCGGGCGTACACGTGCTCAAACAGCTCGGCCGGATCGACGCTGACGTCGGCGTTCATCCGCTGCCTGACGTCCTCCGCCAGCCGCTCCGCCTCCGCCGCCAGCCGCGCGGCCGACGCGTCGTCAAGCAGCCCGGCCCCCCGCAGGTAGGCCTCCAAGCGGGCGATCGGGTCGCGCGAGAGCCACTCGCTGACCTCGGCCGAGGCCCGGTAGCGGGAAGCGTCGTCGGCGTTGGTGTGCGCCTCGACCCGGTAGGTGATCGCCTCGATCAGCGTCGGGCCCTCGCCGGCGGCCGCCCGGGACACCCCGGCCCGCACCGCCGCGTAGACCGCGGCGGCGTCGTTGCCGTCGATCAGCAGCGACGGGATGCCGTAGCCGATCCCCTTCGCGGCCAGCGTCGGGGCCGCGGTCTGCTTCGCAAGCGGCACGCTGATCGCGTACCCGTTGTTCTGCACCAGGAACACGACCGGGGCCTTCCACACGCCGGCGAAGTTGAGCGCCTCGTGGGTGTCGCCCTCACTGGTCGCACCGTCGCCAAGCAGCGCCAGCGCCACCTGGTCCTCGTTCTTCAGGGTGGCGGCGTAGCCGAGGCCGACCGCGTGCAGGGTGTTGGTCGCCAGCGGGGTGCACTGCGGCGCGACTCGGTACTGGACCGGGTCGTAGCCGCAGTGCCAGTCGCCCCGCAGCAGGGTGAGGGTCTCCTCGGCGGGCACGCCCCGGGTCAGCACCGCCATCGAGTCGCGGTAGGTCGGGAACAGCCAGTCCTGGCGGCGCAGCGCGAGCGCCGCCCCGACCTGGCACGCGTCCTGGCCCCGGGACGACGGGTAGACCGCGAGGCGGCCCTGCTTGGCCAGCGCGGTCGACTGGCTGTCGAAGCGGCGTCCGAGCACCATCCGGCGGTGCAGCTCGACCAGCACGTCCGGCCCCGGCAGGCGCAGCGAACCGGGGTTGTCGCCCGGATGCCCGTCGGCGTCAATCAACTGAAGTGGCGTCGCGCTCGGCAGCAGGGTGCCGGCCGCCGTCGCCTCGCTGCGGCGGGCGTACTGAGTCTTCACGGCCGCTCCCTTCGACAAAAGATCTTTTCCAGAGAATGTCCCCATCTAGAGCCAAATTTCTAGTGCCACCGACGAATCGCAGACATATTGCCTAAGACACCGATGTACATTGCCCATATGACTATCAGCGACATCTCCCCGGACGACCTCCGTGGACATATGGCACCGATGGACGACACCGACCGGCAGATCGTCGAGGCGCTGCGGGCCGACGGCCGGATGTCCATGCGCGCGCTGGCCGACCTCATCCACATCTCCCGCGCCAGCGCGTACGCCCGGGTCGCGCGCCTCGAGCGGGACGGCGTCATCACCGGCTACGCCGCCCAGGTCGACCCGGTCCGCTACGGCTACGGGCTGTCGGCCTACGTCTACGTCGACATCGCCCAGCGGTCCTGGAAGTCGGTCCGCGGCCAGCTGCTGGCCATGCCCGCGGTCGACCACGTCGCGCTGCTGTCGGGCGAGCACGACATCCTGCTCCGGGTCCGCGCCCGCGACGCGGTGTCGCTGCGCGACGTGGTGCTCAGTCGCCTGCAGGAGATACCCGAGGTCCGTTCGACCCAGACGGTCTTGATCTTCGAGGAGGCCACCCCGCACCGTTGAACCTGACGGTGCGGGGTGGGTATGTCAGTGAGAGCCTCAGGAACAGGGAGGACTCATCATGACTAACATCGCCTACCGCACGGCCGACGTGGACGGTCTGAGCGTGTTCTACCGGGAGGCCGGGGCCACCGACGCGCCCACGCTGCTGCTACTGCACGGATTCCCGTCGTCGAGCCACATGTTCCGCGACCTGATACCGCTCCTGGCCGACGACTTTCACCTGGTCGCGCCCGACCTGCCCAGCTTCGGCAAGTCGGACATGCCGAAGCTGGGCGCGTTCGACTACACCTTTGATCACCTGGCCGACGTGATCGACCGCTTCACCGAGGTCCTCGGCCTCGACCGCTTCGCGATCTACGTGTTCGACTACGGCGCGCCGGTCGGCTTCCGGATCGCCGCCAGGCACCCGGACCGGATCACCGCGATCGTCAGTCAGAACGGCAACGCCTACGAAGACGGCCTGAGCGACGGCTGGGCCCCGGTCCAGGCCTACCGGAAGGACCCGTCGCCGGCCAACCGCGAGGCCGTCCGGACGATGGTCCAGCCCGAGACGACGATCTGGCAGTACACCCACGGCGTCCCCGACGTGACGATGGTCAGCCCGGACGGGTACGGGCTCGACAACTTCTACCTCGCCCGCCCCGGCGCCGACGAGATCCAGCTCGACCTGCTACTCAACTACGCCAGCAACGTGGCCCTGTACCCGGCCTGGCAGCAGTACTTCCGCGCCAGCCAGCCGCCGCTGCTTGCGATCTGGGGCAGCAACGACCCGTTCTTCATCCCGCCCGGCGCCGAGGCGTTCAAGCGCGACATCCCGGCGGCCGACGTCCGGTTCGTGCCCACCGGCCACTTCGCGCTCGAGACCCACGTCGCCGAGATCGCCAACGCGATCATCGACTTCCTCGGCCCCTAAGCCGCCCAGGACGGCAGGCGACAGCCGCGGCATCGGCAGTCCGCGCTGCTTGAGGTCGGCCACGAACCGCTGCACCAGGGCGTCGTGCGGGGCCGCCACCACCACGATCACATCGCGCAGCTCAGGCGGGTCAAACGACCGGACGGTGGCGTCCGGCCACGGGGTGAGGGCGGAGGCCGGCACGATGGCGACGCCCATGCCCGCCGCCGCCAGCTGCGCGGCCGTGCGCGGGCTGGCAGTGCGCAGTGCGGGCCGGGGCAGCATGACCTCGCGCTCGGCCGCGAACCGGTCAACCCACCGCGCCATGCCGTTGTCCGGCTGGTAGTGCACCAGCGGCTCGTCGACGAGCTCCTTCAGCGGCACCGCGTCCATCGCCTCGAACCGGTGCCCGGGGGCGGCGACGACCACGATCTCCTCACCGCCGAGGTTCTCGACGTGCTCGGCGGTCACCGTCGGCGGCGGCGCGACGATGATGTCGGCCCCGCCCGCCAGCAGCACCTCGAGCATCCGGTCGGCGCTAGTGAACTCCTTCAGGTCAAGCTCGACCTCGGGGAAGCGCACGCGCCAGCTGCGCAGCACCGGGGCGAGCAGCCAGCCGGTCATCGTCTCGGCGCAGGCGATCCTGATCCGGCCGGTCGTCCCCGCCGCCGCGCCGCGGGCCGACGTCACCACCTTGCTGACCGCCGCCAGCGCGATCCGCGCCTCGGCCACCGCCAACAGCCCGGCCGCGGTCGGCCGGATGCCCCGCGGCAGCCGCTCGATGACCGGCGTGCCGAACTCGCGCTCGATCGCGGCGATCTGGTGCGACAGCGCGGGCTGGGTCATGTGCAGCACCGCCGCAGCCTTGGTCATCGAGCCCTCGTCGACGATCGCGACCAGGCACTCGAGCCCTCTCATCGACAGCATTCCCGCTCCTCAAGCCCGCCAGTTCTCCTCATAGCGATCCGCGGCCGGGAAATCTTCCGCCGGCCAGAATCTTTTGGCCCGTCAGAAAATTCAAATCCTTTATCCCGAACGGTCCGTTGGTTCCTCTAGGACCCCCAGTGATTCCTTGGGCAGCAACGCGCCTCCCTGCGATGATGCTCCGGCGCCCCCGTCGTCTACCTGACAGGAGCGTCACGACGAGGGAGGGCAAACCACGATGACCAGCCAGCCGCTCACCACCTGCCTGTGGTTCGATGACCAGGCCGAGGAGGCCGCCCGGTTCTACACCGGCGTGTTCAAAGACGCCCGGATGGGCGAGATCCACCGGTACACCGAAGCCGGGCCGGGCCCGGCCGGGACGGTGATGCTGGTGGAGTTCGAGCTCAACGGGCAGCGGTTCACCGGGCTGAACGGAGGACGGCAGAGCTTCGGCTTCAACGAGGCGATCTCGTTCTGCGTGACCTGCGCCGACCAGGCCGAGGTCGACTACTACTGGGAGGCGCTGCTCGACGGCGGCGGTGAGCCCAGCGTCTGCGGCTGGCTCAAGGACCGGTACGGCGTGCGCTGGCAGGTCGTGCCGGAGCTGTTCACCACCATGGTGCGCGACACCGACCAGGCCAGGAAGGCGCGGGTGACGGCGGCGATGCTGTCCATGGTCAAGTTCGACATCGCCGGGCTTGAAAGGGCTTACGCCGGGGAGTAGTCACCGATGGAGATCTCCCTCGAGGACGTGCGGCATGCACTGGTCGAACTGGGCAGGCTGCGGTTCGGGGAGATGAGCCTGGAGGACGCGATCAGGGAGGTCGTGCAGACAACCCACTCGTTGTTCGACGTCGACGGGGCCGGCCTGATGCTGGCCGACTCGGCGCAGCACCTGCGCAACGTCGCGGCCTCCGACGACAGGTTCGCGCACCTGGAGGAGCTGCAGGTGCGGCACCAGGAAGGCCCCTGCATCGAGGCGTTCGACACCAAGGAGCTGGTCAGCGCCACCGACCTGGGGAACAGCGACCGTTGGCCGCTGTTCAGCGAGGCCGCGGTCGAGCGGGACATCCGGGCCGTGCTCGCCAGCCCGCTGCCCTACAACCAGGACGCGGTCGGCGTCGTCGCGGTGCTGTCCGAGCGCAGCCGCCCGTGGTCGCCCGCCAACGAGCTGGCGCTGCTCGCGTTCACCGATCTCGCCGCCCTGCTGATCGCCAGCATCATCCAGGGCGAACGGCAGTCGGAGCTGGCCGGCCAGCTGCAGGGCGCGCTGAACTCGCGGCAGCAGATCGAGCAGGCGAAGGGCATCCTGATGGGCACCCGCGGCGTCTCCGCGCGCACGGCCTACGATCACCTCCGCGCAAAGGCCAGGTCCGAGCGCCGCAGGCTGGCCGAGGTCTGCGCCGAGATTGTCGCCGGCGCGGTGCGGTCGTCCTTAGCCGGCCGCTCATCCTGCTATACGATGATCACGTCGTTACCAAGCCGCCCAGATTCCCGCGGCCCATGTCACGCCGGCGGATGTCCCCGCGTCTTCGCGCGCAGTATCGCGACGACCCCTCCTGACAGCGGCCGGCCTAGCCCGAGACTCATCGGCTGAATGGGCGACCGTGACCGGCGAGACGATGACCGTCGTGCTCCAGGGCGAGTTCGACCTGACCAGTGAGGGCGCCCTGTCCGCCTCGCTGGAGCGGATCCACCAGCGCGGGCCGAGCCGGCTCTTCTTCGAGATGGCGGCCGTCGGCTACCTCGACTGCGCCTCGGCCCGGCTCATCGCCGGCACCGGCCGGTGGCTGCCGCCCGGCGTCAAGCCGGTGATCATCGCACCGTCGTCCCTCGCCCGCCGGGTATTGCAGGTCAGCGGCATCGGGGCGCTGTGCGAGTTCGAACCCTGACGCGGCTGTCGGATGGTCTCTAGCGGGCTGCCAGGCGGCGACGGGCGGCGGCGAGGCCGCGGCGGTGCCTGGCCATGGTCCGCCAGGGGTCGGCCGAGCGTTCCAGCCGGGCGGCGATCGTGCCCATGGTGAACTGCTGCGGGCGCAGGCCCGGGTCCGGGACCTCGTCCCACCGCAGCGGCGTCGCCACCATCGCGCCCGGCCGGGCCCGCACGGTGTAGGGCGCCACCACCGTCTGCGCGTACGCGTTCCGCATGATGTCAAGGTAGAGCCGGTCTCCGCGCTGCGCTTTCCGCT
>JAOPYM010000182.1 GCA_025964615.1 Actinomycetes bacterium
TCCTCGGTGGCGTCCTCCATGGCCCGGGCGATCCCCACGTACCGCCCGGAGATCCCCAGCTCGTCGGAGAGTTCGAGCAGCCGGACCGTACGCGGGTCGCGGATGTGCTGGGCGTGGTGGTACCCGGGCATCCGCTCGCGGCGCTCCCGCATCTCCGCCACGATCTTCGCCGCGGCCTCCTCGTCGGACAGACCATCCTGCGCGGCGCGGGCGGCGACCCCGAGGAACATCTCGGCGGGCCGGTCGGCCGTGCCGTGCAGTTTGCCGATGGTGGCGACGCCGGCGGCGACGGCCGCGTTGAGCTCGGCGCCGCCGGAGGTGGCGAACCGGACCGTGGCCGACGACGGCGACATGGCGTGCTCGGCCATGCTGACCATGATGGCGTCGGTCATCCGGCCGACCGCAGGGGCCGGGAGCTCGCCGCGCAGGACCAGGTGGAAGTGCTCGGCGAAGGAGATGTTGCCGGTCAGTTCATTGACGTCATAGCCGCGGATGACGATGCGGTCCCGGTTCTTCCACGCGATCCCGGTCTCCCAGGCGAATGGCTTTTTCTCGGTCACTGATTCTTCCTTTCCGGGAAGTACACGCATGCGGGGTCGAGAACCTCGCGGAGCAGTTTCAGTTCCGCGGCCGAAGGCGGCATGACCGTGCCGAGCGTCTCGGCGGCCTCCGGTGTGAATCCGGTGTTATTCCGTACGGCATCCAGCGTGGCCCCGGGCATCAGCCCGGTCACCCGCAACGCGGAGTCGGTGGCCTCCATGACGCACAGGTCGGTGATGACCTTGACCTTCAGCGCCGGCAGCCCGGCCTTCGCACGGTGGCCGGGACCGTCCAGGAACCCTGGGCTCGTCACGTAGTCGCACCGCTGCGGGAACCGGCGCCGCTCGTGGTCGGTGAGGATCACCACGGTCGCGCAGTGGCTGGCGATGTCGTTGGCCCCGCCGCTGCCCGGCAGCCGCTTGCCCGCCACCCAGGTGGAGTTGATGTTGGCATACCGGTCGATCTGCGCGCCGCCGAGGAATCCCGTCTGCACGAGACCGCGCTGCACGAGACCGCCGAGCGCCTCGAACAGGGATCCGTGCCTGGACGCCCCGTTCATCAGCCTGGGGTCGACGACGGAGATCGGTGTCGGTACGACCCGGGGGAACACCACCCCGGACTCGATCACCAGCCGGGCCTGCGGCGCGTGGGTGCGCTGGGCGAACGTGGCGGCGAGCAGCGGCAGCCCGGTGCCGACGATGACGACGTCGCCGTCGCGGATCTGCCGCGCCCCCTCCACCACCAGGATCTCGCGGGGCAGGGCCCTCACAGCATGCTCCTCATCGAGGAGGACATGGCAAGACGGCGTACGGCGTCCGGGTCGCGCAGGTCGAGGTAGTCGTCGAACCGCTCCGGTTCCAGGACGTACCGCCGGATCCAGTGGTCGAACTCGGCGCCGCCTGCGCGGGCGACCGCCTGGTAGGCCTTGATCTCATCCTCGGCGAAGTCGTAGCGCCGGTAGGCCGAGGTGGGGTACGCCCCGTACGGCTGGTGGACGACGGCCGAGACGTACGCCTCGGAGATCGTCACCCGTTCGGGCCGTTCACCGAGCGAGCCCGGCGGCACGATCTCCTCCGCGGAGATGATCGTCGCCCGGGAGGCCCGGACCATGTCGACCTCGTGGCTGGTCACGCCCTCGATGACGGCGTTGCCCAGCGGGTCGGCCTGGTGCACGTGGATGAGCGAGACGTCCGGGGTGAGCGCGCGCATCAGCACGATCGGCTGCCCGTCGAAGTCCATGAGCCGCGCGATGTCCAGGTCGATGAGCCCGCGCAGCACGTCGGTGCCGAGCAGGCTCCGGGTCGGCATGAACGGCACTCCGATCGCCCCGGCCGCGAATCGGGTGGCCATGGCCAGGTGGCTGTGGTCCCGTACCTCGATCGAGCCGGCCTCGGCGGCCCGCCGCCACGCGAACAGCGTCCCGTACCGCTCCAGGTTGCCCGACCCGTGCTCGGTCCTGGCGACCAGGCCGCAGGCCACCAGGATGTCCAGCGGCACCGACAGGTTGCAGCCCACGACGGCCAGGTCCCCGAGGCCCTGGCGGGCCACCTCGTGCACCAGCGCCATCGGGCATCGGTTGATGTTCTGCCCGCCCATCCCGACGACCGCCCCCGGCGTGACGAACCGGGCGACCGCCTCAGCGGCGGTCACCAACTTATGCACGCCGACCGCCATTCGGTGTAGAAGTCCCAGACCTGCGGGGAGCACTCGGGCGGGCCGAACTGGGAGAGCTTGGAACCCATGTGGGGCAGGTGGGCGTACGCCCCGACACCGGGCCGGTTGACGTGCAGCATGCCCGCCTCGAACCGGTCGAGCGCCTCGAAGGCCTTCGCCATGTCGGAGGTGAAGATGGTCCCGGACATGCCGTACCGGACCGAGTTGGAGATCCGCATGGCGTCGTCGAAGCCGTCGCAGTCGACCACCGAGAGCACTGGGCCGAAGATCTCCTCCTGGGCGATCTCGGAGTCCCAGGGCACGTCCCGCAGCACAGTCGGCTGCACGTAGTACCCCTGCGGAAGGGCCGCCCTGTAACCGCCGCAGGCGACCTTGGCCCCGGTCTCCTGGGCCCGGGTGATCGCCGAAAGGCAGGCGTCGAGCCGCTGCTCGTTGACCACCGGGCAGACATCGAGGCCGGGCCGCAGCGCTGAGACCGCCTCGACCAGCTTGGCGAGGAACACTTCCTTGACCCGGATGTCCACGACGACGCGGGAGGTGGCCGAGCAGCGCTGCCCGGCCTGCCCGAACGCACCGAACACGGCGGCCCTGACGGCCTTGTCCAGGTCGGCGTCCGCAAGGACCAGGACGGCGTTCTTGCCGCCCAGCTCCAGCTGGGAGCGCATCAGCCGGGGAGCGCCACCTTCGTGGATCTTCAGACCGACCGGCAGGGAACCGGTGAAGCTGATCCCCGCCACCTGCGGATTGGCGACCAGCGCCTCACCGGCGGCGATGTCGCCCTGCACCAGGTTGAGCACTCCGGCCGGCACGCCCGCGTCGGCGAACACCTCGGTGAGCAGCGCCGCCGACAGCGGGGTGAACGGTGAGGGCTTGAACACCGCCGTACAGCCCGACAGCAGGGCGGGCGCGACCTTCCACATCGGGATGGCCAGCGGGAAGTTCCAGGGTGTGATCAGCCCGACGACGCCGAGCGGCGTGCGGAAGGTGTACGAGAGGGTGCGCGGTTCCTCGGCCGGGGTGGTGACCCCGTTCAGCCGGCGGGCCTCACCTGCGGTGAAGTCGATGATCGCGAGGGCCCGCTTGACCTCGCCGCGCGCCTCCGGCAGCAGCTTTCCCTGCTCGCGGTTGATCGCACGGGCGAAGTCCTCGGCCCGTTCCTCGATCAGCCGCTCGGCCGTACGGAGGAATTCGGCTCTCTTGACGGGCCCCAGTGCCTTCCATGCGGGAAAGGCCTCGGCGGCGGCGCCGACTGCGTTGTCGACGTCCGGGCCGCCCGATTCGGCGAAATCCCCGACGTGGTCGGAGACGTCGGCCGGATTGATGTTCGGCCTGGTCCGGCCGCTCTCCGGGACACGCCACTCGCCACCGATGAAATTCTGGGTATAGCGAACCGAAATGGCCGCCATGACAATCCTCTCGGTCGAAAGTCTCAGCTCCGCCAAGCTTCGCGTCAGGACGGCACACCCACAAGCTGGGAAAAGGCGATGCCGCCGATAACGAAGAGCTATATGCGGAGCCGCCCTGGGAGGCCACATGCGGGGGGCCTGGGTCTCGCAGGCTGGCCGTCGAACGGGACGAACGGGACGAACGGGACGCCGCCGGGCCGGGGCCCGCGCAGGGCTCACCCTGCCGCCGACCTGCGGAGAGCGCCACGCACGCTCATCCTATGGCCCCGATAGGAAACCGTTATGGTCTGATATCTTGCCATAGGCGCACAACGTGGGATCGTCTGAACGCGAGAAAAGGTTGTCCCCTACCCCCCGCTACACGATGTCACGCCAAAGCCGGGAACAAACCCCAAATATTAATCTGGATGTCACTTTAGCGCAATCCGGCAGCCGCCCGGTATTGACCTACTTTGCCCCGACCCTCATGAAGGAGCATGCGAAGTGAAACGAACGATCACCCAGCTGGGCATCGGTGCCGCGGTCGCCGCGGTGGCCCTCACGGGATGCAGCTCTTCGAGCAGCAGCACCTCGGGGCCCGACCCCAAGTCGGCGAAGGCCACCTCGGTCGCCGACTTCGGCGGTCTCGACAAACTCGTCGCAGCGGCCAAGAAAGAGGGCAAGCTGCACGTCATCACGCTGCCCCGCGACTGGGCGAACTACGGCCCGATCATGGACGCCTTCACCCAGAAGTACGGGATCAAGATCGAGAGCGAGAACCCGGACGGTTCCAGCCAGGACGAGATCACCGCGATCACCAGCCGCAAGGCCTCCGACCGCGCCCCCGACGTCGTCGACGTCGGTCTCTCCTTCGCCAACCAGGGTGCCACGCAGGGCCTCTTCGCGCCGTACAAGGTCGCGACCTGGAGCACCATCCCGGACGCGCAGAAGGAGCCCAGCGGGCAGTACTACAACGACTACGGCGGCCTGATCTCGATCGGCTGCGACACCGGGAAGGTCAAGGTCTGCCCGACCAGCTTCGCCGACCTGGCCAAGCCGATCTACAAGAAGCAGGTCGCGATCCGCGGCAACCCCGCCCAGTCCAACACCGCGCTCAGCGGCGTGTACGCGGCGGCGCTGGCCAACAAGGGCACGCTCGACAACATCCAGCCCGGCATCGACTTCTTCGCCGCGCTGAAGAAGTCCGGGAACTTCGTGCCGGTCGAGGGCAAGGAGGCCACCGTCGAGACCGGTGAGACCCCGATCCTCATCGACTGGGACTACAAGAACCTCGGCTACACCTCGGCGCTCGCCAAGAAGAGCATCACGTACAAGACCATCGTGCCGAGCGACGCGGCCTTCTCCGGCTTCTACAACCAGGCCATCAACAAGTGGGCGGCGCACCCGGCCGCAGCCCGGCTCTGGGAGGAGTTCCTCTACAGCGACGAGGGCCAGAACTTCTGGCTCAAGGGCTTCGCCCACCCGGTCCGGCTGGACGCGATGAAGACCGCGGGCACGGCCGACCCGGCGGCGCTCGCGCTGCTGCCCGCCTCGTCCGGTGGGGCCACCGCGCCCAGCCAGGCGCAGATCGACGCGGCCAACAAGACCGTCACGGCCGGCTGGCCCAAGGCCACGTCCTAGCCCATGGCGACTGTCCTCCCCACGGGTCTCGACGCCGGCCTCACCGGCGTCGAGGCCCCCGCGCCGTCGGCCCGCCGCCGCGGGTTCGCCTGGCTCGCGGTCGCGCCCTTCTTCCTCTACATGGCGGTCTTCTTCGCCGTCCCCGTCCTGATGCTCGTCCTCGGTGCCTTCCAGTCCGGCGGCGCGCACTCCTCCTACACCCTCGACACCCTGCGGCAGGCCAACGAGGGACCCTCGCTCAACGCGCTCCTGGGCAGTGTCCGGCTGTCGGCGGGCACCGCGGTCGTCGGCGCTCTCGGCGGCGTCGGTGTGGCGCAGCTGATCATCCACACCCGGGCGCTGAAGCGCATCGTGCTGACGGCCTCGGGCGTGCTCGCCAACTTCGGCGGGGTGCCGCTGGCGTTCATGTTCATCGCCACGCTGGGCAACGCCGGGTTCGTGACCGTGAAGCTGCATCTCGGTGACACGGGGTTCACCCTCTACAGCTTCTGGGGCCTGGCCCTGATCTACCTGTACTTCCTGATCCCGCTGATGGTGCTGGTGGTATTGCCGGCCCTGGAGGGACTGCGGGTGCAGTGGCACGAGGCGGCCACCAACCTGGGTGCCTCACGCTGGCAGTACTGGCGCCACATCGGCGGCCCGGTGCTGCTGCCGTCGGTACTCGGCGGTTTCGTGCTGCTGTTCGGCAGTGCGTTCTCGGCGTTCGCGACCGCGCGGGCCGCGATGGGGGCCAGCTCGGTCCCGCTGGTCACGCTCTACATCGCCAACAACCTGTCCAGCAACGTGTCGACCAACGGGCAGAACATCGCGTTCGCGCTGAGCGTGGACATGATCGTCGTGGCCGGTCTGGTGATGGCCGTCTACCTGCCCCTGCAGCGGAGGACGACCCGATGGCTCAACCAGTGACGGCGCGGCTCGGCCGGGGAGCCGCGTGGGCGGCGTTCGCCGCGTACTTCCTCGTCCCGATGGGCGCGTCGATCTACTTCACGCTGTTCGACCGCGACAACCACTTCAGCGCGACGCCCTACACCGGGCTGTTCCAGGCCAGCGGTTTCGTGCCGGCGCTGCAGATGTCGGTCGAGATGGGCGTACTGACCGTCGTCGTGCTGCTGGCGCTGCTGCTGCCCGCGATGGTCACCATCCAGCTGTCCATGCCGAGGCTGCGGCCGATCGTGGAGACGCTCTGCACGATGCCGCTGGTCATTCCGCCGATCGCCTTCGTGGCCGGGATCATCGCGCTGCAGACCAGGCTGTCGGACGCCGACCCGTACGGCCCGCTCTCGCAGCTGGTCAACAACCAGCTCATGCAGACCGGCCTGCCGCTGCTCCTGGTGTTCTCCTACGTCGTGCTGGCGCTGCCGTTCGCCTACCGTGCGCTGGACGCGGGGCTGCGGCTGCTGCCGCTGCGCACCCTGGTGGACGCGGCCCGCGGGCTCGGCGCCTCCTGGCCGACGGTGCTGCTCCGGGTGATCATGCCGAACCTGCGCACCGCCATCCTGAACGCCGCGATCCTGACGCTGGCCCTGGTACTCGGCGAGTTCACCCTCGCCACGCTGCTCGGATTCACTCCCTTCCCGGTCTGGATCGTGACCTCCGGCGGCGATCACGCCCAGCAGTCGACCGCCGCCTCGATCGTGAGCCTGCTGGTCACCTGGGGTGGCCTCCTCATCCTGTCCGTATTCGGTGACCGGCGGAGGACCGCCTGATGCCGTCCGTAAAGGAGAACACCATCGTGACCACAGCTGCCGCCGTGGAACTGCGCGGCCTGCGCAAGTCGTACGGCGAGGTGGTCGCGCTCGCGAACCTGGACCTGTCCATCGAGCCCGGCGAGCTGATCGCGCTGCTCGGCCCGTCCGGCTGCGGCAAGACCACCGCGCTGCGCACCCTCGCCGGCTTCGAGACGACCGACGAGGGCAAGGTCCTGGTAGACGGCGACGACATCACCCGGCTGCCCGCCAACAAACGCGACATGGGCATGGTCTTCCAGGCCTACAGCCTGTTCCCCAACATGACGGTGCTCGACAATGTCTCCTTCGGGCTGCGGATCCGCAAGGCGAACTCCGCGGAGCGGACCCGGCGCGCCACCGAACTCCTGGAGCTGGTCGGGCTGCCCGAGCACGCGGCCCGCTTCCCGCACCAGCTCTCCGGTGGCCAGCAGCAGCGGATCGCGCTGGCCAGGGCGCTGGCGATCCAGCCGCGCGTGCTGCTGCTGGACGAGCCGCTGTCCGCCCTGGACGCGCTGGTACGGGTGCAGCTGCGCGATGAGATCAGGCGGGTGCAGACCGAGCTGGGCATCACCACCCTGTTCGTCACCCACGACCAGTCGGAGGCGCTGTCGATCGCCGACCGGGTCGGCGTGATGTACCAGGGCAAACTGGAGCAGCTCGCGGCACCGGCGGAGCTGTACTCGCGGCCCGCCACCGCGTTCGTCGCCGAATTCGTCGGCACGATGAACCGGCTCCCCGGGCTGATGAACGGCGGCACGGTGACGGTCGCGGGCCGGAGCCTGCCGGTCGACGGTACGGCCCCCGCCTCGGGTTCCGAGGTGGATGTGCTGGTACGGCCCGAGGCGATCACTTTGCGGCCCGCCGAGGACGGCGGGGGCCTGATCATCGCCACCACCTTCCTGGGCTCGGTGACCCGGGTCCGCGCCCGCCTCGCCGACGGCATCGAGGTATCCGCCGACCTTCCCAGTCACCAGGCCTCCGCCCTCACCGCCGGCACCCACGTAACCCTCGAACTCGACGAGCAACCCGTCCTCGTCGCCGCCCCCCTCCCCCGTTGACTCGTGGCGTTTACCGCACAGTTGAGGCGAGCGGTGCGGGAAACGCCACGACTCAACGGGCTCACTTGCGCTCAACGTGACGAGAGCCACAATATGAAGACTTTTCACCTTTAGCTCGGTCTGGCAGGCTGGACGCATGAACCTCCGGGAGCGCTACGACGCCGCCACCGCCGACCTCGAGGCCCCCTTCGCGATCGTCGACCTGGACGCCTTCCGCGCCAACGCCGCCGATCTGCTCCGGCGCGCCAAGGGCAAGCCGATCCGGGTGGCCAGCAAGTCGGTGCGCTGCCGCCCGCTCCTCGACGCGGTCCTCGCCATGGACGGCTTCGAGGGCATCATGGCGTTCACCCTCGCCGAAGCGCTCTGGCTCGCCACCGAGCGCACCAGTGACGACATCCTGGTCGCCTACCCCACGGTCGACCGTACCGCGCTCGCCGAGCTGGCCGCCGACGCGCACGCCTGCGCCACCATCACCGTCATGGTCGATTCCGTCGAGCACCTCGACCTGCTCACCAAGATCGCCGACGCCCACCCCATCAGGGTGTGCATCGACATCGACGCCGCCTACCGGGCCCTCGGCGGGAAGGTCAGGGTCGGCGCCCGCCGCTCCCCTGTCGTCACCCCCTGGCAGGCCGCCGAGCTGGCCAAGGAGGTCCTCAAGCGCCCCGCGCTCAAGCTCGTCGGCCTGATGGCGTACGAGTCCCAGATCGCCGGCGTCGGCGACAACCCGCCCGGCAAGCCCGCCATGGCCCGCGCGATCCGCATCCTGCAGGGCCGCTCCCGGCTCGAGCTGGCCCGCCGCCGCAACGCCATCGTCAAGGCCGTACAGGCCGTGGCCGAGCTGGAGTTCGTCAACGGCGGCGGCACCGGCAGCGTCGAGACCACCGCCAGGGAGAGGGCCGTCACCGAGGTGGCCGCCGGCTCCGGGCTCTACCAGCCGCATCTGTTCGACTACTACACCAACTTCACCGGACGGCCCGCCGCGCTGTTCGCGCTCCCGATCGTCCGGCGCCCAGGCCCCGGCGTCGTCACCGCGCTCGGCGGCGGCTACCTGGCCTCCGGTCCCGGCGACAAGATCAGGCTGCCCCGGCCGTACCTCCCCGAAGGGCTCTCCTACGACCCGCAGGAGGGCGCGGGCGAGGTGCAGACACCGCTCCTCGGCGCCGTCACCGACCAGCTCCGCATCGGCGACCGGGTCTGGTTTCGGCACACCAAGGCCGGCGAGCTCTGCGAACGCTTCGACGCGCTGCATTTGGTCGAGGGCGACCGTGTCGTCCAGACCGTTCCCACCTATCGTGGGGAGGGCAAAACCTTCCTCTGAAGGGAGCCCCATGTCGGAGCCGGTGATCAGCGTTCGCGGCGAGGCCGTGCTCGAGGTCGAACCGGAGATCGCGCGGCTCAGCGTCCGCGTCGAGTCCAAGGACCCCGACCGCCGCAAGGTCCTGGACCGGCTCACCGCCCGCAACGCGGAATGCCTCGATCTGATCAAGTCCTACGGGGACGCGGTCGAACGGATCGAGACATCCCGGATCTCCGTCGTCCCCGTGCTCAAGTACCGCAAGCGGGACGAGAACGTCCAGCATTACCAGGGATCCACCTGGATCCGGCTGACCGTCGGCGACTTCGCCGTGCTCGGCGAACTGGTGACCAGGCTCGCCAACCTGGAACTGACCGCCGTCGACGGGCCGTACTGGGAGCTTCGCCCGAGCAGCGACGTGTATCGGCGGGCCCGCGAGCAGGCCGTGCACGAGGCGCTCAACCGGGCCCGCGCGTATGCCGACGCGCTCGGCTGCAGGCTCACCGGGCTGGTCGAACTTGCCGACTCGGGGATGGGCCCGCACGACTCGATGCGGCCGCAGGCAACGCGCTACGCGCTGATGGCCTCGGCGCCGAGTGCGGGCGGCGAACCGCAGCCCATCGAGCTCGAACCCGAGACGCAGGTGGTCAGTGCGACCGTGGAGGCCCGCTTCACCGCCAGCGCCCCGGAGTCCCTGTGACCCTCGAAGACCCCTGCGCCGAACGGGCCCTGGCCGGAGAGCTGCTGCACACCGGCGGCGGGCTCGACGTCTTCCTGACCGGCCAGGTCTTCATGGACATGATCTTCACGGGACTGCCGTTCATGCCCCCGCCCGGCACCGAGCTGATCACCGGCGGCCTCGGCTCGGCCCCCGGCGGCGTCGCCAACATCGCCGTCGCGATGAGCCGCCTCGGCCTGCGGGTCGGGCTCGCCGCCGCCGTCGGCGACGACCTGTTCGGCGCCTACCTGTGGCGTACCCTGCAGGAACAGGAGGGCGTCGACCTGCGCTGGTCCCGCCAGGTGACCGGCTGGCCCACCCCGGTCACGGTCTCACTGGCGTACGACTCGGACCGCAGCATGATCACCTACGCGCCGCCACCGCCCATCGACCTGGCGGGCCTGGTCGATGCGCCGCCCCGCGCCAGGACCTGCCTGGTCGGCCTCGACACCCCCATCCCCGGCTGGGCCCTGGAGATGCGGCGCAACGGCGCCACAGTCTTCGCGGACGTGAGCTGGGACCCCACCGAGGCCTGGTCGGGGGACGTCCTGGACCGGCTCGCGGACGTGGACGTCTTCCTGCCCAACGCCGTCGAGGCCATGGCGTACACCTCCACGGCCACCCCCGAGGACGCCCTTGAAGCACTCGCCCCGCGCTGCCGCACCGTCGTGGTCAAGTGCGGCGGGCGGGGCGCCATCGCCGGCGAGGACGGGGTACGGGCAGCCGCCCCCGCACTGCCGGTGACCGCGCTCGACCCGACCGGGGCGGGCGACGTGTTCGCAGCGGGCTTCGTCTTCGGTACCCTCGCGGACTGGCCCCTCGAACAGCGGCTGCGCTTCGCCAACCTCTGCGCCGGACTGTCCGTACGGCACTACAGCGGGTCCCTCGGTGCCCCCTGCTGGGGCGAGATCGCCGCCTTCGGGGAGACCGCGGAGGTGCCGCCGGAGACACTGGAGGAGTACGCCTTCATCGTCCCGTACATCCCCGACACCGACCTCGCCACCGACTCCGTCACCCGCGCCGAGCCCACCCTGAGGAACGCATGAGCACCAGGATCGCGATCATCGGGGCGGGCAGCGGCTACATGCCCGGGGTGATCCGGGGACTGCTGCACCGGGCCGCCGACCTCCGGGGCGTGGAACTGTCGTTCTACGATCCGGACGGTGACCACCTCGCGCTGATGGCCCGCCTCGCCACGGCCATGTTCGCCGCGCGGGACGCCGATCTCACCGTCGTCGCGCACACCGACCTGAAGGCCGCGCTGGACGGCGCCTCCTGCGTCTTCACCACCTTCCGGCCCGGCGGGATGACGGCCCGGCACCTGGACGAGTCGATCCCGCTGTCGTACGGCGTGGTGGGGCAGGAGACCGCGGGGCCCGGCGGATTCCTGATGGCCTGCCGCTCCGTGCCCGTACTCCTGGAGATCGCCCGGCTGGCCGATCCCGGCGCATGGATCGTCAACTACACCAACCCCACCAGCATCGTCACCGACGCGGTCGCCCGGCACACCGACGCGAAGATCATCGGGCTCTGCGACCAGTACATCGGGGACACCGAGATGTGGGCGGACCTCCTCGGCCTGCCCTTCGACAGGCTGGAGGCCGACTGGATCGGGCTCAACCACGCCACTTGGGCCACCCGGCTCCGGCTCGACGGCACCGAGCTCGACCTGACCTCGGCGCTGGACGGCCTGGAGATCCCCGACGGTGGAGCCACCCCCTGGCGGGACCCGTCCCGGATGGCCTCGCTGGCCAAGGCCCTGGGCCTGCTGCCCAACTCCTACGCCAAGTACTACTTCTTCCACGACCAGGTCGTCGGAGAACTGCGGGACAAGGGCACCACCCGGGCCCAGGACATCCTCGCCATGCTGCCCGCCTATTACTCCCAGATCGCCGCAGAGGCCGCGAAACGGGAGCCCGACCCGAACCGGGACCGTGGCGGCGGCGAGCACGGCGAGTTCGCGATCGACGTCATCTGCGCCCTGCTGCGCGACGAACGCCGCCGGTTCATCGTCAATACCCGCAACGACGGCGCGATCTCGTCACTCGACGCGGACGCCACCGTCGAGGTACCCGCCCTGGTCGGCCGCTCCGGACCCGTACCACTGGTGATGGGGCCGCTGCCCGGGTCGGTGCGCGGCCTCACCCAGGCCATCCAGTCCTACGAGCGGCTGGCCGCCGACGCCGCCGCGACCGGCTCACGGCGGACCGCGCTGCAGGCCCTGATGGCCCACCCGTTCATCCGGAACAAGGAGACCGCCGAGCAGATCCTGCACGACGGTCTCGCGGCCCACGCCGCCTATCTACCGCAGTTCTGACCTGCTGGCTCGCTCCGCTCGCGGTGCTCGGGCCTTGACGCGCGGCCTTCCCTCGTCACTAGCGGCGCCTGCGTCCCCACAGGACGAGCACCGTCGCCGCGAGGGCGACACCGGCGCCCACCATGATGGCTTTGTTGCGGCGCGCGATGGCCCGCGGGTCCTCCCGGTCGACGGGCCCCACGATCGTCCCGACCGCGGCCGTCACCTGCGCGGCCTCCTCCTTCAGCCGCGCGACGCCCCTGGATGCCACATTCCGCGGGCTGACCCGCTCGGCGAGCGCGTCGATCGTGCGCGCCAGCTCATCGCGGGTACGCTCGATCTCCCGCTCCAGCGACTCGGGGTCGCGGGCTCTGTCGGCCATGGACGTGTCCTTATCGTTTGCGGACCGTGTATCTGATCAGAGTGTTTCAGGACCTTACCCCGTACGTCGTGCCCGGGTACCGTCGGCGCGGCCGACCCGATGTACGGTGGATGCACCATTACCGGAAGGATCTTCCTGTGACCGAGCGGCTGCAGCCTGGCGACGTGGCCCCCGACTTCACCCTCCCCGACGCCGACGGCAACGCGGTGTCGCTGTCGTCGCTGCGCGGCAGGCGGGTGATCCTGTACTTCTATCCGGCGGCCATGACCCCCGGGTGCACCAAGGAGTCGGTGGACTTCCAGGAGGCCCTGCCGGAGCTCGCCTCCGCCGGGACCGAGGTCATCGGCATCTCCCCGGACAAGGAGCCAAAGCTGGCCAAGTTCCGGGAGCGCGACGGGCTCACCTTTCCGCTGCTGTCCGACCCGGACACCAAGGTGCTCCAGGCGTACGCGGCGTACGGCGAGAAGATGCTCTACGGCAAGACCACCGTGGGCGTCATCCGCTCGACCTTCCTCATCGACGCGGACGGCAAGATCGAGAAGGCCTACTACAACGTGAAGGCGACGGGGCACGTAGCCCGCCTCCGCAAGGACCTCGGCCTGTAGCGCCATCAACCTCTTGGCGATGACGCCGTCCAAGGTACTAGGCTGTCGAGGCACTGGGAAGTGCACTGCGGGCGTGGCGTAACGGCAGCCGCGATAGGTTTAGGTCCTATTGGTGGAAACACCGTGGGGGTTCGAATCCCCCCGTCCGTACCATTGTTCGTCCAAGGGCCCGGTCTTGATGAGTAATTCCCGGGTCACCATCTGAAAAAGAAGTCGGTGCGGAGGGCAAGTGCCTGACGTAAGGTGGAGGGACTCGGCTTGACCCGCTGACGATCCCCCCCGGACAGCGTATGGACTCCTGGTTCGCGCGTCGGCCGGTTCGCGACATGCGACCCGGAGAGCACGCCGGGCTGGCCTACGCCACTCGCGAGGAGCGCGATCACATTGTCGGCGCGTTCGTGCGGTACGGGCTGAGCGCCGCACACAAGGTCATTTACGTGAGCGATGCACAGGCGGGCGAACTGCCCGGTCTCGACGACATCGACCCCCTGCCGTACCTGGAAAATGGACGGCTGCGGCTGCTGGGCAGCGCCCGCGCGTGCCTGACCGGCGGGGTCTTCGACCCGGACCGGCTGTACGGCACGCTCAGCAGTGAGATCACCCGTGCGCAGGCCGAGGGGCACCGCGACATCCGGGTGACCCTCGACTCGTCCTGGGTGCTCGAACAGCCGGGGGGCTTCGACCGGCTGCTCGCCTGCGAACGGATGTTCGGCGAGGCGTTCACCCCGAGCACGACCGTCATGGCGGTCTGCCAGATCGACGCGGCGGCCTGTTCGAGGGAGCAGCTCCAGGCGCTGGGCGAGGTGCACAAGGTGGTCGCGGTGCCCGATCCGCAGTTCGAGGACCCGGTGCTGCGGATCACCCCGACCTTCCAGCCGTGCGGGCTTCTGCTCGACGGCGAGATCGACGCGTCCCGGCACGCGATCTTCACCGAGGCGCTGTGGTCAGTGGCGCAGGACGAACGCGAGGTCCATCTGGATCTGGCGCAGTTGCGTTTCATCGATCTGGGAGGGCTCCGGATGCTGGCCGAGTTCGCGGTGGGCCGGGCCGAGCGGGGCCCACTCGTACTGGATCATGTGCCCTCGCAGCTCCGGAATGTCATGGAGATCGTGGGCTGGCATCTGCTGCCCGGGCTGCGGCTTGGTGAGGTCGCATGAACCACGAGGTGCTGCCGTACCGGGCCACAAGGGACTTCCTGTCCGGTGCTCTGCCGTTTCTGCGCGCGGGGGTGCGCGGCGGTGAGACGGTGCTGGCGGCGACCGGCCCCGGCAACCTCTCGCTGCTGCGTGACGGGCTCGGCGGGGACGCGGCCGGGGTCGACTTCGTGGAGGCCACCGAGTTCTACCAGCATCCGGCCCGTACCCTCGCCAAGTGTGTGAAGGCGGCCGACGAGCTGGCCCGCCGCGGACAGCGGTTGCGGCTGCTCGGCGAGCCGATCTGGTGTGAGCGCTCACCGCTGGAGGTGGCGGAGTGGCAGCGGGCCGAGGCCATCGTCAACATCGCGTTCGCGGGCACCGGTGCGTCCATTCTGTGCCCCTATGACCTGACACTGCCGCTGCCGATCCTCGACGGTGCGCGCCGTACCCATCCAAGGACGGTCTTCGGCGCCAACGGCGGCTACGTGGATCCCTGGTCGTACCTCTCGGCCTTCGACCACCGGCCGCTGCCGCCGGCGCCGGAGTCCGCGGAGTCGCTGCGGGTCGACATGGCCGACCTGTTCTGGCTGCGCGCGTTCGTGGCGGAGTACGGGCGGGGGGCGGGACTGGGTGACACGCAGATTCAGGGACTGCTGATGTCGGTCACGGAGGTGGCCACCAACGCACTGCGGCACGGAACCCCGCCGGTCGTGCTCAGGTTGTGGACCGAACCCGGGGATCTCATATGTGAGGTGAACGATGGTGGACAGTGGAGTCCGCAGCCCGGTGTCGGCTCTGTCCCCCCGGAGACGGGTGCGCCCGGCCGTTTCGGTCTGTGGGCCGTACGGCTGCTCTGTTCGATCGTGCAGGTCCGGACCGGGAGTGCCGGGACGACGATCCGGATGCGACTACCCGCGGCCGTTGTGTGACATACCGAAAGCGCACTTCGCTCCCGCAAACCGCACACGGCGACGTAGCCTGGTCAGATCTGTCGGTACGGCGGCGGACGGGACACGGTGAACTTCTACGAACGGCCTGTCAGCGAGCTGCGTCCAGGAGATCATGCCTGGCTGGCCTACACGAACAACGAGGAGCAGGCGACGATCGTCGGCGACTTCGTGTACGACGGGCTGAGAACCCAGGAGAAGGTCGTCTACGTCACCGACTCGCGCCCACATGAACTGCCCGGGATGCTCTCCCGGTTCGGCATCGACCCGACACCGTTCGCCGAGGTCGGGCAGCTCCGCCTGATCACCCTGGAGCAGTCCTGCCTCACCCGTGGCCGTTTCGACCCGGATCGGCTGCTCACCACCCTCGACCGCGAGGTCGACGTGGCATTCGACCAGGGGTTCCGGGCCGTCAGGCTGACGGCCGACCTCAGCTGGGCGCTGCGCCAACCGGGCGGCGCGGATCTGATGCTCGGCTGCGAGCACCGCTTCGACGCGGCCGTCGGGGCGAGCACCATGGCGCTGGCCATCTGCCAGCTGGACCGCGGCCAGTGCTCTCCCGAGGAGCTGGCCGCGCTCCGCGACAAGCACGAGGTCCTCGTGGAAGTGAACCCGGAGTTCGACGACGGCGTCCTCAAGATCACTCGTACGTTCCGCCCGCTCGGCCTGCGGCTTGAGGGCGAGCTGGACGGGGTCCGGCACGCGGTGTTCGCGGACACGCTCACCAATATCGTCCCCAGGGCCCAGAAGATCCATCTGGACTTCAAGCGGCTCGACTTCATCGACCTGGGCGCGCTGAACCTGCTCGCGACCTGGGCGATGCGAATGCCAGGCGGTTACGGCCTGGTCCTGGACAACCTGCCGCCCGACGTGGCGGACGTGATCGACATGCTGGGCTGGCACCGATTCCCTGGGCTCTCCCGCGGTCAAGGGGAGCAGCAGTGAGCAGAGACGAGAAGCTTGTGCATGAGGCCCTGCTCTACCGGGGCAGGGACGAGTTCCTGGCCACCGTGCTCCCCTTCGTCCGCGACGCGCTCGAGGCTGATGTCATGATGCTGGCCGTGGTCCCGCAGCCGGCCATCGAGGCCTTGCGCGACTCGCTGGGCTCCGCGTCCACATCGGTCGGGTTCCTCGATGCGTCGACGTTCTACGAGCACCCGGTCCGGACCATCGCGGCGTACAGCCAGGTCGTCACCCAGGCCGCGCCGCGCCGGGTGTGGGCGCTGGCAGAGCCGTCCTGGCAGGGGCGTAGCCCGGCCGAGGTCATGGAGTGGGCCCGGTACGAATCGATCGTGAACGCGGCGTTCGAGACCTCAGGTGCCCGGGTGATCTGCCCGTACGATGTCGGCGAACTGAGCGGTGAGGTGGTGGCCGAGGCCAAGCGGACGCATCCCAGGCTGCTCGACGCCACCGGGAGGTGGACCAGTCTCGGCTATCTGCCGCCCAAGGACTTCAACCGCGAGTGCGACCGGTCGCCGCTGCCGCCGCCGCCGCCGAGGGCGGAGAGGCTGCGCTTCGAGAAGGCCGAGGATCTGCGTGGCCTGCGGCGGTTCGTGGCCGACTACGCCACGCGGCGCAGGATGGCCGATTCGGCGCTGGCCAAGCTGCATATCGCCATGGACGAGGTCGCGGGCAACGCGGTACGGCATGGCACGCCGCCGATGGAGCTGCGGGTGTGGACCGAAGGCGGCCGGCTGATCTGCGAGGTCGCCGACTACGGCCACTGGCATCCGGACGCGCTGGTCGGATTCCTGCCTCCCGGGGAGGGCCTGGGACTCTGGGGCGCCCGCATGCTGGTCGACCTGGTCCAGATCCGCGCCGGCTGGTCCGGTACGTACATCCGCCTGCACACCCGCCTGAGCCGTTGAGTCGTCCAACAAAGGCAGGCGTTTCCCGCACCGTTCGAGCTTCAGGTGCGGGAAACGCCAGCTTCTGTTGGACGAGCCAACGAGACCGCGAGGGCCCGGAAAGCCTTGCCGCGGTGGCTGATCGCGTCCTTCTCCGCGGCGGTCAGCTCGGCGCTGGTACGGGTCTCGCCGTCGGGAACGAAGATCGGGTCGTAGCCGAAGCCGCCGTCGCCCCTGGGGGCCTCAATGATCCGGCCGTCCATCCGGCCCTCCACCACCACCTGCTCGCCGCCGTCGGGTCGTACCAGGGCGGCGGCACAGACGAAATGCGCGCCCCGATCGGCGGCGGCGACGTCGGCGAGCTGGTCGAGCAGCAGCTCCAGATTGGCGCGGTCGCGGTCTGGAGCGCCGAAGTCCGGGGTCCCGAACCGGCCGGACCAGCGGGCCGACAGCACCCCGGGCATCCCGTTGAGCGCGTCCACGCAGAGCCCGGAGTCGTCGGAGACCGCGGGCAGGCCGGTGTGGGCGGCGATGGCACGCGCCTTGAGCAGCGCGTTGCCCTCGAAGGTGAGCTCGGTCTCCGGCACCTCGGGGGCATCGGGGAAGGCCTCAAGGCCCAGCACGTCGATGCCGCCGAGAATGCGGCGCAGCTCCTCGATCTTCCCCTGGTTCCGGGTGGCCAGCACGATCTTCATGTCTTCTGCCTCCCGGCGTGATACTCAGGCGAGTGCCTGGGTCTGGAGGCGGGTGAGGTCGGCGCAGCCGCCGAGTGCGAGGTCGAGCAGCGTGTCGAGCTCGGCCCGGTCGAAGGGCTGGCCCTCCGCGGTGCCCTGCACCTCGACGAACCGGCCGTCTCCCGTGCAGACCACATTCATGTCGGTCTCGGCCTTGACGTCCTCCTCGTAGCAGAGGTCGAGGCGCGGCTCCCCGTCGATGATGCCCACGCTGATCGCGGAGACGGAGGCGATCAGCGGGTCGCCCTTGGTCATCTTGCGCTCGCGCATCCAGGTCACGGCGTCGGCCAGCGCGATGTACGCGCCCGTGATCGCGGCGGTCCTGGTGCCGCCGTCGGCCCGCAGGACGTCGCAGTCAAGGAGGACGGTGTTGTCGCCGAGGGCCTTGAAGTCCACACAGCCCCGGATGGCCCGCCCGATCAGCCGGGAGATCTCCTGGGTGCGCCCGCCGACCTTGCCCTTGACCGACTCGCGGTCGTTGCGGGTGTTGGTGGCGCGTGGCAGCATCGCGTACTCCGCGGTAACCCAGCCGAGCCCGCTGTCGCGCCGCCAGCGCGGCACCGATGCCTGGACGGAGGCGGTGCAGAGCACCCGGGTGCCGCCGAACTCGATGAGCACCGACCCCTCGGCATGATCGAGCCACCCACGCTGAAGGCCGACAGGACGGAGCTGGTCGTTAGCGCGACCATCAGGACGAGACATGACCCTTACCCTACCGACAGCTCCCTGCCGTTGACTCGTGGCGTTTGCCGCCCCGGAAGCCGAATCGGTGCGGGAAACGCCACGGGTCAACGGCCCAGTTCGTAGACCGCGCCGGTGCGGGCGACTTCGATGTTGCCGCGGAAGGTGGTGTTCTTGGCCTCGGCTAGGGAGATCGCCGGGTCGTTCCACGGCAGGAGGTGCGTGAGGACGAGCATCCCGACGTCCGCGCGGGCGGCATGCTCCCCGGCCTCGCGTCCGGTCAGGTGCATGTCCGGCGGGTTCTCGCGGTGTTCCAGGAACGAGGCCTCGCAGAGCAGCAGGTCCGCGTCCCGTGCGAGGTCGACGAGCGCGGAGGACACGCCGGTGTCACCCGAGTAGGCCAGGACCACGCCGCCGTGTTCGATGCGGAAACCGTAGGCGTCGACGGGGTGGTTCATCGCCGCGGTGGTCACCTGGAACGGCCCGATCTCGACGGAGCGTTGCTTCAGGGTGATGAAGTCGAATGTCTCGCGCATCCCGGGGTCGGAGGCGAAGTCGTACGCGCGCGCCATCCGGTCGGCGGTGTCGGCCGGGCCGTACACGGGGATGCTCGGCTTCTTCCCACCCGGGCAGTACGTCCGGGCGACCCAGTAGCCGGTGAGGTCCACGCAGTGGTCCGCGTGCAGATGCGAGATGCAGACCGCGTCGATGGCGAACATGTCGTGGTAACGCTGCAGGGAGCCCAGTGCGCCGTTCCCGAGATCGAGCAGCATCGCGAACCCGTCCGCCTCGACCAGGTAGCACGATGCGGGGCTGTCCGGCCCCGGAAAGCTGCCGGAGCAGCCGATGACGGTCAACCGCATGGGGACTCCTTCAGGTCAGGCTCGGCGGGGTGGGTTGGCGCTGCGCGTGGAGCCGGAAGGCACTCGTGTCGGTGGAGGTCTCGACGTACCCGATCACCGGCCCGAGGAAGCGGCGGCCGAGTACAGCGAAAACGGCGGGATCACCAGTGGCGCGGAACCTGTGATCCGGAGGGGGCATCATCTCCGGCCGGGCCAGCCCCTGATCATGCAGCACGCGGTAGACGTCCTTGGCGGTCTCATCGGCACTCGATACCAGCGTCACCCCGTCTCCCATGACATACGAGATGACGCCCGCGAGCAACGGGTAGTGCGTGCACCCGAGGATCAAGGTGTCGCAACCCGCCTCGATGATGGGCTGGAGGTAGCCGCGCGCCACCTGGAGGAGTTCGTCGTCCATCGTCACCCCCCGCTCGACGAACTCGACGAACCTCGGGCAGGCGACGCTGGTGAGCTCGATGTGCGGGGCGGCCGCGAAGGCGTCCTCGTAGGCGCCGCTGGTCACCGTGGCCCGGGTCGCGATGAGCCCCACCCGGCCGTTGCGGGTGGCCTGGGCGGCGCGCCGGGTCGCCGGGAAGATCACCTCGACGACCGGCACCGCGTACCGTTCCCTGGCATCGCGCAGCATCGCGGCGCTGGCGCTGTTGCAGGCGATCACCAGCATTTTCACGCCCTCCATGACCAGCTGGTCGAGGCAGTTGAGGGCGTACGCGCGGACGTCGGCGATCGGTTTGGGGCCGTACGGCTGATGGGCGGTGTCCGCGACATAGAGAACGGGCTCACCCGGCAGCTGATCGAGGACTGCGCGGGCGACGGTGAGGCCACCGACCCCGCTGTCGAATATCCCGATCGGCGCATTGGACATGGTCCAAGAGGCTAGGCGAAACATCGCGTTAACAGGGCTTCGTGCGGTCTACATCACAGTGATGTTTTACGCATTCACTTCCCGCGCCCCACGCGCGCGAGCTGGCGGCCCTGCGCGACGAGCCGGCCTGCGGAGTCCCAGATCTCGACCTCCTCGTCGAACCAGCCGTCACTGACCAGGTGGCCGCTGCCGTGCACCGTCAGCCACCCGGGCGCCGGAACCGCCCGCATGTACCAGGTCAGCTCCACCGTGGGCGCCCAGCCGATCCCCCCGGTATTGAGGACCACCGGAGGCAACGCGTCGATGGCCAGCGCCAGCGAGCACCCGTCGGGCTCCTCGCCGTCGCGCAGCCGGAAGTAGGCGGCCTGCTCCAGGCGGCCGCTGGGCCTGCCGTCCAGCCAGCCCATCATGGCCGGATCGAAGCGCATGTCGACCTGGTCGGCGAAACCGCGCTCCCCCCGGCCGGAGTCGAAGGTGAGGCACTCCTCGATGGGGGGCAGCCGCAGTGCCTCCGCGGACCAGGTGGGGGGTGCTTCGGGGTCGAGGGTGCCGGTGGTGATGGTGGCGTCCACCGCGGGCCGGCCGTCCTGGACGAGGGACAGCCGTGCGGTGGTGGCGGTACGGCCCGTCTTACGTGATTCGACCCACACTTCGGCGGGTCCAGGCCGGCCGGGGCGCAGGAAGTTCGCGCTGGTCGCCATGGGGTGCTCGTGGGGGGATGCGTCGACCGCGGCACGCACCAGTACGGCCATCAGATAGCCGCCGTTAATGATCTCCCCGAACCCGAACCCCGGGTCGAGTTCCACCTGATAGCGGCCCTCTTCGACCCGCTGAACCGCACTGGCCTTCGCGAACCTGCTCACACGCACCCCGCATACCCGGTTTCTAGAATCCCGTTCGAGTGGAAACTGTAGCCTCCGGGGATCCGACACCGAACGGCCGGATCCCACCCATGGGGCGTATGGGGCATACGCCACCTATTAGTGTGGGGACTCCCCAACGCGGAGAAGACCTGTGACGCTGCACGAATCGAAGCACGCCGGCTATACCGACCTTGGTCGACTGCACCAGCACTTCATCGGCGAGCCGCCACTGCCGGCTCCGGCTCCGCCGTTCCCGCAGGTGCCGGGCGGGCCCACGCCGCCCATCGCGGGCCAGGTGGCCGCGCAGGTCGCCTCCCAGGCCTCCCGGCGTCCGCAGCGGGCGCTCTACAAGCACGCAGACCTCGGCTCCCTGCGCGCGGGCGGCGGCGGACGGTCCCCCTCCGGCGAGGACCAGGACTGCTTCGACCTCCTCGCCCGGCTGGCCGAGCCCGAGGCCTGGTCCTCGCAGGGCGACCCCACCTGGGTGCTGCGTGAGTACGTGGAGTGGACCTTCGAACGGCTGCACCAGCAGCGTCAGGTCCCCACCTCGCCGGACGGGGCGTACAGCGTCTTCAACACCGGCCTGGCCACCCCGCAGCAGGAAACCGTCTTCGGCCTGTTCGCACCCAACCGCAACCCCGACGGGCCGCCCTGGCAGTTCGCCGGGTGGCTGGCCGAGAGCGACCGGCAGCTGCTGTCGACCTTCCCCGAGCTGCCCGGGTACGCCAGCTACACCGAGACGCCGAGCGATTTCGTGTACGACTCGCGGCGCGAACTCACCGTCAGCCCGAAACACCTCCTCGAGTCCCAGGAGAACCTGGGGGCCCTGCCCGACCCGCTGCGCAGCAACCCCTACCAGGCCGGCCTGGTCCTGGAGGGGGCGATCCGCCGGGCCGAGGCCAGGGTCAGGCGCAGCTACCGGGCGGCGGTGCCGAGCTGGGACCCGCTGTCGGAGAAGGTGCAGTTGCTCCTGCCGCTCTCGCTGACCACCCCCGAGACCGTCGACGTGGCCCTCGTGGTGACCCAGGAGGGTGAGTCGTACCGGGGCCAGGTCGTGCTCGGCCTGGACCTCGCCTACGCCCGCGCCCGCCAGATCGCCCGCCCGGAAGAGTGGTTGAACGGGAGGGGTTAGTGCTTGGGCCGCGTCGTCGCGACGGGGGAAGACGGCGCGTCAAGGTCCAAGCACCGCGCCAGAGATCAGGCCCAGAGCTGGCCTTCGAGGCGGGCTTCGGCCTCTTCGAGGGTGCCGTTGTAGGCGCCGGTGGAGAGGTACTTCCAGCCGCCGTCGGCGACGATGAAGGCGATGTCGGCCCGCTCCCCCGCCTTGACGGCCTTGTTCGCCATCCCGATCGCGGCGTGCAGGGCGCCGCCGGTGGAGATGCCGGCGAAGATGCCCTCCTGTTCGAGGAGCTCCCGGGTGCAGCGCAGCGCGTCGCGGGCGGGCACCGAGAACCGGGTGGTGAGCACCGAGGCGTCGTACAGCTCGGGCACGAACCCCTCATCGATGTTGCGCAGCCCGTATACGAGCTCTCCGTAACGGGGCTCCGCCGCGACGATCCGTACGTCCGGAACCCGCTCGCGCAGGAACCGCCCGACGCCCATCAGCGTCCCCGTCGTACCGAGCCCGGCCACGAAGTGCGTGATCGTCGGCAGGTCGGCGAGCAGCTCGGGGCCGGTCGTCTCGTAGTGCGCGAGCGCGTTGGCCTCATTGCCGTACTGGTAGAGCATCACCCATTCGGGATGCTCGGCGGCCAGCCCCTTCGCGACCCGTACCGCCTCGTTGGAGCCACCGGCGGCGGGCGAGGAGATGATGCGCACGCCCCACATCTCCAGGATCTGACGGCGCTCGGAGGAGGTGTTCTCCGGCATCACGCAGATGAGGTTGTAGCCGCGCAGCTTCGCGACCATGGCCAGCGAGATACCGGTGTTGCCGGAGGTCGGCTCCAGGATGGTGCACCCCGCAGTGAGCCGCCCCTCCTTCTCGGCCTGCTGGATCATGTAGAAGGCCGCCCGGTCCTTGATCGAACCTGTCGGGTTGCGGTCCTCGAGCTTCGCCCAGAGCCGTACGTCCGCCGACGGCGAGAGCCGGGGCAGGCCGACCAGCGGCGTACCGCCGAGCGACTCCAGGAGCGAGTCGAAACGCACCTCAGCCGCCGGCGACTGCGGGCAGCACCGTCACGGTGTCGCCGTCGGCCACAACGGTCCCCAGACCGCCGAGGAAACGTACGTCCTCGTCGTTGAGGTAGACGTTGACGAAGCGGCGCAGGCCCTTCTCGTCCACCAGCCGGGCCCGCAGGCCGGGGTGCCTGGCCTCCAGGTCGGCGAACAGCTCGTCGAGCGTGCCGCCCTTGCCGTCGACGGCCTTGGCTCCGTCGGTGAGGTTGCGCAGGATCGTCGGGATCCGGACCTCGATCGCCATCTCGGTGATCTCCTTCGCGTCGTTCAGTGCCCGCGCGTGACAACACGGCGGGTACCGGGGGAATTCCAGACAGGTCGGGGACGCGCCTCAGCGACAGTCGTACACGACCACGGCGCGAGAGTGCCCGAACAGGTAGTTCTGCACTGCCATGACCCCTACATTACCGAACCCGAGATGACCACCTCTTCCTCGGTCACCTCACCGTCCAGGATGCGGTACGAACGCAGCTCCGCGTGCTCGGGGTCACGGGTCGAGACGAGAACGTAGTGCGCGTTCGGCTCGGAGGCGTAGGCGATGTCGGTGCGGGACGGGTAGGCCTCGGTGGCGGTGTGCGAGTGGTAGATCACGACGGGCTCCTCGTCCCGGTCGTCCATCTCCCGCCAGACCTTCAGCTGCTCCAGCGAGTCGAACCGGTAGAAGGTCGGCGAGCGCTCAGCGTTGGTCATCGCCACGAACCGCTCCGGCCGGTCCGAGCCGTACGTCCCGGCGATCACACCGCAGGCCTCGTCCGGGTGATCGGCGCGCGCGTGCGCGACCATCTGGTCCACCAGGGCCTGTGTGATCGTCAGCATGCGGCCAAGGCTACAAGCTCACCAGAGGCTGCGGACCAGGGTGTCTTGCAGGAGCCCGAGCCAGTCATAAACGGCGTACAGGGCGTACCTGGGATCGTCCCAGTCGAGTTCCTCGGCCCGCTCGTAGAAGTCCTCGGTGACCTCCAGGCGGGTGCCGAGCGTGAGACGCAGATCGTTGAGGCAGCGCAGCCAGGCGTGCGCCTGCACGTCGTCGAGGACGATCTTCGTTTCGGCGAGCCCCTTCAGGACGGTCTCGGCGGCCTCGCGCTTGCCGTCCCGTAGCCCGGATTCGGTGTAGCGCCGGAACTCCCCGGCGGCGTCGGGATCGTCCCGGTATCCGTCGGGGAAGAGCCTGGCCAGGGCGGGATCCTCGGGTGCCTCGGTGCTCTCGGAGATACCGAGTTCGGCGAGACCGGGGTCGCCCGCGGGCAGCGCCTCCATGAGTTCGAGCAGCTGCTCGACCAGGCCGCGCAGGACCGCGCCCTCCTCAGGCGCGAGATCCAGGCCGATGCGCCCGTCCCCTACGCGGCGAAATCCGTTAGTCATCCTTCTTCACCGTGGCCCACAGGCCGTACGAGTGCAGGATCTCCACGTCACGTTCCATCTCCTCACGGGTGCCGTTGGCGACCACCGCCCGCCCCTTGTGATGGACGTCGAGCATGAGCTTCTCGGCCTTGGCCTTGCCGTAGCCGAAGACCTTCTGGAAGACGTACGTGACGTACGACATGAGGTTGATCGGGTCGTTCCAGACGATCGCGATCCAGGGCACGTCCAGGCGCTCGACCGTTTCCGGCCGTTCGACCTCGACAGGAGCCGGAGCGGTCAACGGACGCCTCCCTTCGCCGGCGGGACCTGCTCCTGGTCCTAGTGTTCCACTCGTGGACCTTGACAGGAGCACAGCGCTGCTCACAGACCATTATGAGCTGACAATGCTGCAGGGAGCCCTGCGGAGCGGCACGGCACACCGAAGATCGGTTTTCGAGGTGTTCGCGCGGCATCTGCCCGAGGGGCGCCGCTACGGCGTGGTCGGGGGCACGGGCCGGCTGCTCGACGCCCTGGAGTCGTTCATCTTCGACGACCCCGCCCTGGAGTACCTCACCTCCATGAGGGTGATCGACGACGAGACGGCCGCGTGGCTGGCGTCGTACCGGTTCTCCGGGGACATCTGGGGCTACGCGGAGGGCGACTGCTACTTCCCGGGATCGCCGATCCTGGTGGTGGAGGGGACTTTCGCCGAAGCGGTGCTGCTTGAGACACTGATTCTGTCGATCTTCAATCACGACAGTGCGATCGCCTCCGCCGCCTCACGGATGGTGCACGCGGCGGGCGGGCGGCCGCTGATCGAGATGGGGTCGCGGCGTACCCACGAGATGGCCGCGGTGGCCGCCGCGCGGGTCGCGTACGTGACGGGGTTCGCGACCACGTCGAACCTGGCGGCGGGACGCCTCTACGGGGTGCCGACGGCGGGCACGGCGGCGCACGCGTTCATCCTGCTGCACGACAGCGAACGGCACGCGTTCGCCTCCCAGCTGGAGTCATCGGGGCCCGGGACCACGCTCCTGGTGGACACCTACGATGTGGAGCGGGCGGTGCGGATGGCTGTCGAGCTGGCCGGTCTCTCGCTGGGTGCGGTACGGATCGACAGCGGCGATCTGGGGGTGATGGCCCGTTCGGTACGGGCCCAGCTCGACTCTCTGGGCGCCACGGGCACCCGGATCGTGGCGACCAGCGACCTGGACGAGTACACGATCGCCGCGCTGGCCGCCGCGCCCGTCGACGCCTATGGCGTCGGCACGTCGCTGGTGACCGGGTCGGGTGCGCCGACCGCCGCCCTGGTCTACAAGCTGGTCGCCCGCGTCTCGGCACCGGGCGAGCCGCTCCGCCCTGTCGCCAAGCACTCGGTGGGCAAGCCAAGCCGGGGCGGGCGCAAGTGGGCGGTACGGCACCTGGACGCTTCCGGCTTCGCCCAGACCGAGGTGGTCTCCACCTCCGAGCCCTCCCTCGGCCCGCACGATCGCCCCCTGCTGGTCCCGCTGGTCGCGGCCGGTCAGGTGGTCGGCCGTGAGCCCCTCTCGGCGGCCCGCGCCCGGCACACCGCCGCCGTCGCGGAACTCCCCCCGCACGCCCGCCAGCTCTCCCGCGGCTACGCCGCCATCCCCACCGAACACCGTTGACTCGTGGCGTTTCCCGCACCGCCTCGCGAACCGGTGCGGGAAACGCCACGACTCAACGGTGTAGCGTCGGCTTATGAGCCGGGCTCTGATCATCGTGGACGTGCAGAACGATTTCTGCGAGGGCGGGTCACTGCCGGTGGGCGGGGGTGCGGAGGTCGCCACGGCGATCTCGGAGTACGTCGCCGAACGCCGCGACGACTACGCCCATATCGTCGCCACCAGGGACTTTCATCTCGATCCACGCGATCATTTCTCTCCTTCACCCGACTTTGCGGCGACATGGCCGCCGCACTGCGTGATCGGGACCCAGGGCGCGGACTTCCACCCGAACCTGGCGCTGGCCCCGATCGAGGCGGTGTTCAGCAAGGGCCGCACCGAGGCCGCCTACAGCGGCTTCGAGGGCGTCTCAGCCGATGAGGTGCCGCTCGGTGACTGGTTGCACGAGCGCGGCGTGGACTCCGTCGACGTGGTGGGCATCGCCACCGACCATTGCGTGCGGGCCACCGCGGTCGACGCCGCCCGCGCCGGGCTCAGCACCAGGGTCCTGCTCGGCCTCACCGCCGGCGTCGCCACGGCGTCCACCGAGCGGGCCCTCGCGGAGCTGGATGCCGAGGGCATCTGGCTCGAAGGGGATCCGGTCGTGAGGATCTGATGATCATCATTGTGATGGGGGTGTCCGGGAGCGGGAAGTCCACCATCGGGGCGATGCTGGCGGGCCGGCTCGGCTGGGAGTACGCCGACGCCGACGACTTCCACCCGAGGGCCAACGTCGAGAAGATGCACGCCGGGCATCCGCTCACCGACGAGGACCGGTGGCCCTGGCTGGAGAAGATCGCCGCCTGGATCGACGAGCACCACGACAGGAACGCCGTGGTGACCTGCTCGGCGCTCAAACGGTCCTACCGGGACCTGCTGCGCCGCCCCGAGACGCGCCTGGTCTACCTCGACGGCTCCCGGGAACTGATCACCCGGCGGCTGGTCGCCAGGCACGGCCACTTCTTCCCCACCGCCCTGGTGGAGAGCCAGTTCCGCGACCTGGAACCCCCGGAGCCGGACGAGCACGCCCCGTACGTCCCGATCGACGAACCCGCCACCGAGACCGTCGAGAGGATCATCAAAGGCCTGGGCCTGAGCGCGTGCAGCCTGGACTGAACGGCCCGGACGGGCCGCGTCGTCTGGACTCAGGAGCGAGGGAAGACGGCGCGTCAAGGCCCACCCGGCGCCGCGGCCATGAACACAGCCCGGACGGGCCCATGTCTACGATCTCTTAGCCGCCCAGTCGCGGATCTTGCTGATGCGGTTGCGGAGGTCTTCGCTGGAGGCCTGCGCGGCCGGCGGGCCTCCGCAGGTGCGGCGCAGCTCGTTGTGGATGACGCCGTGCGGCTGGCCGGTCCGGTGGTTCCAGGCGCCGACGAGGCCGTTCAGCTCCTTGCGGAGGGCTTGCAGGTCCTCGGCGAGAGTGTGCTCCGGCTCTGCGGTCCGCTGCTTGCGCAGGGCGGCCTGCTGCTCGGCCTGGCGCTGCCGCAGCAGCTGCGTCACCTGTTCCGGATCAAGCAGCCCGGGGATGCCGAGAAACTCCTCCTCCTCGGCCGAACCCGCCGCGGCCTGGGTACCGAACTCGCCGCCGTCGTAGAGCACCCGGTCGAACCTGGCGGACGCCTCGACCGTCTCGAACGGCAGCTCCTCACCCACGTCAGGGGTGTCGCGCTGCCGGTTGGCCTCCTCCAGAAGGTCGTCGTCCAGGCCGTCCTCGCGCCTCGGGCGGTCGAGCACGTGGTCGCGCTCGACCTCCATCTCGGCGGCGTGGCCCATCAGCGTGGGAACCGACGGCAGGAACACCGACGCGGTCTCGCCCCGGCGCCTGGACCGCACGAACCGGCCGACCGCCTGGGCGAAGAACAACGGCGTGGACGTCGACGTCGCGTAGACCCCGACCGACAGGCGTGGGATGTCGACCCCTTCGGAGACCATCCGGACCGCGACCATCCAGCGGTCCTCCGACTCCCCGAAGGTCTTGATCTTCTTGCTGGCCCCCGGGTCGTCGGAGAGCACGACCGTGGCGCCCTGCCCGGTGATCTCGCGGAGCATCTTCGCGTACGACCGGGCCGTCTCGTGATCGGTGGCGATCACCATGCCGCCCGCGTCGGGCACACCGCGCCGTACCTCGGTGAGCCGCCGGTCCGCCGCCGTGATCACCTGCCGGATCCAGTCGCCCTTCGGGTCCAGCGCAGCCCGCCAGGCCTGCGAGGTCTGGTCCTGAGTGAGCGGCTGGCCGAGGGCCGCGGTGATCTCATCGCCCGCCCGTGTCCGCCATTTCATCTCCCCGGAGTACGCCAGGAAGATCACGGGCCGGACGACTCCGTCGGCGAGCGCCGGGCCGTACCCGTAGGTGTAGTCGGCCCGGCTGCGCCGGATGCCGTCCGCACCCTCCTCGTAGTCGACGAACGGGATGGGGTTGATGTCGGTACGGAACGGGGTGCCGCTCAGCCCGAGCCGCCGGGCCGCCGGTTCGAAGGACTCGCGGATCGCGTCGCCCCAGGACCGCCCGTCGCCGGCGTGGTGTACCTCGTCGAGGATCACCAGCGTCTTGCGGAGCTCGGTCCGGTTGCGGTGCAGCGCGGGCCTGGCCGCCACGGTCGCATACGTCACCGCGACCCCGTGGAAGTCCTTGGCTGTGCGCCCCTGAGCGTTCTGGAACTCCGGGTCGATCCGGATTCCCACCCGGCTCGCGGCTTCGGCCCACTGCCGCTTCAGATGCTCTGTGGGGCACACCACAGTGATCGCGGCGATGACACGCCGTTCGAGGAGCTCGCGGGCGAGCCGCAGCGCGAAGGTCGTCTTCCCCGCACCGGGGGTGGCGACCGCCAGGAAGTCGCGGGGGCCGGTGCTGAAGTACGACTCAAGGGCCTGCTGCTGCCAGGCGCGCAGGGAGCCTGCGGTGCCCCAGGCGGCACGTTCCGGGAAGGCGGGAGGCATGCTGGAAGCGGCAAAGGTACTCACGATTCCCACAGGCTACCCAGGCCCACTGACAAGACGTGCCGCCCTTCGAGGTTCTCGAAATCCGGGCCGTCCTGTGTTAACACGACTCATTTGGCGCGGTATGCGAGCCATACTGCGTGGATGAGTTCGCCCTGTCCGGCCGTGAACCCGGTCATGCAGTCGTCATAGGCGTAGTCCATGAAGTTGTGCACGGGGTCGGTGCCGGGCTGCGGGCAGGTGTCCTTGAACGACGGGCAGCCCTGGGTGGGCCCAGCCTCGTAGGGAGTGTCGTCGACCCCGTCACCGGGCGCTTGGCAGCCGTTCTGGAAGGGGTGGAAGAGCCCCAGCCAGTGCCCGATCTCGTGCACCGCGGTGTCACCCCGGTTGAAGTGCGGGGTTTCGCCGCCAGGCAGGGTCCGGTAGTCGATCACGACCCCGTCGATACCGGGGCTCGCGCGGTACGCCTGCGGGAAGGTCGAGAACCCCAGCACGTCGGTCCCGACGGCGGCGGTGTACAGGTTGAGCGTGCCCGGGCCGCCCCGGCTCAGCTGGCTCTTGATGGCCCGATCGTACAGCTGGGGATGCTCGAACCAGTCGGAGTCGGTGGTCAAGTCGGTACTGACCAGCCGGAACGACAACGTGGCCGTGGAGTAGGCGCGGTTCAGGGTGGCGATCTGCGCGTTGACCTCGGCCGGGGTGAGCCGCCCCCGGTCGGCCGAGGCGATCACATGGAACCGCACCGGCACGACGATCGGCCCGTCCAGGCGGACCCGTTGGCCCGCCAGCCTGCGCCGCAGGTCGGCCAGCATGGCGACGACCTGACCGTGGGTGAAGTTCTCACGGTCGCGCGGCGTCCGGTGGCCGCCGCGCTGCGCCGGGCGGCATGCCGCCTCGGCGGTGGTACGGCCCAGGGCGGGCGGAGATCCGATGATCGCCGCCACGGCCCCGAGCATGACAAAGAGAACCCGCCGCCGCATGTATCCCCCGAAACCGGACGCGGCGCAGCGGCCCCGTCAGCCAACGACCTGGCTGACCAGGCTATTCGTCTCCGTCGCCGCCAGACATGCTTTCGAAGATCTCTTTGCACTCCGGGCACACCGGATACTTCTTGGGGTCGCGGGTCGGCACCCAGACCTTGCCGCACAGGGCGACCAGCGGCGTGCCGTTGACCGCGCTTTCGGGCAGCTTGGCCTTCTTCACGTAGTGCGCGAACCGCTCATGGTCCCCGTCACCGTGCGAGAGGTCGGGCCGTACGTCACTGTCTGGCCGAAGGATCGTGTCCGAGCCGGGCGTCATAGTCACAGACCCAGGTTAGTTGAGGGTCACCCCCGCGCAGGCCGCCATCCCGCCTCTCCCCGAGAAGCTTGGCGTCCGCGGCCGGCTGCGGGGCGCATCGGGAAGGTACGGCACGAGTTGGAGAAGAGGCGCGGGCAAGGAGGGAGCCCCTCGGCCGGCTCAGTTGAGGGTCGGGTCGTCGGGGAAGGTGGCGACCAGGGCGAGATCTCCGCCCTGCCTGCGGAGCACCGCCGGCCAGAGGCGGTCGGGGTCGTCCATGAAGGCGTCCCCGGCCTCGCCGGGCACCACGTACCAGGCGCCCACATCGATCTCGGCCTCGAGCTGACCCGAAACCCAGCCCGAGTAGCCCGCGAAGACCCGCAGCTGGAGGACTTCGGCGGCGATCAGCGCGGGCGGGCTGTCCAGGTCGAGCAGGCCCACCGGGGTGCCGTTGAGCGGACGCCAGCCGGACGGGGCCTGCCCGCCCTGCACCCTGGCAAGCGCGAGGGCACCGTCGAGCGACACGGGCCCGCCTTGGAAGACGACCGGCGGTCCTGTGACCAGGTCCGCCCAGGAGCCGAGGATCTCTCCGACGGGCACGTCCGTGGGCCGGTTGAGGACCACCCCCACCGTGCCCTCCGCGTCGTCGTGCTCGAGGAGCAGGACGACGCTCCGCCGGAAACCAGGGTCTTCGAGCAGTGGCGTGGCGACCAGGAGCTGTCCCACTGCGATTCCGTCGTCCATGGTCTCCATGATGCCGCGTGCGAGTACTCGTTACCTTCACGCCAGGTCCAACCGAGTTGGCCCGTTACGTACCACTGGCGGCTGGGTACTCGGCAGAATGCGAGCTGAGGCAAATAATGATCTAGTTTACCTTGGCCGCACATGACCATGACCGGTCAACACGGAGGACGCGATGCAGCTGCCCAGGGTGATCATCGCCGCGGTGTTCTTCATTATCGGGGCGGTCATCGCGGTTCCGGCGCTGATGCGCACGACGTCGTCATCACAGGCGTCAGGGACCCCCAGCCATACGATGACGCCATCCGGCTCCACCTCCAGCGCCTCTCCCCGGCCGGGCACGAAGATGACACTGCGGACCACGGCCAAAGGGTCTGTGACACCCACGCAGAAGCCCGCCCACAAGGTCACCGTGACCCCGACGTCGACGACCACGGTGGTCCCGCCGGCCGTACCGCTGACCGCCACCATCTCGGCCGTCCGCTGCCCGTCGAGGACCGTGGTCGTCACCACCCGCAACCTGGGCACCCAGACCCAGGACTACAAAATCGACCAGCCCGGGTCGAGCACCCTCTACGACCGGATCGACCCCCGCGGCACCCGGGTCAACAAACTGACCCTCACCGAGGGCACGGCGACCGACATCACGGTCACCTGGAGCGGTCACACAGTCAAGGCCGCGACCCGTACGGCACACTGCGTGCTCAAGACCACACCGCCGCCCACCAAGCTGCCGCACACCGGCATCGACCAGGCCGGCCTGTACGCGAAGATCGCCACCGGCGTCGCCGCGATGATCACCGGCGTCATCGTCTTCTGGTACGGCGGGATCTGGCCGCGCCGGCGGGACGCGATGCTGTCCTCTTCGCGGACCACCCCGGACGACGTCCTGATCGACGGCCCGAAATAAGGTCTCTGACCTGCGCTCCTCAGTCCAGACGGCGCGGTTCAAGCACCTAGCTAGAAGGCCTGCCGCCCGCCGCGTCGCGGACTGCGGCGGCGACCGCTGTGGCGACATCCGGGTGGAAGACGCTCGGCACGATGTAGTTGGGGCCGAGTTCCGCGTCCGTCACCACGGCGGCCAGCGCCTGCGCCGCCGCGTACAGCATCTCGGTGCTGACCGTACGGCTCTGCGCGTCGAGCAGGCCGCGGAACACCCCGGGGAAGGCCAGCACGTTGTTGATCTGGTTCGGGTAGTCGCTGCGCCCGGTCGCGACGACCGCGGCGTGCTCCCTGGCGTCGTCGGGGGACACCTCAGGCTCGGGGTTGGCGAGCGCGAAGACGATCGAGTCCGTGTTCATCGTGGCGATGTCGTCACCGGTCAGGATGCCGGGCGCGGAGACCCCGATGAACACGTCGGCGCCGGCCACCGCGCCGCGCAGGTCACCGGCGTAGTTCTCGGCGTTGGTGTGCTCGGCGATCCACCGCAGCGACGGATCCAGGCCCTCCCTGCCCTCGTGGACGGCCCCGAGGAAGTCGCAGACCACCAGGTTCTTGGCCCCGGCGTGCATGAGCAGCTTCAGGATCGCGGTACCGGCCGCCCCCGCGCCCGCCATCGTGATCCGTACCGTGCCCAGGTCCTTGTCGACGACCCGCAGCGCGTTGGTCAGCGCCGCGAGCACGCAGATCGCGGTGCCGTGCTGGTCGTCGTGGAAGACCGGGATGTCGAGCAGCTCGCGCAGTCTGGCCTCGACCTCGAAGCACCGCGGCGCGGAGATGTCCTCCAGGTTGATGCCGCCGAACGCCGGAGCGATGATCTGCACCGTCCGGACGATCTCGTCGGTGTCCTGGGTGTCCAGGCAGATCGGCCACGCGTCGATCCCGGCGAACCGCTTGAACAGCGCGGCCTTGCCCTCCATCACCGGCAGCGCGGCCGCCGGTCCGATGTTGCCCAGGCCGAGCACCGCCGAGCCGTCGGTGACCACGGCCACGCTGTTGCGCTTGATGGTCAGCCGCCGGACGTCCTCGGGGTTGCGCGCGATGGCCAGCGACACCCGGGCGACCCCCGGGGTGTAGGCCATGGACAGCTCATCGCGGTTGCGCAGCGGGACCTTCGACCGCATCTCGATCTTGCCGCCGAGGTGCATCAGGAAGGTCCGGTCACTGACCTTGTGGATCTTGACTCCGTCGATCGTCTCGAGCGACACGACGATGGCCTCGGCGTGCTCGGTGTCGCGGGTGGCGATCGTCACGTCGATCCGCAGTGCCTCGACCCCGGCGGTGGTCACGTCGAGGGCGGTGACCACTCCCCCGGCGTCCTCGACCACATGGGTGATCTGACCTACTGTCCTCCCGCCCGCCGGGACCTCGAGACGGACGGTGATCGAATACGACACGCTGGGCACGCTGGCCACGTCAACAGCTCCTTCGCTGTGAGCAGAGGCCTCTCAGAATAGTGCCGACTGCAGAGCGCGCCGGGCCTTGCCGACACGGGGGTCGTCGGACGGCAGCACCTCGAGGAGCCCGAGCAGATGGGTGCGGACCAGGTCCCGGTCCTCGCCCGAGGTACGGCGGACGGCCGCGACGAGGCGTTCGAAGGCGGCCTCGATCCGGCCCGACACCATCTCGACGTCCGCGGCGCGGGTCTGCGCCACCGCGTCGCCGGGGCGGTCCTCGGCGTCGCTGAGGACCTGCTGTGCGTCGTACGACCCGACCCGACGGCTCAGCTCGACCAGGGCGAGCCCGCTCTTGGCGTCGGCGTCCTGCGGGGCCTTGTCCAAAATCGCCTTGAAGGCGGCCGCTGCCGCGTCCAGGTCGCCGCGCTGCAGGGCGTCCTCGGCCTCGGCGAAGGCCGGGTCCCCCTCGGGCTGCGGCTCCCCCTCGGCGGCCGGCTCCATACCCTCGGGGAGCAGGCCCTCCTCCTTCAGCGCGGCGAACAGCTGGTCGACGCCCTGCCGGATCTGCGCCTCGGGGGCGGCCCGGTCCAGGAAGGGGATGAGCTGCCCGGCGACCATGGCGGCGACGAAGGGGATGTCCCTGATGCCCATCTGCTGGAGGTACGCGGTGAGCTGCTGGTTGACGTCGATGTCCACCCGCGCGAGGATCCAGCGCCCGGCCGCCTCGACCGCCAGCTTCTCCAGGATCGCGTCGAGCTGGCTGGACTCCGCCGACCGCGCGGAGCCGAAGGTCACGAGTACCGGGACGGTGCGGGACCGTTGCACGGCCTCGGTGTTGAAGCTGTCGTCGGTGACGTCGACGACGTACGGGCTGGTGCCGCCGGGGGCCGCCTGGCGCTCCTGCTGCCGCTTGGCGGCCGCCTGCCGAGCGCCGAGGTCGACAGCACCGCGCAACGAAAAGTCCGGTGAAGGCATGTGCCCATCCTGCCCCATCTGCGCCCGCCTCCGTACGCCCACGTGCGGCCCAGCGGAAAGCCGACCTCAAATCCCTCTATAGCGGCACCTGGCAAAAGGTTGTTCCGGTCGAGCCCAAAAGGGAGCTGACAGCGGTTCCCAAGCCTGGTTATAGTTCCGCTGTCGATGCGTGTTGCGACGGCAAAAGGGGGGCCTGAGGCCCGCACTCCGGGGGGAGCGCGGGTAAAGAATCCAGAACTCCCCGGACCCCGCCCACCGCACGGCGATAACGGGGGGTTCATCAATGATCGCGGATGTTTCCACGATCGTGGCCCGAGGGATGGGGATTCGCCGCAGCGGGCGGTGGCTCCTGCGCCCGGCGGCTTTCGGCATCGCCGGAGGTGTGATCGGCCTGGCCGGTCCGTCAGGAGTAGGCAAATCAACCCTACTTGCCACGTTCGCTACTCTGCGCCGTCCACATGTCGGCGCACTCGACGTACTCGGATATGACATCGGGAACGCCACAGACCTGCGTTCCGTGCGAGCGCGGATCGGTTATCTGCCCGCGAGATTCTCGTGGGCCGCCAATCTCACAGCGCGGGAGTTCGTCGCCTATGCCGCCTATTACAAACGCATGCCCGCGGCGTCGGTGGACGCCGTACTGGAGCGCATGGAGCTGACCGAGGTCGCCTCGATCGAGCTGGGTCTGCTGCCCGCCGACGTCCGGCTGCGCGCCGGGCTCGCCGCCACCTGCGTGCACGAGCCCGACCTGGTCCTGCTCGACGAGCCGCTGACCGGTCTCGACGACCAGCGGACGGCCGAGCTCGTCCCGCTCATCCGATCGCTGGCTCCGGCCGTCCTGCTGACGGCCACCGATCCCGGCTGGTGCGATCGGGTGCTCACCCTGTCGCGCGGGCGGCTCGCCGAGCCGGAAACCGTGTTCGCGGCAGCCCTGCGCCCGTACTCCATCCCCATGCCGTGCCAGCAGGCCCGAGTCCCCGCCCATGCATGAGCTGGGGCGGGTGCTCCGGCTTGACGCCCGGCGCACCACGATCCTGGTCGCGGTGCCGGTTCTCGCCCTGCTCGGCGTCGCGGCCGCCTGGCGGGAGCTGATCCCCGGCGTCGCGTACTGGGACAACACGGTGGTGGCGGTCAGCGCCTCGGTCCGGCTGCTCGGACCGGTGGCGGCGGCCCTGTCGGCCTGGGTAGCGGTACGCGAGCACCGGCTCGACTACCTGCGCAGCCTGACGCCGCGCTCACCTGCCACCGGGCCGCTGGTCGACCTGCTGCTGCTCGGCGGGGTGGCCTTGCTGGCGTACGGCCTGGTGGCGCTGACCATCATCATCCAGACCGTCCTGCGGGCGGGCACCTGGGAGCTGCCCCCGGCCGGGCTGCTCGCCGGGGCGGCGGCGCTGGCCCTGCACGTCGTGCTCGGATACCTGGCCGGGCGGCTGATCCCAAACCCGCTGACCGTGGTGGCGGTCGCGGCGGCGACCCGGCTCTGGGACACTCTGCGCTGCACCGGGTCGTCCTGGCTCGGCCTGCTCCCGCCGGCGGCCATCGGCCAGGTCGGGCCGTTCGCCGCGCTCCGCCCCGGGCTGTTCGCCGATCAGCTGCTCTGGTCGGCCGGGCTGAGCTCCGCCCTGGTGCTCGGATATGTCCTGGTGGTCTCCAGGCAGGGTCGCCTGGCGGTGCCGCTGGCCGCCGCGGTGGCGCTCACGGCGGCCGCCACGGTCAGGCTGCACGACTATGGCGGCGCGGCCGTCGTCCCCGCGGCGGCCGGCTACGTGTGCCGGGACTGGCCGTTGACGGTCTGCGTCCATCCGGCGCTCCAGGGCGCACTGCCGGACCTGGAGGCCGCGGCCACCCCGCTGGCCGCACGCCTTGCCGGGACCGAGGGCGGCTTCACCCGGGTCTTCCAGCTGCCCGGCGGGGATCCGGTGGCGGTACGGGCGGGTGTCGCCTGGACCCATCTGCGGGACCTGGCCCCCGGGTACGAGCAGCGGGCCGCCCGCGAGATCCGCGCCGGGCTCGCCGATCCTGATGCGTGCACGCGGCCCACCCCGGGACGGGCCTACAGCGCGCTGGTCGATGCGTGGCTCACCGACGAGCCATCGCCGGCCGTCCCGGACGCGGCGGCCGGACGGCGGTTCGCCAGATGGAGCGAGCAGCGCAGGCGCGGCTGGTTGCGTGCCCACTATCCGGGTTACCGGCAGTGCGCCCTCACCCCGGCCGACTTCCCACGCTGACATTTCACGCCGGCCGCCACCCGCCGCCGGGCGCGCTGAGGTTCAGGCGCGCGCGGGCGCGGGGGCGCGGAGCCAGTTCCGTTCGACGTAGTACGGGGCGAAGGGGAGCACCCCCGCGGCCAGGGCCAGCAGGGTCCGGCTGCCGTTCCAGCCGGCCTGCTCGCGGGCCAGCAGCACCAGTCCGACGTACCCGAGGAACAGCACACCGTGGATCGGCCCGAGGATCTTCACGCCGAGGGGGGCGGCCGCGCCGTACTTCACCGCAGTGGCGACCAGCAGCAACAGGAACGAGGTCGCCTCCGCGAGGGAGACGAGACGCAGGGCGCGCAGAATATCCACGGCCGTACCAACGAGGCCGGTGCGGCGGATGGTTCCAGCGGCTCCTATGGTCCTGCTCACAGGAATGCCGGACATCCGGGACACCGGTGGTCCTAAAGTTGCCCTCGTGGACTGGAGCCTGCTGACCTGTGCGCGTAAGGGTCACATCACCTACGCGCCCGACGAACCGCAGCTGCAAGCGAAGCTGCACGCATCGACCCCGGTGGGCGAGGCATGGCGCTGCCTGCGCTGCGGCTCGTACACCCTTGGCGAACCGCACGGCAGGGGGCCCGCGGCGAACGCACCGCTGGTGATGCGCGGCAAGCAGCTGCGCGACGGCCTCATCATGCGGTTCTTCGCGATCGAGCGGATCTTCCGCGGCATCATCGTCGGGGCCGCGGCCATCGCCGTGTGGAAGTTCTCACACAGCCAGCACTCCGTCGAGAAGATCTTCGACGACAACCTGCCGCTGTTCAAGCCGATCGCCGGCAAGTTCGGCTGGGACCTGGCCAACTCCAAGCTCGTCACCATGGTCCATCAGAGCCTCACGATGAAGTCGTCGACGCTGCGGCTCGTGGCGATCGCACTGGCGGTCTACGCGCTCATCGAGGTCATCGAGGCTGTCGGGCTGTGGATGCTCAAGCGGTGGGGCGAGTACTTCGCGGTGCTCGCCACCTCGTTCGGGCTGCCGATCGAGATCTACGACCTGATCGACAAGGTCACCGTGCTCCGGGTGGGCACGTTCGCGGTCAACATCGGCCTGGTGGTCTATCTGCTGATGTCCAAACGGCTGTTCGGGATCCGCGGCGGCAAGAAGGCGCACGAGGCGCACATGCGCAGCGCCTCCCTGCTCGAGGTCGAGGAGGCCACCGAACGGCCCGATCTGCACCATGCCGTACCGCATCCGTCCGCCGACGAGACACCCGCCCCGTAGCCGCCTGGACGGTGTGGCCGTGGGAGCCCGGGCGGGCCGCGTCGTCTGGACTGAGGAGCGAGGGAGCGAAGCGAGTGAGTGACGAGGGAAGACGGCGCGTCAAGGCCCGCCCGGTGCCGTGCCGGAGGCGCGGCCATGGGCACAGCGAGGGATGGCCGAGCGTGAACGCACGGGCGCGCATGTGAAG
>JAOPYM010000202.1 GCA_025964615.1 Actinomycetes bacterium
ACTCTCCCTGGTAGGACCACAGGTCCTCGGTCCACGAGCGGCGCATTACCTCGAACCACTCCTCGAAGACCCGCCGGTTGCGGGCCTCGACCTCCTCCCGGCCGGTGCCCGCGGCATCGGCGCCGTAGTGCTGGGCCAGCACGCCGACCGAGCGTGGCTGATAGCCGCGGCTCAGCCCGATGTCCAGTCGCCCGCCGGTCAGATGGTCGGCCATCGCGATGTCCTCGGCGAGGCGCAGCGGATTCCAGTTGGGCAGCACCAGTCCCATCTGTCCGTGCCGCAGCCGAGAGGTGTGCTGGGCCAGATAGACGTTGAGCATCAGCGGGTTCGGGGTGACCTGGTATCCCTCGACCTCGAAGTGGTGCTCTGCCAGCATCATCGAGGTCCAGCCGTACTCGTCGGCACAGATGGCCTGCTCGCGCAGTTCACCGATGGCGGTGTGGTACAGGGCTCGATCCAGCCCCAGCAGGCCGGTTCCAAGGCGCGCAGCGGATGCGACGGCTACAGGGTAGAAGAGGGAGAATTTCATCAGCTGGCCTTATCTGTCGTGGGGGCGCAGGTGCATCACTCGCATCCTGGGCGGCGCCCACCGAATCCGCAACGACCATATTGCGTCAGGTGCAAAACCGGACCGGTGCGATGAGACCCGCCAGATCGCCGCTGTAAAAGGTCTGTTACCACCACCTCACCGAACCGCAGATCCGGAGCGATCACCTCTGCCCGCTTGAGACCACGTACGAGTACTTGCTGAAGCGGTTCTCTGACGGGTCCGGTACCCGAGCCGGCCAGTTTTGGGCCGAGGACGAACTGGGCGAGGAAGCCTTCTCTTACGCGCTCCGACAGCTGGCGCGCTGGGCGGAGGACTTCATGACTCCAGCCGCCTACCCGCACGCGCCGGAGGCCGATCGCTACACACGCCATCTCCTGCGCGCGCAGTCACCGATGACCTCCACCACCTACGATCGGCTGGCGAGCCTGGCAGCCGATGAGTGGACCGGCATCAGCCGGGATTGGCAGTACGTCACGGCATGCACGGCTACCACCGCCATGCTGCGTGACCAGCAAGTCCCGCCTACCCGCATCCTCGACAGCGGATCGTCCGGTCGGCGTCGCTACACGCAGCAGGCACTGCACTCTCTGATCGATCAACTGGATCCGGTCGAACTCGAACTCAAGAGCCGGATTCGCCACAACCAGCTGATCGTCGAACATGAAGCCGACGAGCACGCCGTACGCAAGACCCTCGACCAGGAGACACCGGCCCAGCAGACCTTCACCTTTCCCGAACTGCTGGCCGAGGCGGCCTTCTCCCCCGGCGAGTATCTGATCAGCTCGTCCGCTCAGCGCCTCGCGTTGATCCTCGCGACGCCGTGGATCGAGGGCGCTGGACAACGCTGCTGCACGAAGCGAAGCGCCGCCGGCCGTCCGGGATCGGATTGCGGGTGCACGACTGGAGCGGTGAGATCCGTCCGGGTGACAGCCCTGACAAAACCATGGCACGGCTGACGGACGACCTCAGCGAACACCATGCGGCGGCGCTGAAGCTACGACCGTACGAGCTGGTCCTCATCATCGCCGGATGCGTGATCTTTCTCGGCACGATCGGCTTGACCACGTTGGCACATGGCATGGCGATCGCGGGATCGGTGCTCCTGGGGCTCGCCGGCCTCGCCCTGGTCGTCGTCGAGTTGGGCCGCGCCCGGACAGCGGCCAAGCACAGGGTGGAGTACGCGAGATCCACAGCGATCGCCGAGGTGGCCGAAGCGGTACGGCAGCACGACGAGCTTCTGTCGGCCTGGGACCACACTGCCGCTGAGGGCATGGCCGAACTCCGGGACTTCCTGGCCGGCCTCCGGTCCGATGTCCCCACCAGGCCGTACGAGAGGTAAGACCCAGGTGCGGGACGACGACATTCTCAACGGTCGCTATCAGATCGTCCGCCGTGCCGGCACTCATGGACCGCCACCTCAGGCAACCGCCAGTCACACCGAGCAGCCGGGTGCCGGGTGTGCCGCCTGCACTCGATCAACTCACCCTCGACCTGCTGGAGAAGAACCCGAATCACCGCCCGCAGGACGCCGGGCAAGTAGTGGATCGGCTCCAGGACGCCAGTCAGCTTCCGCCCCAGATTCTGCTCCAGGACATCCTCGGCGAAGGGCGTCTCCTGCCTCGCGGACCCCACGTCGACCTGGCCCACGTCGACCTGCTCCACGAAAGCAGCGAACAATTGCGGCAGCTGACCGCCGAGCATGGTCTGCGAGATTCGCGAACGCTCGAGGCATACCGGCAGCTCGCGAAGCAGACCGGCCGTTCCGGTGACGTCACGGGGGCGCTGCGCATGTACGACGAGGTCGCCGATCTCTTTAAAGACTTCTACGGCCCCTACGACCACCGCACGCTCGAAGTACAACGCGAACTCAATCGCTGGATGCAAGACACCCCTGAAACCTCAGAACGCAGACTTGATCCGCTCATCCCACCAACCCTTGTGCCGACCTGCGCGAGCGCGGGATCGGCCTGCACGTCATCGAGTAGGGCATCGACACCCAGACCGTCTTTCCCGGACTTCGCCGTTCTCAAGGAGACTTCCGGTCGTGAGATCGCTGCCGGAGCTTGAGTTGTGAGCTTTACCTGCGCGAGTGGGTCTGGTCGGCCGCCGACGGGCAGGAGAGCCGGTATAGGCCCTTTTGTCTAAGCGCAGTGTGGTACGGGAAGAAGGGGAAGCCAGCCGGGCGGGCTCTCCTGTCGCCTGAGCTTCCCGGAGTCGAACCATCAGACAGGTGGTTTTCATGGCAGACCGGGTCGAGGAAACGGCGTCCTCTGCCGGTGTCCCCGCTGACCGGGCGGAGCCATCGGCAGCGGAGGGTCGGCCTTTCGGCAGGCCGGGCCGCCCGTTCGACCGCGGGTCGCCGTTCTTCATCGGGATGGCGGGGGCGGCCGGCGTCGCGGTGACGTACGGCTTGATCCAGCTGGTCCTGACCGCTCGCAGCGTTTTGGTGCTGACCGGACTGGCGTTGTTCATCGCGATCGGGCTGGAGCCGGCGGTGAGGTGGCTGGCACGCCGCCGGCTGCCTCGCGGGGTCGCGGTCACACTGATCGCGATGGTGGTACTCGGTCTGGTCGTCGGGTTCCTGGTGCTGGCGATCCCACCTCTCGCGCAGCAGGGCACACAGCTCGTCGACCATCTGCCCGGCTATCTGCGCAGCCTCCAGAACCACAACTCGATGATCGGCCGGCTCAACGACCGCTTCCACCTGCAACAACGGATCAGCCAATTGCCCAATGGGGGCGGTATGGGGTTCTCGCTGGTGGGCGGAGCGCTCGGAGCCGGGAAGCTGGTACTCAGCGCGGTCAGTTCCACGGTGGTCGTGCTGGTGCTCACGGTGTACTTCATGTACGAGATGCCACGTATCAAAAGCACCTTCTACCGCTGCATTCCCCAGTCCCGGCGTACCCGGGTCATCCTCATCGGTGACGAGGTCCTGTCCAAGGTCGGCGCATTCGTGCTGGGGAACCTGTTCACCTCCCTGATCGCCGGACTGGGCACCTTCATCTGGCTGGAGATCTTCGGCGTCCCCTACGCGGTGCTCCTGGGCCTGTTCGTTGCGATCATGGACCTGGTCCCGATCATCGGATCCACGGTCGGCGGGGGTGATCGTCTCCCTGATCGCACTGACCGTGTCGCTGCCCATCGCCGTCGCCACCGCCCTCTTCTACGTCATCTACCGGCTGGCTGAGGACTACCTGCTCGTCCCCCGGGTCATGGGCAAGGCCGTCAAGGTTCCCGGCGTGGTCACCGTCCTGGCCGTCATAGCGGGAGGCGCCCTGCTCGGCATCATCGGCGCACTCGTCGCCATACCCGTCGCGGCGACGTTGCGCCTGGTCCTACTGGAGGTCGCTTTCCCCCGGCTGGACCGCTCCTGAATACGGCATCCGCGTATGGATCGGCCACGCACGGCCGGTCACGACCGGGGCGCGTACGTCGCTCTGCGGACCGCGCTCGACCACCCGGACCGGGGGTGACGGCCCTGATCGTGATGGACGCCGTACCGGTCGGTGAGGCGCGCTAGCACCGACAGGCCGATTTGTCGCCTTCCCGCGCGGAAGGGCCATCGGCTGGGGCTCGGTCGAGCCTGGAACGCCCAGCTGTCGGTGCCCGGTCCGACCGTCGAGCGAGATGGCTTGGCCTCGCCAACGTTTGAGTTGTGCCTACGTGTGCAAGAGGAGCACATAGCGGGCTGCGGTCATGGACGTGGCCTGCCCACACACCGGAATCACTGGAGGAACACGGTCATGTACGTCGGACTCGGAACGGTCGTTCTCATTATTGTCGTCGTCCTTGTGGTAATGATGCTGCGTCGTTGACCCGAAGGCCGATGCCGGCGGGCAGTGGTCGCGCTGTGGCTGATCGCGACTCGTGGCCCCGGCGCTCGGTCTCGCCGGTACATTGCCTCGGCATCAACGAGACGGGGGCACCGGGCCGTGCACCTCTCTGGCGTCCGGCAGGTGAAGCGCACCGTTCGGCGACATCACCAGGGGCCAGGCTGAGAGCGTTCAGCCCGAGCAGATGCCCGATACTGTCAGCCAGGAACACCCCGGCCGCGACCACGCTGACCTGCCGCCGGGTGAACGTCCGGTACACCGTCGCATGCACCATGATCACAGCGTCGCGCCTGGGGGGCTTCAGAGGGCGAGGATCTGGTCCAGCGTCTGGCGGTACTGCCGCAGCCCGATCCGGAACGGGGGCATGTTCCGGCCACGGGTGATCTCCCGTACGGGCCGCCACCCGCTCCCTGCACCCGGAGGTGGGAGACCGCATCCCGGCCCCGCTCCATAGCGAGCGCCCGGACGCGGGAACGCGCAGCGACACCACACCCCTCATCGCCCTGCCGGGTACGGCCGCGATCGAGAAGGAGACAACCAGCGAACAGGCCCTGCACCCAGGTCGCCCATGTCGCCCTGCCCTCCGCCGTAGGGGTGAGCACCCGTCGGCATACTCGCGAACAGATCAAGAATGTCGCACTATCCGTGGTCGAACCAGGGGATATCCGTGGTCGAATTGGGTGGTTTGTAGGGGTTCTTCCGGGTATCCGGCGCGTATGACTACCACACTCATAGTCGTCGTCGTGGTCGCCATCGTCGTGGTGGTGGTGGTGGTGGTCGCGGCGGCGCTGATCATACGGATGACGCGAAGACGCGCCGCGCTGCGTGCGCAGTTCGG
>JAOPYM010000203.1 GCA_025964615.1 Actinomycetes bacterium
CCTTCGCTGCTGCCGGTCTGCCAGCTGTTGTTGCTGAGCGTCGCCGTGAAGCCGCTGGAGTCGTTGCTGAAGGCGGAGAACCCGGACCCCACCCCGGTCACGGAGTTGCCGGTGATGGTGGCGTTGCCGGTGGGAGCCGGATAGAACGGCGGCGAGATCACGATCCCGTTGCGCCACGGGCCGGTGATCGTGTTGCCGGCCAGGTCGGTGCTCGTGGAGGTGGAGAAGCCGATCGAGTCGTACACCGACGCGATGATCGTGTTGTCGGTTACGGTGGCGTCGGTGACGGTCCCAACGTTCTGCCCGTCTCCGCCGTTGCCGATCTGCAGGGCCGGCTGCCCCTGGAAGTAGGCGTTTCCGCCTGACCTGACGATCACGTTCCCGGTCACCGTGGCGCCGAGCATGTCGCTCCCGTTCACCCCGAACCGGCCCACGCCAAGGCCGATGTAGCGCGCGGTGTCGGAGATGAAGTTGTCCTCGACGAGGTGGCCGCTGCCGCCGTAGATCCCGATGCCCTTACCGCCCCACGGCGCGATGACGGTGTTGTGGCTCATCGTGATATCGGACATGGCGGCGTAGGTCTGGCTGCCGTTGTAGGCGACCGAGTTGATCGCCATGCCGTCATCGCCGGTGCCGCGGATGAAGTTGTTGGTCGCGGTCAGGCTGCTGCCGGACGTGCCGGTGAGCGAGACGTTGTTCAGGTTGCAGCCGTCGGCGAAGATCACCGTGAACAGGTTGTTCTCCGCCGTCCCGCCGCTGCCGGAGGCCCACAGGCTGGACTCCACGTGCTGGACCCACATGCCCTCGATGAGCCAGTTGTTACCGGTGGTGTCCTCGGCCCCGCCGCCGCCGTCGACTTCCGCCCGGCTCATGGCGTCAGAGTCGATGTGGAAGTTCTCCAACTGGCACGAGTAGCACTGGAACGCGGCCCCAAGCGGCGTGTTGTTGGGCAGCGGCACGTCCCGGTAGACCTCGCTGTACCAGTAGCCCGCCCCCTCGATGGTCACGTTCTGCGCCACGAGACTCGAGGTGCCGATCATGTAGAAGGTCCCCTGGGGGATCCAGAGGATCTTGCCCGCCGAGGCCGCCTGGTTGATGCAGTTCTGGATGTCGACGGTGCTGTCGACGGCGCCGGGCGCGGCCGTGCCGTTGGTCGGCGTGTTGTCGGCCACCGCCCCGCAGCTCGTGATCGAGATCGAGTTGGCGGGCTGGGCGGCCGGCGCGGGCGCGTTCCACAGGTCAATCGAGTTGATCCAGTAGAACGACGCCGTGTTGGTCGAGTCCTTCTGCAGGCTGAACGTCGCCCCCGCAGGAATGGCCGCGCCGCTGATGGAGGCGTGGAACTCGTCCCAGAAGGCGCGCGGATCGCCGTCGGCAGGGTTCTGGTCGCTCCCGTTGTAGTTGTTGCTGCCCTCGTACTCCCAGCTCTGGATGGAGTTCATGTTCAGGGCCTGGCGGAACGTGCCGTTCACGTAGAGGTCCAGGGTGGCCGTGCTGCCGCCCCCGGGGGACGAGTCGGGAATGGAGGCGCGCACGTTGATGAAGTTGATCGGCTGGCCGGTGTTGTTAGTCCACTGGACGGACTGGCCGGGGCCGGTCAACTGGACGTAGGCATGGCCGTCGGCCTCGCCCTGGGGGGAGTCGTACTCGCTCGTGGGGGCCGAGGTCAGCGATACCACGCTGGCGCCGCCGCCGAGGGTGGCCTCCGGGGCCTGGTAGGTGGTGAAGGGGGTAGTCGCCCCGGCCACGCTCGGGTCCGGAGTGCCCGGCGCCTGATAGGACGCGGGCTGGGTCGCCGCCACCGCGCTGGGCGCGGCCGCAAGCAGCGGAACGGCGGCAAGCAGGGGAACGCACAGCAGGGCCGCCACCGCGCTGCCCACGGCGAGACGGATTGCTCGGAATGCGAGGGACATGTCGGCTTCCTCGGTGACCAGCGCTGATGTTTGACCACCCGGAACATACATTTAACGACGACATGATGCAATAACACAATTTATTTACGCAAATTACTAACTAAATTACGCAAATTTGCGAACTGACAAGACAAAGATCACATTCATGATCATCCCGAACGGACCCTGCCCTCCGCATCACCACCCCCATGACCCTCCTCCGCAGCAGCACTGGCCCGGCTGCGGCCGTCAGGTCCGCCGAATTTCACCCAAGACACCACATGCGCGAAGAGCCGGCCGTGAGGCAGCATGGTCTTCGGCCGCGAGAACCGGCCGCCCGATCGTGTCCGATGCCCCCGATTTCTGTCACTAATGGAGGTGCGTGTCTTGTCCAAGTCGATCGCAGTGTTCGGCGTCGGCCCCGGCCTCGGCCAGGCCGTCGCCCGCCGCTACGCGCAAGACGGCTATCAGGTCGTGCTCGTCGCCCGCCGCCGCGAACCGCTCGAATCGTTCGCCAAGGAACTGACCGGCGCAGGCGCGAGCGCGCACGTCATCACCGCTGACCTGGCCGACACCGATGCCGTTCCCGCGCTGGCCGAGCAGATTCGCGCCGCGGTCGGCGGGCTCGACGCGATCTACTACGCGCCTACGCCGGAGGACGGGTTCTTTCCCGCCGCGGGCCTCACCCCGGAGCGTGCCCGGGCGTTCATGCCGCTCGTCTTCTATTCGATGGTCGCCCTCGTGCAGGAGTTCCTGCCGCGCATGCTCGAGCGGGGCGACGGTGCCATCTTGACCGCCCAGGGCGCCAGCACCGTGCAGGGCCTGCCGAACATGAGCGGCCCCGGCCCGGCCCAGGCCGCCCAGCGCAATTACCTGCAGTCCCTGCATACCGAAGTGGCCGACAAGGGCGTCTACGTCGGCATGCTCTACGTCGGCGCGATCATCGAAGACAGCGCGTTCCACACCTGGCTCC
>JAOPYM010000221.1 GCA_025964615.1 Actinomycetes bacterium
GTCACGTCGATCAGGTCCATGAAGGTGGCGAGCAGGACGATCGACAGGCCGAACCAGCGGCGGTACATCTGCCGTATCTGGTGTGATGGGGCTGCCGTGACGGTCAACGACGGTCGCATTCCTTGGGCGGGGTGTGATTTCGCCCATAATGTATCGTTACCGCGCAGTAGTCAGACCGGCCTGGGGGTAAGAAGAATGCGGCGCACGCTCGGCCCGATCCTGATCGGCCTGGGTGCCTTCTTCCTGACCCTCGCGCCAATGACCAGGTTCTATGTCGCCGATCAGCTCATCGTCGCACCGACGGACTTCTATCAGAAGACGACCCTGCGGGCCGAGCACGCGACCTTCTTCGACGGGAGCAAGGTCAAGCTCCGCAAGGACGTCAGCCTGGTGGCCGTGCAGACCGTACGCGGTGACCCGACGGCCAGTACCGCCTCCACCGCACTGTGGGACACCTTCACCTCCATCACAGATCCCGACAGCGGCGCGGACATCGCGATCCGCCAGGCGCGGTACGCGGTGAACCGCCGGACCGGCGAGCTGTCCAACTGCTGCGGGGCCTCGATCGGGCAGGACACCAGTGTCAGGCAGTCCGGTCTCGGCTTCATCTGGCCGCTGGCCAACGTGCAGAAGCGGACCTACGCCTACTTCGACCCGTCCACCCGCCAGGCCTGGCCTATCGAGTACCAGGGTGAGGACACCGTCCAGGGGCTGCGGGCCTACCGCTTCGTGCAGACGATCCCGGAGACCAGGGTCGGGACGCTCCCGGGGCTGCCGGCGAAACTCCTCGGCCTGCCCGTGAAGCGTGGCAACCTCAACGCCGTCCAGTACTACCAGGCCACCGTGACGATCTGGGTGGACCCGCGCACCGGCGTCCCGGTGAGCCAGCGGGAGCAGGTCAGGTCCAGCGCCCGCGGCCCGGACGGCACGGGATCGCTGGTCCTGGTCGAAGCGGACCTGAGGACCCAGGCGGCGGACGAGAAGGCTCTGATCAACCTCTCTGACGGCTATGCCTGGCAGTTCGCGGCCGTGCGGGACTGGATTCCCGTCGGGTCACTGGTCTTCGGGCTCTTCCTGCTCGCCTCGGGCGTGCTGCAGCCGCTGTTCGAGCGGGGCGGCAGCCGGGACCGCAGGACCGGATCGCATTCGAAGGCCGCCGAGGCCGTCGTACGACAGCGAATCTAGAACCTGTTGCAGTTTTGGGGTCGGGCGGCCTAGAGTCTGCGGTGTGCGGACACGTGTAACCGAGCTATTCGGTATCGAGTACCCGATCTTTGCTTTCAGTCACTGCCGCGACGTGGTCGTCGCAGTGAGCCGCGCAGGCGGCATGGGCGTCCTGGGCGCGCTGTACTTCACCCCAGAGGAGCTCGAACTCGAGCTCAAGTGGATCGACGAGCACATCGGCGGCAAGCCGTACGGCGTCGACGTGGTGATGCCGGCGAAGTACGAGGGCTCCGACCTGGGTGACGCCGACGAACTGCTGGACAAGCTGCAGGGCATGATCCCCGCCCAGCACCGTCAGTTCCTCGAGGACCTGCTGACCGAGCACGGGGTCGAGCCGTCCACGGAGACCGCCGGGCGGGCGCTCCTCGGCTGGACCGACCAGACTGCCCGGCCGCAGGTCGAGGTGGCGCTCAGGCACCCGATCGCGCTGCTGGCCAACGCGCTCGGGCCGCCCCCGGCCGACGTGGTCGAGCTGGCCCACGAGCACGGCGTCAAGGTGGCCGGCCTGGCCTCCAACGCACGGCATGCGGGCAAGCAGGTCGCGGTCGGCGTCGACATCATCGTGGCGCAGGGCACCGAGGCCGGCGGTCACACCGGCGACGTGTCCACCATGGTGCTCATCCCCGAGGTCGTCGACGCGGTCGGATCCGACACCATCGTGCTGGCGGCCGGCGGTATCGGCCGGGGCCGTCAGATGGCGGCCGGGATGGCGCTGGGCGCCGAGGGCGTCTGGACCGGCTCGATCTGGCTCACCGTCGACGAGGCCGACACCCCCGAGGGCGCGCTGCCCAAGCTGCTCAAGGCGACCTCGCGCGACACCGTACGGTCCCGTGCGTGGACCGGGAAGCCCGCCCGGTTCCTCAAGACCGCGTGGACCGAGGCGTGGGAGAGCGAGAAGTCGCCCGGCTACCTGCCGATGCCGATGCAGTTCATGCTGATCTCGGACGCGCTGCGCCGGATCAGCCGGTCTGGGGACGGTGAACTGGTGACCTACCCGGTCGGCCAGATCGTCGGATCGATGAACCAGGTCAAACCGGCGGCAAAGGTGATCCTGGAGATGATCGAGGAGTACATCGAGGCCATCGAGCGCCTCAACGCCATCACCGAGGGCTGAAACGTTCAAGGGCCCCGGTTCGCCGGGAGGGGCCCTTGAACACTCGGTCTACCAGCGGATCAGCCAGGCCAGGATCCGGCCGAGCGCGACGTAGACGACGCCGGCCAGGGCCCACGTCGCGTACGACACGTTCTTGGCATTCGAGCCGGTGAAGATGCCCTTGAACGGCGAGGCGAGCCAGTTGCCGGTGGTCACGACCGCGTGCACGATCCCGTTCGCCTGGTTGGCGTCGCTCCAGGTGAGCAGCGCCGCGAGGGCCAGGACCGCCACCGCGGCCAAGGCCACCGCCCAGACGGCGGAGCCGATCGGGGTGTTCTGCCGCTGCCAGCCGCGGGCCTGGCTGCGGGGCACGAGCACGGTGTGCTCCTCGGCCTCGATGACCTTGCCGTTGTTCAGCACGCGGTGCCGGAAGGGCCGCCGCCCCGCCTGCTGGGGAACGGGCCCAGCAGGCGGGGACGGCGGCTGAGACGGCGCGACCACGACGGGTGGGGGGCTTGACGCGGCCGGCCGCCGCTGGGGGAGCAGGCGGCGGCGCTCCTGGGCGGGTGCGGCTTCGGGTGCGGACTCGGCGCTGCGCCTGCGCGTGCGCCACAGGTTGACGACCATGGGGGATCACTCCTGTAGGTAGGCCCCCCGGATGCCCCCGGAACCCACCCCCAAACAACGTTGAGCCGTGGCGTTTCCCGCACCGTTTCAGCAAACGGTGCGGGAAACGCCAGCTTTTGTTGGACGGATCAACGGCCGTGGTAGATGGCGGGGCGCTTGTCCTTGAAGGCCTTGGAACCTTCCTTCGCGTCCTCGGAGCCGATGACCGGCCAGCCGATCTCGTCGGAGATCTTGAGGGCCTCCTCCTCCGGGAGGTGGGCCGTCTCGCGGTAGGTGCGCAGGATGGCCTGGACGGAGAGGGGGCCGCAGGCGGCGATCTGGCCGGCCATCTCGCGGGCCGCCGCCAGCGCCGTGCCGTCCGGGACGATCTTGTTGATCAGGCCCATCGCCAGGGCCTCCTCCGGAGTCACCGAGCGGGCGGTGAGCAGGATGTCCATCGCCGCCGCGTACCCGATCTGCCGGGGCAGCCTGATCGCCGAGCCGCCCATCGGGAACAGCCCCCGCATCGCCTCGTACAACCCGAGCGTGGCCGAGGCCGCGACGATCCGCAGATCGGTGCCGATCAGGAGCTCGGTCCCGCCGGCCACCGCGTACCCCTCGATCGCGGAGATGATCGGCTTGGTCGGCACGTCCTCGCGGAGCAGGCCCTTCCAGTGGAAGTTCTTGATCTCCGACGCCCGCTGCTGCACCCGGGGATCGGTGGAGGGGGTACCCATCGCCTTGAGGTCGGCGCCCGCGCAGAACTGCCCGTCGGCCCCGGTGAGAATCCCGACCCGTACCGAGGGGGTCGCGGAGATGTAGGCCCAGGCGTCCGCCATCCCGATGAGCATGGCCGAGCTGAGGGCGTTGCGGGCCTCCGGCCGGTTCATGGTCACGATCACCACGGGCCCGTCCTGCTCGACGGTGCAGTGCTCGGTGCTGATCGACAGCCGTTCCGCCATCGGTGTCACTCCCTGCTCAGGTCATCAAACGAGAACAGATTCTAGTTAACTAGGATCCTGCTGGACAGGTCTTGCAGGAGAAAACTGAAACGTGATCTACTTCTGCCTCGGACACGCTTCTGTAACATGCACCCAGGGGAGAACCGATGGGCTCTTTGGGCTTCTGGCGGCTGGCCCAGCAGGATCCGGAGTGGATCGCGGCCGTGGACCCCGATGGCACCGAGCACACGGCCGCCGAGCTGCTCGGCCGGTCGAACCGGCTGGTGCACGCGCTCCGGGACCTCGGCCTGGAGCAGGGCGACGGTCTGTGCGGCCTGGTGCCGAACGGTGTCGACGGCCTGGTGCTCTACCTCGCCGCCCTGCAGGCCGGCTGGTACTACACCCCGGTCAACTGGCACCTCACCGGGCCCGAGATCGGCTACATCGTGGCCGACAGCGAGGCCAAGGCGTTCTTCGTGCACGAGCGGCACGCGGCGGAGGGCATCCGCGGTGCGGACGAGGCGGGCCTTGAGGCGCACCGGCGGATTTCTATCGGTGACGTTGAGGGTTTCCGGCCGTACGGCGAGTTCGTCGGCGGTCACCCGGACAGTGCGCCGCAGGACCGGAGCAACGGCGCCACGATGCACTACACGTCCGGAACCACGGGCCGCCCGAAGGGCGTCAAGCGCCGGCTGGCCGGGATCGACCCCGACGACGCCGCCGAGCTGATGACGTTCCTGCTCAGCTTCTTCGGCTGCACGCCCGGAGCGCCCGCGGGCAGCGGCGCCGAGGCGCACCTGATCACCTCACCGAACTACCACACGGCGGTCACCCAGTTCGGCGGGTCGTTCCTGCATCTGGGTCACACCGTGGTGTACATGGACAAGTGGGAGGCCGAGGACACCCTCCGGCTGATCGAGAAGTACAAGATCTCCAGCACCCACATGGTCCCGACGCACTTCAAGCGCATGCTCTCCCTGTCAGAGGAGATCCGCGCCAAGTACGACGTCTCCAGCATGAAGTGGGCGATCCACGCCGCCGCGCCCTGCCCGGTCCCGATCAAGCACCAGATGATCGAGTGGTGGGGCGAGTGCATCTGGGAGTACTACGCGGCCACCGAGGGCGGCGGGACCATCGCCTCGCCGAAGGACTGGCTCGCCCATCCCGGCACCGTCGGCAACCGCTGGCCGATCAGCGAACTGCTCATCGTCGACGACAACGGCGACGAGGTCCCCACCGGGACTGCGGGCACCATCTACATGAAGATGGCCGGCGTCGAGTTCGAGTACAAGGGCGACAAGGCCAAGACGGAGAAGGACCGGCTGCGCGACCACTTCACGGTCGGCGACATCGGCTACCTCACCGAGGACGGCTTCCTCTTCCTGTCCGACCGCAAGGCCGACATGATCATCTCTGGTGGGGCGAACATCTACCCGGCCGAGATCGAGAACGAGATCATCCTGTTCGGCAAGGTCGCTGATGTGGCCGTGTTCGGGATCCCCAACGACGAGTGGGGTGAGGAGATCAAGGCCGTGGTGGAGCCCGCCGCCGGAGTCGCCCCGGGCCCCGAGCTCACCAAGGAGATCTTCGCGTTCCTCGAGGGCCGCCTGGCGAAGATGAAATGGCCCCGGACCATCGACTACACCGAGGCCCTCCCGCGCGAGCCCAACGGCAAGCTGCTCAAGCGCAAGCTCCGCGACCCGTACTGGAAGGACCGCGGAAATGCGATCTGATCATGCGTTGACTCGTGGCGTTTCCCGCACCCGCGTGGGAAACGGTGCGGGAAACTGCCGGGCCCTGATCTCCTCGGCCAGTTCCAGCTGCCGCCGGTACGCGTCGAACAGGCCCCACAGGGTGGAGACCCGGGCTT
>JAOPYM010000237.1 GCA_025964615.1 Actinomycetes bacterium
CGCCCAGCAGAGCTTTCAGGGTACGCAACTGAGCGGTTTGATCGTCTATCTGGCCGACTTCCTTCCCGACATTCACCGGGCGCTGAAGAAGATCACCGTGAGCGGCGACGTGGTCTGCATCCAGCTGACGATCCAGGGCACCTTCCTCGGCCCGCTCGAGACGCCCGCCGGCCCGATCCAGCCGACGGGGGCCAAGATCGCCTTCCCGACCGCCGACTTTTGGTACCTGCGCGACGGCAAGGTCGAGGTGTTCGACTGCCACATCGCCTTTACCACCCTGTACGCGCAGCTGGGCATACTGCCGGACTACGCGTCCGCGGTCGGGGCGTCCACGCCGAAAGGTAGCTAACGCGAGCTTCGTGAAGTCGGCGGAGTGTACGGCGACTAGGCGTCGGCTATCTCGGCAGCCAGCTCGACCGCCGCGGTCAGCGTGGTCCTGCTCAAGCCGTGGAACGAGGAGATGCGAGGCGAGGTTCCGCGGTTCTGGCTCAGCGACTACCGGGTTCACAGCGGCTGTTCGCGGGCCACGCGGTACCGCCTTCGATCGCCATCCCCTCAGCCATGGCCAGCAGCCGCGCATCGCCAGTCACAGTATCTGAAGTGGCGGTGGGACAGATTGCGACAGCTTGAATCACCAAGATCTGGTGACGACGGCTCACCTCCTAGCTCGCGAAGCTGACAAAAGTTGCAAACCAGAGGAAAGCCCGATCGTGACAAGGGAGACAGAGTCAGCGTGACGAGTCGAAGAATGCGGGTGCGCAGTGGCCGGGTCGCGACGGTGATAGCCGCCGTGGCAGCGCTGGTCGCCGCGGGAGCGACCGCGGCGGTAGCTCAGACAGGGCCGGGGAGAACACCCGGGCAAGGGCAGTGGTCGATGGCCGGGCAGAACATCGACGACACCCATTTCCAAGCGAACGAGCACAGGATCTCCCCGGCCAACGTGGGCAGGCTGGCGCCGCGGTGGACGCTGACCACGGCCGGGGCCATCTCCACCACCCCGACGGTGGACGACGGTGTGGTTTACGTCCCGGACTACGGCGGCAAGCTCTGGGCGGTCTCGGCTCACAGCGGGAAGGTGCTGTGGTCGCAAGTTATCTCCGCCTATACCGGGGTGACGGGTGACGTGTCCCGGACCAGCCCGGCGGTCTACGGCGCCGATCTCATCCTCGGCGACGGCTGGATCCTCAGTTCCGGCGCGGCCGGCACATCCGGCGCCCGCGTGTTCTCCGTCAACCGCCGCACCGGCAAGCCGTTGTGGTCGACCCTGGTGGACACCGACCCGAACGCCCAGATCACCGGTTCCCCGGTGATCTACGGCGGCGTCGCGTACATCGGCATCTCCTCCAAGGGGGAGGGGAACACCCAGGACTCGTTCCGTGGCGCGGTCATCGCGCTGAACGCGGCCACCGGCAGGCTGCTGTGGAAGACCTACACGGTGCCGTCGAACAACGGCGGCGGCGACTCCAACAAGCCCGGTTACTACAGTGGCAACGCGGTGTGGGAGTCCTCCTTCGCCGTGGACCCGAAGCGGGGGCTGCTGTACATAGACACCGGGAACAACTACAGCGTGCCCGACGGGGTCTGCACCACGCAGCAGGAGACCGGGTGCACCCAGCCCGCCGCTGATGACTACGTGGACTCGATCCTGGCCCTCAAGCTCAGTGACGGCGCGATCGCCTGGGCCGACCACACGCTGAGTACCGACCTGTGGACGATTCCCCAGCCGGTCGGGCCGGACTTCGACTTCGGCGCCGGGCCCAACCTGTTCACCACCGTCAATCCAGCCACCCACCGCCCGGAGCAGCTGCTCGGGGCCGGCGCGAAGAGCGGCGTCTACTGGGCGGTCGAACCCGCCACCGGGAAGGTCGCCTGGCAGACCACAATCGGCCCGACGGACGTCGTAACCAACGCCGGCATCGAGTACGTCACGGACACCGACGGGCGGCGTATCTACGCGGCCGAGGCCGACACCGCCGGCCTCCCCTACACCTTGGGCGGGTCCGGACCGGACGCCGGGAAGACCGTCACCGGCGGCTCCTGGGCCGCCATGGACCCGGCCACCGGCAAGATCCTGTGGCAGACCCCTGACCCGGCAGGTGCCGTCGACGCCGGCTTCGTCAGCGTCGCCAACGGTGTCGTCTACGGCGGATCGATGGCCACCACCGGCACCGACATGTACGCCCTGGACGCCGCGACCGGGAAGATCTTGTGGAGCTTCGCCAGCGGCGGCTCGGTGACCGGCGGCGCCGCGATCGTCGGCGGCAGCGTCTACTGGGGCTCTGGTTACTGCGGCACGCTATGCCTCGGCGGCACCACCCCGGTGCTCAACAACAACAAGGTGTACGCGTTCGACCTTGGATGACGTCTTCTGATGCCGGCAGCTGGCGCCGTTCGCTGAACGGCGCCAGCTGCCGGCCCGGACAGGAAGCAAGGGCGCGTCATCCCCGATCAATCCCGTCCTGGGTTGTCCCGGTACGGCGGATCTCACCGGGATCCGGTGACGGCCTCTAACCTGGCTGGCAGCCCGGGCACCCGGGCGGCCGGCCACCGGAAGTGCAGTTCTCGTCTGATTACTCTGGCCCCCAACTCTCAGGAGACTCAGTCATGCCTCGGCACTACCGCAAGATCTTCCTCGGCCTCGGCACGCTCGTCTTGGCCGGCGCCTTCACCGCGTCCGCGGTTCCCGCCTTCGCCTCCTCCTTCCCGGTGGCCGGCGCGCGTGTTGTCGCGCACTTCGACTTCACCGCAGGACAGCAGCCGGAGAACATCACCCTGGAGCCCAACGGGGACGCCGATGTGACGTTCGCCTTTGCCCATCAGGTGGCCAGGGTCACCCCCCGGGGCAAGATCACCATCCTCGCCACGCTGCCCGCGGCCACCGCCGGCACGACCGCCGCCTCGGGTATCGTCCGGACTTCCGACGGAACCCTGTACGTGAACTACATCGACACCGGCGGCACCCAATCGGGAATCTGGCGGATCAGCAGGAACGGCAGCGCCGAACAGGTGGCGGCCCTGCCCGACGCAGGGTTCCTCAACGGCCTCGCGCCCGACCCCGGCACCGGCGCGCTCTTTACCGTCGACTCCTTCGGTGGCACGGTGTGGAAGGTATGGCCGCGCACCGGGAAGGCCGAGGTCTGGGCCAGCGGCCAGGACCTGCAGCCGACGGCGCCCGGCGGCTTCGGCGTTAACGGCCTCAAGGTCCACGATGGATCGGTGTGGGTGAGCAACAGCTCCCAGGGGACGCTGCTGCGCATCCCGATACTGCCCGATGGCAGCGCGGGTCCGACCGTGGTGGCCGCCACCGGGCTGGCCA
>JAOPYM010000300.1 GCA_025964615.1 Actinomycetes bacterium
GCCTCGGGGCTGGAGGCCAGTCGCCGTTGCAGCACGGTGAGGGCGAAACCGACGGTGTTGCCGCGCTTGCCGTTGCCTGCGGCCTTCAACGCCTCCGCCCGTCCCATCTGGGTACGGACGTAGTCGGTCACCGACTCGTAGAGGTCATGCTCAGCGTACGGCACGGTATAGGCCCGACGCTCCGGGAAGAGCGGTTTGCCCTCGAAGGTGAGCAGGTCCTCCTTGACCATGCGCCGCATTAGCCCGTCGGTGTCGCCGGTGTGCACATCGTTGCGGTAGCGGCCCTCGAACCGGTCGGAGTCGAGCAGAGCCATGAACAACTGGAAGTCGACCTGGCTGCCGGCGTGCGGGGTCGCGCTCATCAGCAAGAGATGACGGGTGTGCTTGCCGAGGAGCTCGCCGAGCAGGTAGCGCTTGGTCTTCTTCAGCTCCGCGCCGAAGTAGTGGGCGGACATCCGATGGGCCTCGTCTACCACCAGCAGGTCCCAGTCGGATCGCTGAAGCTGGTCCTGGAGGTCCTCGGACCGGGAAAGCTGGTCCATCCTGGCGATCAGCAGCGGATGCCGGTGGAACACCGCATGGTCGGGCTCCGCCTCGGCGAGCTGACGGGTGAGCAACTCGAAGCGGAGCCCGAACTTGTCCAGCAGCTCCTCCTGCCACTGCTCGACGAGCCCGCCTGGCGCGACGATCAGGCAGCGCTCAAGGTCACCGCGGAGCATCAGCTCCTTGATGTAGAGGCCGGCCATGATGGTCTTGCCCGCGCCGGGGTCGTCGGCGAGCAGGAAGCGGAGCGGAGTCCGGTCGAGGAGCTCTCCGTACACCGCTTGGATCTGGTGCGGGAGCGGCTCGAGGTCGCTGGTCGTCACCGCCAGCATCGGATCGAAGCGGGCTGCCATCCGGATCCGCAGCGCCTCGGCGGCGAGCTTGAACAACGCTCCATCGCCGTCGAAGCCATAGGCGGCTGCCGCTCGGCCCACTTGGAGCCGGGGCTCATGGTCACGGTAAATGAGCTGATCGGCGACCTGGCCGTTGTCGGCCCGGTAGGTCAGGTTGACCGCATTCGAGCCGTACCACTTGACCGCGACGACCGTGACGTGACCGCCGGGTGTGACACCGTCTACGACGGCACCCGGTGTTAGGTCCTCGAGCCTGGCGCTGGTCATCGCCGTACCCCAGAAACGAGATCGGGCAACCGGGCCATGTTGTGTATTCCTCCGCTATCGCCAGCTAGCTTGACGTTAGCGTCTGGCTACGACAGAACAGAAGACTTCCACCCAACAGCTGAATCATCCGGACAAACTGCCGTCTTAGCGAGTCAGATCCGACCTCGCAATGTCGCGTACAGATCCGATCGGCCGACCGAATGGATTCTCGGATGCTCAACTGGGCCGCAGGGGGTGGCAGGCCCCGCTGGAACGGTGACGAACACGCTCCGTAGCTGGACATTGGTGATCACGATCATGGAAACCGGGCCCGATACCGGCCCGGATGAGGCCATGATCATCACCAGTTCCGCCCCGCGAGCTAACATCGAGCCAACACGAGGCGCAAACTACCCCATAAACGACGATGGACTTTCATGATCAATCCATGAAAGCCCAGGTCAAGCGGGGTGCGCCGTCAGGGACTTGAACCCCGAACCCGCGGATTAAGAGTCCGCTGCTCTGCCAATTGAGCTAACGGCGCCTGCCTCCGGGGCCTTGCCAGCCCCTTGCGACGTGATGAACTTTAGCAGCACCCGCAGGGCTGCGCGAATCGATTGATCCCCTACCTCTTCAGCCCTCTGACCTGCACGTCCGGCCCACGGGCGGAGGTTCAGTCGGAGGCCGGGAGGGTGGTCATGATGCCGCGCCAGAGGGCGATGGCCGTGGGCCGGGAGCCGATACCGAGCTTGGAGTAGATCCGGTTCACATGGTTCTTGACCGTCTTCTCGCTGAGGAACAACTCGCGGGCGATCTCGCCGTTGGACCAGCCGTCGGCGATGAGGTCCATCACCTGGGCCTCGCGGGCGGACAGGCCCAGGCTGGCCTTGCTGGCGTCTCGGATGGTACGGATCAGGTCGCCGGCTGTGAACTCGCCCGGGACGAGATGGCCGCAGGCGCCGCTCCGGAGGGCCGATTCGACGGTCCTGCGGTCCTCGGCCGGGGTCAGTACGAAGACCCGGGATGCGCGGCTCAGCGGCGCGGTGTACCGGGCGGCCTGTACGTCGAGCAGCACGATGTCGGGCTGTAGCCGCTGCGCGAGGGGTACCGCACCGGCTGCGTCGCCGATCTCGCCGATCACCTCTAGTTCGTCGCTGCCGGCCAGCAGGGTCACCAGACCGGCACGGGTCTCGGGGTCGCTGTCGACCACGATCACTCGCAGTACGGCCGTTCCGTCGGGACTCATCCGGCCTCCGGGGCTCGGGATGCCGTTCATCGGATAACGCCGGAGCATAACTGGGATTGACAGGAAGCAGAAGCGCTCCGCCGGGCGGGGTGAACCGCGCGCGAGAGCCACGGCTCCTGGAGGGAACCCGGGCAGCAGAGGCAGGCACGGAAGCCTCACGATCGTGATCTTTGGCGGGGCGTCCCGATCCGAGATACCCGAGGGGGTCAGGTCACCAGCGCGGGTAGGGCAACGGTCAAGGGCCTGACCCATACCGAGGATCAGGCCCTTGACCTGCTGCTACTGGGGTGAGCGACGGGACTTGAACCCGCGGCATCCTGGACCACAACCAGGTGCTCTACCAACTGAGCTACGCCCACCATCGCCGCCGTTACTCGGCCTAGACGAGTGTAGCGGTTTTTCCGGGCCGCTCAACCAGAGGTGGCGACGATCTCGGCGGCGAGGGCACGGGCGGTGTCGGAGTCGGGGCCCGGCTGCGGTACGAAGACCGCGGCCCGGTAGTAGCGCAGCTCCCGGATGCTCTCGGTGATGTCGGCCAGGGCCCGGTGCCCGCCCTTCTTCTCGGGGCTGGCGAAGTACACCCTGGGGTACCAGCGGCGGGCCAGCTCCTTGATGCTGGAGACGTCGACCATCCGGTAGTGCAGGTGGGCGTCGAGGGTCGGCATGTCCCTGGCCAGGAAGGACCGGTCGGTGGCGATGGAGTTGCCGCAGAGCGGCGCCTTCTTGGCGTCGGGTACGTGCTGCTTGAGGTAGTCGAGCACCATCGACTCGGCCTCCGCCAGCGTGGTCCCGTTGGGCAGCTCCTTGAGCAGCCCCGAGGTGGTGTGCATGTCGCGTACCACCTTCGACATCTGGGTGATCGATTCCTCAGGCGGCTTGATCACCACGTCGATGCCCTCGTCGAGGATGTTGAGCTCCCCGTCGGTGACCAGCGCCGCGATCTCGATCAGCGCGTCGCCGCCGAGGTCGAGCCCTGTCATCTCGCAATCGATCCACACCAGCCGGTCGTTCATGGTCTTCACCCTATTTGCCTCCCAGGCCTCATGAGGCCCTGAGGGAGCCGATCTCGACGTCCAGGTCGCCCTGATTGGCATGGCTGTCGGGGAGGGACACATCGAACACGGCGGGCCGGCTGCCCGATCCCCGGTCCACCAGGACGATCACTTCGGTCTCGCTGTGGAAGTTCCAGCCCTTCGCGGTGGCGTCCGGGTAGGTGAGTTTGACCTTGTAGAGCCAGCCGTTCCTGCCGCTCACCGGGAACGACCGGGAGTCCAGCACGTCGATGCCGTGGTTCTTCGGGTACATGAGCGGCAGGATCGCGTCGAAGAGGCCCTTGGCGGACGCCTGCAGGTCCCCGGTGTAGGGGACCTTCGAGTAGAGGATCCCCGAGTAGATGTTGGCCAGGTAGGTGCCGCTCTTGCCGTTGTCGTCGATGTAACCGGCCTGTACGGGTGCCTCCTCGCCCTGGCCGAAGCCGACGGCGGCGAGGTTGTGGGCCTGGATGGCCGCAGGCAACCAGTCGCCGCCGAGCTGGGCGTACGACAGGCCCGACTGGGTGTCGGTGATCGTGCCGGTGACCGGGGACTGCCCGCTGCCGGCCGGGCCGGGCGAGGGCGGGGCCGAGGTCGGAGCCGGCCCCCCGATCGTCCTGGTCGCGAGCAGGGCGACCACCACGATGACGGCCAGGAGCACCGCGCCACCGCCGAAGAGCCCCAGCATCAGGCCTCTGCCCCCGCCCTTGGGCGCCGCGTACGGGTAGGCCCCGGGCTGCTGGAACGGCGGCGGTGTCTGCCCGCCGACCTGGAACGGCGGCGGTGTCTGCACTCCCGCCTGGAACGGCGGGGATGTCGGTGCGAAGGGCGGAGGTGTCTGCGGGCCCTGCCAGGGGGCGGCGGAGCCCTGGCTCCAGTCATAGCCGGAGGAGGGTTCGTCCCATTCGTCGGTCGGCTGCGTGGCCTGGGTCCATTGGCCCCCGTCCCACCAGCGCTGCAGGCCTGGTGTGCCGTACGGGTCGCGGTACCAGCCCGGCGGTGTCTGCCCGGTCATGCCGCTCAGCGTACGGCCGGGATGTCACATTTTGAGGACATGCTCGGGGACATCGATCCCGGGGCGGAGCAGGGGATCGGGGATCGGCTCTCCGTGCACGGTGGAGACGGGCAGCACTCCCGCCCAGACGTCGAGCAGGTGGTCCTCGTCGTCATCCTTCGGCGGCCCCGTCCGTACCTTCACCGAAGCCTCGGCGAGCGACAGCGCCAGCACCGTGGTGGCCGCCAGCTCCTTGCGGGTGGGCAGCCGTACGACGTCCCACCGGCCGGGCGCCAGCTGTTCGGTGATGGCCCGCAGCCCGGCCAGCTTCTCGTCGGGGGAGGTCACCTCAACGGGCGTGCCGAAGATCACGGCGCTGCGGTAGTTGATGGAGTGGTGGAAGGCGCTGCGGGCCAGCACCAGGCCGTCCAGGTGGGTCACGGTCACGCACACCTCCGAGCCGGGCCGCAGGCTCCGCGCGCCGGTGGAACCGTGCAGGAAGAGCGTGTCGCCGGACCGGCCGTACCCGGTGGGGATCACCCGCGGTGCCCCGTCGACGATCACTCCGAGGTGGCAGATCCGCCCGGCGTCGAGGACCTCGTACAGGTCGGTGTGGTCGAGGCGGGCACGTTCACGGGCCCGGCCGAGAGTGGTGCGTTCGGTCGAGGAGAGCATGCCACCTACGCTAGAAGCCAAGTGGCCACCTCAAAAGGGCCAATCAGCGCGAGATCAAGGAGACCACTTGTGGATCTGCCGCTCGTTCTCGAACGGACCGCCGGCAGGTCGCTCAACGAGCAGCTGACCCTCCAGCTGCGGGCCGCGATGCGGGACGGGCGCCTCACCGCGGGGGAGCGGCTGCCCTCCAGCCGGGCGATGGCGGCCTCGCTGGGCGTCAGCCGGACCGTCGTCATGGAGGCCTACAGCCAGCTCTACGCCGAGGGCTGGCTCGACGGCCGGCACGGCTCCGGCACGTACGTCGCGCAGATCGTAACCGTTGAGTCGTGGCGTGTCCCGCACCCGGACCCCCAGTTGGTGCGGGAAACGCCACGAGTCAACGGGGTGGATCTGCGGGCGGGGGTGCCTTGGGTGGCGGCGCTGGACACGCCTGCGTGGCGGCGGGCGTGGCGGCGGGCGGCGGAGGTGTCGCCGGCGGCGCGGCCGGATCCGCTGGGGCTGCCGGGGCTGCGCGCGGAACTGGGCGCGTACATGCGGCGCAGCCGGGGCGTGGCGGCCGCCCCGGACCAGATCATGGTGACCAGGGGGGCCACGAGTGGGTTCGACCTGCTCGTCGCGGCCGTGCTCAGGCCGGGCGACCGGGTGGGGGTGGAGGAGCCCGGCTACGCGCGGGCCCGGTCGATCCTGCGGGCGCGCGGCGCGCAGCTCGTGCCGTGCCCCGTCGACGAGCACGGGCTGATCGTGGACGCGCTCCCGGGCGACCTCACGATGGTCTATACGACCCCGTCACACCAGTACCCGCTGGGCGGGGTGCTGCCGATGCCCAGACGCCAGGCGCTGGTCGCCTGGGCCGCGCGGACGGGAGCGCTGATCGTCGAGGACGACTACGACGGCGAGTTCCGGTACGACGTCGCCCCGCTGCCGGCGCTCTACGGGCTCGATCCCGACCGGGTGGTCTATCTGGGCACCACGGCCAAGATCCTGGCACCGGACGTCGGGGTGGGCTGGCTGGTCGCCCGGCCCGAACTGGTCGAGGCGATCTCGGTGCGCCGCCTCGAGCTCAGCGACCGTACGCCCGTCGTACCGCAGGAGGCGGTCCGCCTGCTGCTCGCGCGCGGCGACCTGGACCGGCACGTGCGCCGGATGCGGGCCGAGTACGCCAGGCGCCGGGCGGCCACCGTGGCGGCCCTGAGCGGCCTGCCGCTGTGGGGTGACACCGCGGGCCTGCACCTGGTCGTGGAGCTTGCCCAGGAGGCGGTGGTACGGGTCGAACGGCAGGCGGCGGAACGCGGCGTACTCCTGGATTCGCTGACGCGACACTACGCCGGGGAGCCGACCATGCACGGCCTGGTGATCGGGTACGCGGGGGCCGGCCCCGCCGAGATCAGGACCGGGTGTGCGCTGGTTCGGGAGTGGGCACCGGCTCGAGCGGACGGGCGGCCACCCGGCGGCCCAGGACCTGTGGCGCGGGGATCCGCGTCCTCGGGATCTCCGCCACCTGCGTCTCCGGTCCGGTGATCTTGCGGATGTCGATACCGCCCGGATCGGGTCTGGTCGAGTCGGGCACCTGCGAGCAGCCGAAGTGACCGCCGCGCGCCCAGAGCCGGCGGCTGCCGACGACCTGGTACGACTGCGGGGTGGACAGCGGCGGCCCGGCCGGCCACCGGCGGAGCACCCCCCACGAGTCCAGCCAGGCGATGATCGAGGGCAGGCTCTTGAGCGGGCCGCCGGTGAAGGGGTCCCTGGCGTGCCCGATCACCATGATCTGCACGCAGACCCGGCCCTCGCAGGCGATCTCCCCGCCGAGCAGCCCCGCCGCGCGGGTCGCGGCGACCATCTGCACGAGGTCTCCGTCCAGTGGGTTCCAGACCAGGTGCGCCGCCCGCCCGTCCGCGGCGAGATCTTGGGCCAGCGAGCGGGCGGAGACGACTCGTGGGTCGGATTCACTGGTGAACCAGATGGTGCGTGGGGCCCCCCCCTTCGCCGCTCCGCCGTCCAGTTTCGACGGCATTCGTCCTGCCCCCGGCAGCCATGCGTCGGCCACGGTCAATGTCCCCCAATCGGGCTGGTCAGGCCCTGGATTGGTCAGCGTTCGAGGATCCGGCCGGGCCCGGTGGGTCCGGTACGGCTGGATTTGACGCCGATCACGCTCGGCAGCGCCTTAGATGCCGCTTTGATACGCCGTCGCCGCTTTGCGTACCCGATTCGGCCCCGAAAACAACCTCCGTCCAAAGCTTTCCTGGACGGGATGATCCGGGGTCGGCTTCCCAGCGGAAACCGAAACACGTTCTAATATGCATCATGAGCGAGCTTCCCGCCGGTGTGCCCGGCATCGACGTACCCCGTCTGGCCTCCTGGCTTTCCGGGGTGCTCCCCGCCGCAGGTCCGATCACCGCCATGGATCTCCTCGCGGGCGGCCGGTCCAACCTGACGTACCGCGTCACGCTGGCCGATTCCTCGCTCGTGCTGCGCAGGCCGCCACTGGGGCACGTGCTGCCCACCGCGCACGATATGGCCCGCGAGCACCGGGTACTGTCCGCGCTCGGCGCCAGCAGCGACGTACCCGTGCCCCGTACCATCGCGATGTGCGCGGACCAGTCGGTGATCGGCGCACCCTTCTACCTGATGGAGTACGTCGAGGGCCGGGTGCTGCGGACCCTCGAGGATGGTGCGGATGTGACCCCGCAGCAGGCCGGCGAGCTCAGTGAGCGCCTGGCCGAGGCCCTGGCCGCCATCCACCGGGTCGATGTGGAGAAGGCGGGGCTCGCCGACTTCGGCCGCCCGGACGGCTACATGGCGCGCCAGCTCAAGCGCTGGGGCCAGCAGTGGGAGCGTTCGCAGACCAGGCCGCTGCCGGAGTACGACCGGCTGGTGGAACGCCTCGGCGCACTGATGCCGGCCGACGCGCCCGCCCGGCTCGTGCATGGCGACTTCCGCCTGGACAACGCGCTGGCCCGGCTTGAACCCCGTCCGGAGATCGCCGCGGTGGTGGACTGGGAGATGTCGACGCTGGGCGACCCGCTCGCCGACCTGGGCCTGACGCTGGTGTACTGGGCCGAGGCCGCCGACCTCGACGTACTGCCGGTCGGATCCACCATCACCGCCGCGCCGGGCTTCCTGACCCGCGCCCAGTTCAGCGACCGGTACGCCGAGCTCACCGGGTTCGACCTGACGAACCTGGACTTCTACGTCGCGTTCGCCTGCTTCAAGCTGGCCGTCATCGTGGAGGGCATCCACGCCCGGTTCCTGCAGCACGCCACGGTGGGGGAGGGCTTCGAGAACATCGGTGCCGCCGTGCCCGACCTGGTCGCCCGCGCCCACCAGACCCTGGACGGCTGAGCGGAGAAGGGAGGCCCGGCGTCCCGCTCTCGCCGGACCCCCCCAACCAGGACGGCCGCTTCACATGTTGATGGCCGCGCCTTGACGCGTCGTCTGGACCCCTCTGACCTCCGTTGAGTCGTGGCGTTTCCCGCACCGATTCGCGAATCGGTGCGGGAAACGCCACGACTCAACGGAGGTCAGAGGGGTCCAGACGACGCGTCAAGG
>JAOPYM010000338.1 GCA_025964615.1 Actinomycetes bacterium
CCGGGTACCACCACGCCCAGCACATCCGCGACCCGCGTACGGTCCGGCTGCTCGAACTCTCCGACGAGCTGGGGATCTCCGGGCGGTACGTGGGGATCGCCCGGGCCATGGAGGACGCCACCGAGGACGTCTTCGGCCGCCGCGTCTGGCTGAACGGCCCCGGCTCGATGGGCTGCATCGGCCTGGACATGGGGTACGAGCCGCTCCAGCTCAAGGCCATGTTCATCGTCTGCCGGTCGCTGTCGCTGTGTGCCCACTCCATCGAGGAGGTGCAGCGCGAGAAGGGCTGGCGGGCCTCGGAGAACTCCGACATGGTGCAGCCGCTCTCCCTGCGGATGCAGGGCCCCGACCACTACGACGGCCCCGCCGACCGCACCCTCTGACCTGTCAGTTCTCCCAGGGCAGCCACTGCTCGGTGGGGATCTCCAACCCGAACAGTCGTCCAATAGAAGCTGGCGTTTCCCGCACCTTTTCTTCAAACGGTGCGGGAAACGCCAGCTTCTATTGGACGACTCAACGAAGGGGCTAGCCGTGATCCTCCACGATCGAGTTCCCGCCGTCGACCACCAGGACCTGGCCGGTGAGGTAGCTCGCGCCGGGCGAGGCGAGGAAGGCCACCAGGGCGGCGACCTCGTCGGAGGTGCCCGGCCGCCCGACCGGGGTCGCGTAGCCCGCCCTGAGCTCGTGCTCGGGCGACGAGGCGGTCGCGATCCAGCCGGGTGCGACGGCGTTGACGGTGATCCCCCGGTCGGCGACGTCGAGGGCGGTCGCGCGGGTCAGGCCGACCATCCCGGCCTTGGCCGCCTGGTACGCGACGTCGCCCCGGCAGGCGACCACCGGCCCGGACACCGAGGACACGTTGACGATGCGCCCGTATCCCGCCGCCAGCATGGGCTTGACCGCCGCCCGGGTCATGAAGAACGCGGTGTCCAGGTTCCGGGCGATGGACCGGTGCCAGGTCTCGGTGTCCAGGTCGCCGATGGCACCGGGTGAGTCCGGGTCACTGACCGACGTCATGCCCGCGTTGTTGACCAGCACGTCGAGCCGCCCGAACCGTTCCAGTGTGGCCCGTACCAGGCCGTGGGCGGCGGCGGGGTCGGTCAGGTCCGCGACCAGGCCGAGCGCCTCGCCGCCCAGCTCCGCAACCCGCTCCTGGATGCGCTCCGTCGTCGAGGTGACCACCACGCGCATCCCGGCGTCCGCGAGCTGCCGGGCACAGGCGAAGCCGATCCCCTCGGCGGAGCCCGCGCCCGTGACGAGCGCGACCGGTGCCGCGCTCATGCCGCACCCAGCGAGGTCAGAGCGTCAAGGAGATGCGGCGGTTCGAGCACGTCGAGACCGGCGATCTCGCCGACCGTGAACCAGCCGTTGCCGACATAGGTGTCGTTCTCCACAGGGGTGAATGCCGCAGGCTGCGCGTCGGGCCGCTCACCGGGGAACCGGGCCAGGTAGAACGGCTCGGTCTTGCGGTACCGGACGCCCAGCCACCGGAAGTCCCGCTCCACCGGCACCGACACGTCGACTACGGCGGACCCGGCAAGCCCGGTCTCCTCATGCAGCTCCCGCCGGGCCGCCTCCAGCGGAGTCTCGCCCGCGTCGAGCCCCCCGCCGGGCGGCTCCCAGTACACCCGGTCGTCGTAAGGATCACGCCACCGCATCAACAGCACCCTCCCCGCCGCGTCCACACAGATGATCCGCACCGCTGGCCGATCCTGAGCCATCCCACCCTCTCCTTCGGTGCCGTCTATTTATGCAATCAGATGGGGAGCCTATGAGGTGTATGCGCAAAACGCCTATTCCGCTCCCGCCGGGCGGTCACTAGCGTCGGGAACCGTGGACGACGACCTGATCCTCCTTAACCCCGGCCCGGCCTGCACCTCGCAGCGCGTCAAGGACGCGCTGCTCCGTGGAGACCTCTGTCACCGCGAGCCCGAGTTCGGCGAACTGCTCGCCAGGCTCCGCGCCGACCTGCCCCGCGCGCTCCGACTGCCCGGCCACGAGGCCCTGCTGATCACCGGCTCGGGCACCTCGGCGATGGAGATGGCGGTGATCAGTTCGGTACGGGCGGACCGCGCCGTCCTGGTCGTCAACAACGGGGTGTACGGCGAGCGGCTACTGAAGATCGCCCGCGCCAACAGCATCACAGCCTACGAGGTACGGCCCGACGGCGACGACCTGACCCGCTGGACCACCCCGATCGACCCCGCCGCCGTACAACGGGCACTCGACGAGCACGACGACGTGGACGCGGTCGCCTGCGTGCACCACGAGACCACCACCGGGCTGATCAACCCGATCAAGGAGATCGGCGCGCTGCTCGGCGCGGACCAGGTGTTCGTCATCGATGCGATCAGCGGCACCGGCAACGAGGACCAGGACCTGGGCGAGGTGGGTGCCGACATCGTCTGCGGCACCGCCAACAAGGGCCTGCACGGGCAGCCGGGGATCTCGTTCATCCTGTGCTCGCCGAAGGGCGTGGACCGGATCCAGGAGGTGCCGGCCCGGAGCCTGTACCTGAATGCCGCCACCTACCTGGCCGGGCAGCGCAAGGGCGACGTGCCGTTCACCCCGGCCGTGCAGGTCTGTTACGCGCTCGACGAGGCACTACAGGAGTACTTCGAGCAGGGCGGTTTCGAGGGGCGTACGAAGCTGTACCGCGAACGGGCGGCCCTGGTTCGTGCGGGATTCGAGCGGCTCGGCCTCCAGGTTCTGGTGAAAAAGGACGTGAGGTCGAACTCCGTGACAATGATTCATCTTCCGGACACCGTGTCGTACGAGCGGCTTCATGACGAGCTCAAGTCGCGCGGGTATGTCATATACGCAGGCCAGGGGCATCTTTCGTCGCAGTACTTCCGAATCTGCACCATGGGGCATATTCCGTGGGACAGGCTCCAGGAGCTGGAGGACGCCCTGGCCCAGTCGATCAAGGCCGCCCGCGTATAAGGAGCCAAGAGTGCAGCTCAACCTGTACCGGTTGTGGATCTTCATGACGGTCATCGAGGAGGGCGGATTCTCCGCCGCCGCGAACAAGCTCTACCTGAGCCAGCCGTCGGTCTCGAACCAGGTCCGCCAGCTGGAGCAGGCGCTGCGCACCACGCTCATCGACCGCTCGGGGGCCCGCATCCGGCTGACCCCCGAGGGCGAGGTGCTCCTGGAGTACGCCAAACGGGTCTTCCTGCTGGCAGACGAGGCGGTGGCGGCCATCCGCCAGGTCTCCGGGCTGCAGAGCGGCACGCTGGTGGCCGGCGGCTCGACCACCGTCGGCACGTACCTGCTGCCGCCGCTGCTGGCCGCCTTCCGCGCCGAGCACCCCGGCATCGATGTCGGCATCTTCGTCGGCAACGCCGAGCAGGTCGAGAAGCGCCTGGTCGACGGCGAGGTCGGGGTGGCGGTCTTCGCCGGCGTACCGAGGGCTCCGCAGCTGGTCAGCGAGCCGATCCTGGAGGACCGGGTCGTACTGATCACACCGCCCGACCACCCGCTCGCCGATTCGGTGAAGGCCGATCCCGCGCAGCTCGCCGGGGAACGGTTCCTGCTGCGTGAGCCGGGGTCCTCGACCCGGGCCGTACAGGAGGAGGCGCTGGCCGGGTGGGGGCTGGCCGAGGCCACGACCTCAGAGATCTGGGGCCCGGAGACCATCAAGCAGTCGGTCGCCGCCGGGCTCGGGATCTCCCTGGTGTCCGAGCACTGCGTGGAGAGCGAGCTGGCCGACCGGCGGCTCGCCGTGATCGACGTGGCCGGGGCCCCCGAGCCGCGCCCGATCGTCCTGGCCCATCGCAGGGACCGCCTGCTCGGCCCCGCCGAGCAGGAGTTCATCAAGCTCCTGCGCGCCGTCCACACCTGGCCCTCCCACCGTGGCCTGCGCGCCGTCTGATGCCGTTGACCCGTGGCGTTTCCCGCATGGTGCCGGCTTCAGGTGCGGGAAACGCCACGAGTCAACGAGAGAATGAGGCATGAGCTACGTCCTGACGCTGTCCTGCCCGGACCGGCTCGGCATCGTCGCCGCGGTGTCCGGGCTGCTGGCCACCCGCGACTGCAACATCCTGGAGAGCCAGCAGTACGGCGACCTGGCGACCGGCCGGTTCTTCATGCGGGTTCAGTTCCAGGGGGACCCCGCCGCGAAGGACACGCTGGACGGTGCGTTCGCGGCGCTGGCCCCGCTGTTCGAGCTGGACTGGCGGCTGTACGACGCGAGCGCGCCCACCAGGGTCCTGATCATGGTGTCCAAGGGCGGCCACTGTCTCAACGACCTGCTCTACCGGCAGCGGTCGGGGCTGCTCAACATCGCGGTCGTCGCGGTGGTCTCCAACCATCCCGACCTGCGCCCGCTCACCCAGTCGTACGGCATCGACTACCACCACCTGCCGATCGCGCCGCACGGCAAGGAGGCGCAGGAGACGGAGGTCCTCACCCTCGTGCAGCACTACCAGGCCGACCTCGTGGTGCTCGCCCGCTACATGCAGATCCTCAGCGACGACCTGTGCGCCAAACTGCAGGGCAACGCCATCAACATCCACCACTCCTTCCTGCCCGGCTTCAAGGGCGCCCGCCCGTACCACCAGGCGCACACCAGGGGCGTCAAGCTGATCGGCGCCACCGCGCACTACGTCACGGCGGACCTGGACGAGGGGCCGATCATCGAGCAGGAGGTCGCCCGGGTCGACCACGCGCAGGACGCGGACGCCCTGGTCGCGGTCGGCCGGGACGTGGAGTGCCTGGCGCTGGCCCGCGCGGTCCGCTGGCACGCCGAGCACCGCGTTCTGCTCAACGGCGACAAGACCGTCGTCTTCAGGGGGTGATGGCCAGACTCGCCAGCACCCGGGCGGCGAGGTCGGCGTCCCCGTGCACCCCGGCGGCGATCTCGGCCGGGCCGCAGCGGCCGGCCGCGAGGCGCAGATAGGCCTCCCAGTCGAGGTCCAGTTCCACGGTCGGCTCGGCGACCTGCTCGGTGACGCGGGCACGCCGGTCCTCGCCCACGAGCACGGCGGTCCGGAAGCCGTGCGGCCCGGAGACCTCGAACAGCACCGACTGCCCGGCCTCGGCACGAGCCCGCTTGCCGACCACGAAGGGCAGCCCGCCGCTGAGAATCTGCCGGGCTCGTGCGCCCGCGGGCGAGTCCAGGTTGCCGGGGTGACCGGTGGCCCGCCGGATGTCCTGTTCGTGCACCCAGCAGTCGAACGCCCGGAACATCATCAGCCGGGAGTACGGGCCCAGCTTGCCGTCCGGGCACATCGTCTCCGCCGTGGGATCGGTGGTCGCAAGCGCGGCCAGCCGCCGCTCCAGTGTCTCCCGCAGCTCGGCGAGCACCTGCGGGCCCGGTACCGGGCGGCGAGCGTCGATGGGCACCTCGAGGAGGCGGGCGAAGTCGTTGCGGACGTGCGGGAGGTCGGCGGGCAGTTCGTGTACGGGCTCGGAGTCGCCGAGCAGCATCCGCTCGACACCGACGAGATGCGCGAGCTGGTCCTTGACGGTCCACCCCGGGCACTCGGTGGGCAGCTCCCAGTCACCTGCTTCGAAGCCGTCGGCCAGCGCGATGGTCGAGCGCACGGTCTGCTCGAAGGCCGCGACATTGCCCGGCATGTCGAGATCGAAGTCGTCCATGCGCGGACCTTACATCAGCTCCTGGTCCAGCCTCCGCAGCGCGAGTTCGGCCAGCAGGGCGGCCCCATCGGGAAGCACCGCGTCGTCGAACGCGGCCTCCGGGGCGTGGTTGAACGGCGCGGTCGCGGCGTCCCGGTCCGGGGGACACGCGC